>DCIN01000021.1 GCA_002315815.1 Bacteroidales bacterium UBA1725 | reverse complement strand
GCTATGTGACCGATGAAGAGTGAAATATGGACCAATAAGACGAAATCAAGATTACCAAGTTTTATTTTGAGATTTACTTAGTCCGGCGAACGTTTGTTCTGACGAGAGATTGTTCTGACGAGAGATTGTTCTAACGAGAGATACAGCTTAATTTATTCTAAAAACGGAATGTTGTCTGCATATCAAAACTTGTATGAGGAGGCTGATTGTGGCCTGCATTCTGCCAAACCAGACTGAGCCTGTACTGGCGGTCACTCAGAAGGGTTGGGATTCGGTTTGATGCTGGCACCGGTGTCATATAGATGCGCAGCGCAGTCTCATCCGCATTAATCCACACCACTTCCTCCCTCCAGTCGCCGAGTATGTCACCGCTCAGACAGGGGACAGACTTGCTGGAATTGATGGACTTCACCCCTTCGGCCTTGTACAGGATATCCGTACTGTTCTGTTCCCAGTTCCACTTGCTGATGGTAGTGCCATCCAGAAGTTCCGACTGTGCATCCGCATCCCAGAAGAGAGTGAAATTGCAGGATGAAGGGGCTGAATTGCTGATAAGTTCTCCTGTTGTACCGTTGTACAGTCCCTTGAGAGCTCCGTTGTACTCAGGGGACACGGCACGGGCTGAAGCCATCATCCTGCGGTCGCCGCCCGGTATAGGGCCAAGGACAGGAGTAACGGGAACCGGGCCGCCGAATGCTTGACCGCCGGGAATAGGGCCGCCGAATGTTTGGCCGCCGGGAGCAGGTCCACCGGGAACCGGGCCAACGGGAGCAGGCGCTCCCATACGGCCACCTCGCGAAGGCTCAGTATCGACAGCACCCACCCACATCTCAGCTCCTTCGTAGCGGGGATCGATATCGGCAGCCACTCCGCGTCCGACTGTCTCGTACGGGCCTTTGCTCCATATAATTTCTCCGGTGGCACCATCGTACAGAGCCATCGCCGGATTACTGAGGAAAGCACCAATCTGTCCACCAGTATCGTGAATTCCGAAAACCTGCAGGCCATCACGTGAAGGAATGAATTTGCCGGTATGCAAGGCCACTCCCCCACGCAATCTGGTTGTAGTGAGACCACGGCCGTCATTATCGACCACCATCGCTCCGACACAGATTTCATCCGCACCGTCGGAATCGAAATCAGCAACGGCCACATTGGGATTGCCGTTGCCCGAATACCCATTCCACTCGGCTTCGGAACTGTCGAATTTCCAGAGATTCTCAAGTTTACCATCCCTGAAGGACCAGGCAGCTACGACCGTCTTGCCGTCTGCTCCCCTTACAAAGAATACGGAAGGGGTTCTACCGTCAAGATAAGCCACTCCGGCAGTATATTTCTCGGGGCGGATATCAACGTCATCGTTGCCGCCTATACCTCCCCAACTGTCCAGAGGAAAGCGGATAGGAATGAATTTCTGCGAATCCAGAGCTTTTCCGCTCCGACCGTCGAATACCGTAAGGTACTCCGGGCCGATTGCAATTCGTCCGAAAGTTGCAGAAGACTCGTCCATCGAGCGCCAGTCGGCCCTATAGTTTCCTATGATGTTTCCGCATCCGTCCACAGAAGCGTCCGCCGTCTTGCATACGAATTCGGCACTGCCGTCGCCATCCAAATCATAGACTACAAAAGGAACCGTCGCGTATGTGGAACGGACATTGTGCCCGAGGTCGATGCGCCAGAGAAGAGTACCGTCCAGCTTGTAGGCATCAAACACAGTATTGCCTGTCACTCCGGTGCGCTCAGGTACGGAGGCATTGGAGGGATCCCATTTGAGAACAATTTCCAACTGCCCGTCACCGTCCAGATCACCAACGGAGCAATCGCCCGCCGTATAATTGTACAGGTCGCTCTCGTCCCCGGGATTGTACTGGTCTGTGGTGCCGTAGAAACGTTGTGTGATTCTGAATATCTCCCTGCTCGCGGGTTTGCTTACTGGCACCTCGATATAAGGGAACGCCTCACCGGCCTTGCAACAAAAAGAGGCGAGAGTCTTTCCTCCTGATTTGAGAACCCAGACGTTATCCTTGGAGAAATCCGCCGAAACATCAACGAAGTCGCTCGTTAAACGGATAGCCTTATCATTGATTTTCAGATATTTTCCTCCGTCAGTGCTGCGGAGGATATCGTATGAGGCATCTACCTTGTCAGAGGGAAATGCACGCCACGAAAGATGGAAGCCTTCAGGACAGGTGACTCCGGCAAAACCACGGTCGAGTCTTTCCCACTCTCCGCTCTGGGCCGCAGTTCCCAGACACACGGCAAACATCGCCGTTATGGTGAACAATCGTTTCATCATCTGCTGCTGTTTTCTATTTCTTTGAACTTTGCCACCATATCGAAGCTCTGGTGAGGCGGCTGGTTGTAAGCGACGTTCTGCCAGGCAATGGCAAGCCTGTACATACGGTCGTTCATCAGCGTAGGCATACGGTTCACTGCCGGAATGTCGGTAGTGTATATACGGAGCTCGGTGCTGTTCGTATCAGACCATATCACCTCCTCCCTCCAGTCGCCGAAAATATCGGCGGAAAGACAGGGATTGGACTTGGATCCGTTGTTGGCACGCACCCCTTCACCATTCATCAGAACATCTGTACTTTCAGTGTTCCAATTCCATTTGCTGATTGAGACACCATTCAGAAGTTCACTGTATGGATCTGCATCCCAATAAATAATAAAGTTTGTGGAAGAAGGGATGCTTCTCGATACCACCTCTCCTGTGGTGCAACTGCGGAGTCCACCCCAATCGGCGCGGTCCGCCACCATCGTACCCCAACACTCTGCTCCCTCGAAACGGGGGTCAATATCTGCGGCCACTCCTCGACCTATATCCTCGCCGGGAGCGGCAGTCCAAAGAATCTGTCCGTCCTTACCCGCATACACAGCAAAGCCCGGAGTTCCGAACTGGATTGTGTTGTCCTCGTTCTCGTGAACACCAAAGACTTCCAGACCGGGATGAGAAGGTACAAGATCTCCTGCATGAAGAGCATCACCGTGACGCAACTTGGTGGTGAACAAGCCGTTACCGTCGTGGTCAACTATCATTGAGCCTATGCAAGCCTCATCGAAACCGTCCCCGTCGAAATCACCCACGCTGACGGAATGATTGCCCATACCCGAATAACCGGCCCAACGTTTCTCGCTGCTGTCGAAAACCCAGAGCGGCTCAAGTTTGCCCCCTTTGAAAGTCCAGGCAGCCACGACAATGCGGCCGTACCATCCGCGTACGAAAAAAGGCGACGGGGTCTTGCCATCGAAGAAGGCCACCCCGGCACTGAATCGGTCAGAACGTTCACCGAGATTGTCGGTAAGACCGTTTCCGCCCCAGCCACCCCAACTGTCGAGCGGATAACGGAGAGGAATATATTCTTGAGTATCGAGTGCTTTCCCTGTCTTGCCATCGAACACGGTCACAAACTCAGGTCCAAGATTGACCTTGCCGTAGGTGGGGTCCTCGACATCAGCGATACGGTTGTCCGCTTCGGGGTTGCCGATGACAGTGCCGACACCGTCCACGGTAGCATCCGCTGTCTTGCAACAGAGTTCGGCACAACCGTCACCATCATAGTCGAATACAAGGAACTGCGTGGTGGGAGGGCCGGACCTGATGTTATGGCCCAGGTCAATGCGCCACAACCTTGTGCCGTCCATTTTATATGCATCGATGTAAGTAGCTCCCGCATAACCGCTTGCAGGCGGAAGCTTGGTAATTGACGGCTCCCATTTGAGCACTATCTCGTAATCACCGTCCCCGTCAAGGTCAGCGACCGTGGCATCGTTGGCAGAGTAAGTATATTCCTGCTGCGTACCGAAGATTTTTCTGGGCTCGGGTTTCTGAATCGGGACAGAGATATAGGGCACTGCCGGCTCCCCTGCCTTGCGGCTCCAGGTGGCAAGAACCTTCCCTGCACTTTTGAGAGTCCAGACATTGTCCTTGGTCAAATCAGCCCCGACATCCTTGAAATCCGAAGTCTTCACGATGGGAACATCATTGATTTTGACTGCATTACCTCCGTCCGTAGAACGGTAAAGATCAAAGGGCATATCCTGCCTGTCGGAAATGAACATCCTCCAACTGAGCCGGAAGCCTCCGTCAACCGGAATGCCAACAAGCCCCCGGTTAAGGTTTTCTCCTTGATATGGCTGCGCGGACACAGATCCGGAAATGCCGAAAAAGCCGGAAAGAGCTATGGCGCAGACAAAGAGAACCATTATTTTCTGCATACTTACAATTGGTTATTTGTCAAAGCACGCAAATATACTAATAAGTCAGGACTTTCGCTTCAGGCAGAACACCGGCAAATAAAGAACAAAAGCAATGACTGAGAAAAAAAGTCCGGATATGGTGCCTACTGCGAAGGGAAACCAGAATACTTCTGACGGACCGTCAAAAAGGAAAGGCACCAATCCCAGTACCGTGGAGAGAATAGTGAGCGAAATGGGCCAAATCTTACGGTTGAAGGACTTGATATAGGACCGGACAGATGAACGGCCGGCATCCACACCCAGCCAAGCAGTTACAAGATAGATACCGGCATTCACCGTAATTCCGCTGAGCATCACGAATGCAGCGAAACCTCCCTTGTCGAAGCAGAAGTCAGTAAGTCCGAATATCAGGAAAAGGCCGATGAACGATATGGGAATCATCCATATTATCGCCACAGGATACTTCAGGGAATTGAACTGCACGGCACAAATGACAAATATCAAGGCTATGACAAGGAGTATGAGAGCGGCGAATTGTTCCTTATGCTCAATGAAGTAGCCGAAAGCACCTTCCCCGGCCCGGTAACCCAGAGGAAGCACCTCATCGTTCATATAGTTGATAGCCTCTTTCATCACCCTTTCTTCAAGTTGGGACGAGCCTATGAAATCATATCTCACCGATATCTCATAGGACTGTTTCGAACGCCTTATCGGAATACCTGTCTTTTTCTTCTGAATGCTCCCGACTTCGGAAAGCTTGACTTTACTCTGTCCCACGTTCACGGCAACATTCTCCACGTGCCAGGCATCGAAATTGTCCTTCTCAGAAGATTCGAGCCTGTATTTCCCGTAATATGAACTGTAAAGGGGTGAGTAGAGAGTGCGGTAATACTGATACGGGCTGGATCCGTGAGCCGTGATGGTCTCCCTGTCATAGTCCACAGAGAACTCTGTGATGGGACGGTCATCGTAATCCCCTCCCCAGATTTCCGGCCCGCTCACTCTTCTGTAAGTTGACAGGAAGGCTACAAGTTTTTCTCCATATTCAATCAGATCCGCATAGTTGTAACCCGTCAGGGTGATTCCCCTATATTTGCGGTCGGTAATGATGTTGTTGTTGAAGTATCTGTCGTCAAGACCTGAAACCCTCCAGTTGGCTCCACCGAAGTCAGCCGCCATCCTTATCACCTCCCCTTTAATCTGGAGAGGAATCATAGTGTTCTCAACTTCTGGTTTGAATAGAACAGTGATGTTGCCGTTGCGTGCAGAACCTATGCTTGTCTCAAACATCTCTATCTCAGGGATTCCGGTCAGATAATTCTCCATACACCGCATCACTTCGTCCAACTGCTGCACGGTGCAGCCCTCAGGCATTCCGGCATTGATGGACAGAGACTCACGCTCCGGTTCCCTGTAGAATTTGGATCCCGAAAGAGATTTATTGAAAAGCCAGAACGAAGAACCTATATACTTGTCTATGGAGTTACGCCTCTGTGAATAGTATTCCCACTTGACCGACCTGTCCGGGATGAGACAGGTTGGTATTCCGAATGCCATAATGAAGACCAGAATGAATACCCAGCGGTGTCTTGTACCCCAGACAATGAATCTGCTGTATTTGTTGTTCCACCGGACTATCCTGCGCAATCTGCGGACCGGAGTGTGCGAAACGGTTCCAGCCTCCATAGGGAAATAATCCAGCAGAGCGGGAACGAAGAGGTAGGATACAAGCAGCGAAACGCAGAGATTGATGACGATAACAAAGGTGAAATCTGTCAGGTTGGCCTTTTCCGTCTCCGGGAGAAGCAGGATTACCAGCAACGCTGCAACTGTGGTTAGTACGGCACTCAACAGTGCCGGGAATACGCTCCTGTTCCGATATCGCGTCCAATGGTCTATCATCACGATGCTGTTGTCAATGATAATTCCCAGCGACACCGTGATGCCTGCAAGCGTATATATGTGAATATGAAGTCCCGTCAAGGCATATATTGCCACCGATATCAGGATGTTCACTGCAAGCGTGAGCGCAATGACCACCATATATCTCCAGGACCTGTTCACAAGGAACACAAACAGGAGCAGAATCAGCAGACATAGTCCCGTTCTGAAATATATCTTGTCCAGTTCGTCCCCGATATATTCAGAATAATCGTAACTTACGGATATGGCTATCTCCTCGGGGAAAGACTTCTGCATCCGGGCAATCTTCTCCTTAACCTCCTTGACTACGTTCAGGATGTTGGCATCGGGCGAAGATGATACTGCAAGTTCCAGAGTATTGAGTCCGTTTATCCTGTAATATGAATAAGGAAGTGCCTCCTGATAGCGGAAAGTGGCCAGGTCTCCCAGATAGACTATACGCCCTGCGGACTTCCCTATCGGTATTCTTGCCAGATCCCCCTCGTCGGACGAACGTGTACTGCGGAGCTTGACTCCGAAACTGCTGTCCCCGTTTTTCACCATTCCGAGCATTGTGTCGGAGAACCAGTTGGAAATGGCCGTCTCCAGATTAGATACGGTGAACCCGCACACGCTGAGCCTGTCGGCATCGAAGGTTATGACCCATTCGTAAGGTGTATCGCCATAGAATGACACATCGGCAACCCCCTCCAGTGTTGTCAGTGGATAGAGTACACGGTCTTCTATGAACTTGGCTATATCCTTGGAAGGCAGCGGGCTGCGGACGTTCAGAGCAATTGCTGTCTGATTCTTCTCCCCTCTGGCGTTCAGGGAAATGGTGGGATATGAGCATCCGTCGGGAAGGGAGTTCCAGATATTGCGGATGCGCGAGGCGACCTCGAAACGGACAGCCTGAAGGTCAGCCTTCTTGTTGAGAGAAATGGACACGGAACCGGAACCGGGTCGGGAAATGGAACTGATGCCCGTACAATAACTGATGTTGGCCAGAGCCGCCTCAACTCGTGAAGTGACCTCAGACTCAATCGTCTCCGCTGAGGCATTTGCATAGGTGAAATTAACCTTTACGTTCTGCCCGGAAGCCGACGGGGTATACTGTACCTTGAGCTGAGAAAAACAGGCAATGCCCACCACCGCCGTCACAGCCATCAGCAGCAGGACAGAAAAAGAAGATATGCCCTTCCGCTCCTGCATCACCGTTTCTTTCTGAATATTGCGGCATACACGGCCGGCACGTAAAAGAGACTCACGCAGGTGCCGACAATCATACCGACTATTATCACGAGTGCCATAGGATACTGCAAGTCGTCACCCATATTTCCTCTGGAAAGGAAGGGCACGACAGCCAGCACAGTGGTAACGGAAGTCATAATGATTGCCTTGAGACGCCTGTGACCGGCAAGATGGATGGCTTCGTTGCACTCCATACCCCCGGCTATCAGTTTGTTTATGGTATCCACCTTGAGGATGGAATCGTTCACAACTATTCCGCAGATGACCACGAGCCCGATGAGGCTCATCAGATTGATGCTGACACCAAAAATCCAGAGGGCCAAAAGACTGACAGCGATATCTATCACAACTTCAGAAAGGATTATCACCGGTTGCACCACGGATTCAAACTGGGAGGCCAGAATGAGGAAAAGAAGAAGAACAGCAATCAGAAGAACGATTGCCATTTGGCGAATCATCTCAATGTTGCTGAAGTATGAACCGGACCAGCCAGGCTCGAAAGACCCGTCGGAGCGCACGGCATTCTCCACCGCGGCAATGGTCTTCCTGATATCCCGCTGCGGAACATCAAGAGCTACGGGGAAGTAGTCGCCCTCCTGACCGGACACCAGAGTTCTGAGATCCTGTTCCCAAGTCTGACGCATCACGGCTCCAGCAGGAATCTCCATCTCGGAACCATCTGATGCTCTTACCTTTATGAAACTGGAGAAGAGAATCTCGTCCATCTCCCTTACATCGGTACCCAGCACTACGGGAAGAGTCTTGTCGCCCTGTACAATCTGGAATACAGTATTGCCGTTGAGAGAGTTGGAGAGAACATCAGTGAGGTCGCCGAAGGACACGCCGTAGAGAGCCATCAATTCGGGGTCGGAGACATAGAGCGCATCAGTCTTGAGCGGAATCTCGTCGATGTGGACTCCGGGCAAAGCTGCACGTATGGCGGACATAGTATTTTGGAGATTCTCCACCTTGATTCCTTCACCTTCCGACGGGCGGAGACGGGCAAGCAGTGCAGGCTCTCTCTCCGAGAATACCATATCGAAGATGTTGCCCGATGAGGTGAAGCCGCACGCTGCCAGAGGATACTTGCTCTCCACTTCTGATGAGAGTCTGGCCTTGACCGACTCCAAAGTGCGGCTGTCTGGGCACTTGAAATATACCGAAGATCCGCTGATGGACTGATCCGGACAGTGGCTGAGAATGAATTGCTGGACTCCGACAAAAGCCGTGGTCTGAACGCAATCGTCACTGATTGCCGCCAACAGTGCGGAAGTACGGCGTCGGTTCTCATCAAGATTGATATGTTCATTCCAATCCAGTTCCACCACTGCATCAGTATAGTTGATGGGAGGCAGCTTCTCTTTGTGCATAAAAGCGATACATACTGCCACCACCACTGCTGAACCGAGAGGAAGGGCCCATACCGTCCATTTGTGTCCGAGGAACCAGGAGACAATCCTGTCATAGAAGCCCACAGCTCCCTTGAACTCCAGACGTGAAAGGAAAGGGCTGGGGGTGAATTGTGGTAGTTTCCTGTAAAAACACCAGTAGTAAACAGGCAGGACGGTGATGGTCAGCAGATAGGATACCAGAAGCACAACCGTGATAGTGGCTGCCTGATCAAAAAACAGGCTGCCGGCCAGACCGTCGATGAAGACCAGAGGTATGAATACCGCGCAGGTGGTGAGCACCGAACTCAACATCGCCCCTCTCACCTCCGAAGTACCGTTCACTACGGCGTCACGCAGTTGGTTTCCCCGCTGCCAGTGTGCTGTGATGTTGTCGGTGAGCACGATGGTGTTGTCCACCATCATTCCGACACCGAGCAGCAGACCGGAAAGAGATATGATGTTTATGCTGATTCCTATCAGATAGAAGACGAAGAAGGATATCACCAGCGAAAGCGGGATGATGAGAGTCACCAGGAACGGGCTGCGGAAATCCTTCATAAAAAGGAAGATTATGAGGCAGTCCAGCAGTATCGCCACTATGATATTTAGCAGCAAGTTATTGATGGAATAGTCAAGGAGTTCTGTCTGGTCCTTTGTCACAGTGAACTCCATCTGCGGGTAATCCTTGCTGAACGCTTTCGTAAGTTTGTTTATGGACTTGCGCAGGTCGGACATACGGGCATCATTCTGCTTGATGACGGCAAGCACCACCGCATCCTTGCCGTCGGATATGGTAAGTCCGCTGCGCGGGGCAGGGTGCACAACGACATCGGCAACGTCTTTTATCTGCAGCAATCTGTCTCCGGCCTTGAACCATACCTCCTCAATGTCCGATGCGGTTCTCGCAAACGAACGGAACTTGACATTATAGTGATATTCTCCGTCCCTTATCGTAAGGTTGGAAAGTGATACGTTGGCAGAACGCAGGCAGGATTCGAAATCCTGCACGGTCATATCGAGACGTTTGAGGGCCTCCTCGTCCGGCACTACAAGAATCTCGTCACGGGATGTTCCGCTGATATCGACCATCGCGACTTCCGGAAGCTGCTCAATGCGCTTGGCTATCACGTTACGGGAGAAACTACTCATCTCGCGGAACTTCTCGCTCACGGGATAGAGCAGGGAGTCGGACACAAGAGCGGACTCTCCGACTCCGTCGGCAAGAGTCACATTGATGTAGAATGCAGGAATGTCCGTGGCGCTGGCCTTGAATACCTTGGGGCGCTCCATCTTGGACAGGGAAGACATAGCCCTGTCCACTTTCTCGTTGACCTCTATGAAGATATAGTCTATGTTCCTGCCCTGTTCGAAGTTGAGAGTGATGGAAGCGGAACCGTCACGCGCTTCACTGTGCATCTCCTCGAGGTAGCCAGTCTGCATAAGTGTCTGACGCAGAGGCTTGACTACAGCCTCGTCCAATTCCCTTGCGGATTTGGATTCATCCTCCACCTGCACGGTTACATAGGGTATGTCGACGTCGGGAATCAGGGATACCGGAAGTCTTCCTATGCCCACTATTCCCAGCACGACGAGCACAAGCACCACCATCGTGACCGAAACGGGTCTGTTCAGCATTCTGTCAAGCATCCCCGTGTCACTCCTTGATGCTGACGTGAGAACCGTCGGCGAGGTTTAGATTTCCCGAATATATTATCAGATCGCCTTCGGAAAGGGTGGCACCCCTGTCGGAGTTGGCCTCAATGGCGTAACTCTCACTGTTTTCCTTAAGAGTATGCACATAAACCCAGTCGGAAGTACCGTTCTTATTGTAACGGAACAGCACCTCCATCCCATCCCTGATGACAACGGAATTTCTCGGAACCACGAACTGGCTTGAAACCGTGCGCTCCACAGTGACCTTCACGTTCATACCGTCCAGCAGCGACGATCCACCATCAAGCCTCGCGCATACGCTGACCTGCCCGTTCTTGTCTATTGTCGGATTGATTGTGGCTATCCTGCCGATAACCTCACGGGATCCTCCTCCGAAAGGAGTCACCCTGACCTTCTGCCCTTTCTCGAGGAAAGGATACTCAGATTCGAGAACAGTGAAATTCACATCGAAGACGCTGTCATCGATAACCGTGCAGAATGGTTCGGAACCGGTGTTGTCCCAGGCCTTGAGGCTGATGTCCGCCACCCTTCCGTCGAACGGGGCACGAATAACTGTTCCTTCCATATTTCTCTGGGCCTTCTGGAGATTGAGGCTGGCTGTACTGTAGCCGGAGCGTATGGAAGCCCTGCGAAGCACGTCTTCCGGCACATTCTCCTGCTCGGCAAGAGGATAACCCAGACCTATGAGAGCATCCTGAAGGTCAAGGGTGGCTCTGTCCATATCTATCTGTGCCGACTCGAGGGCAGCCTTCTGATCAGAACTTTCCAGTTCGGCTATCACCTGTCCGGCGGCAACACGCGAACCGTTGCCCACTTTCACGTCCAAAACAGTTCCGCTTTGGCTGAAGCGCAACGAACTCCTCCGTGCCGCGGTAAGCTTGCCGTTGGACAGAAGCTGCATCTGGAAGTCTTGCCGTTGCAACGGAACAACCTGCACTTCGTTTACCTTGGCTGCATATTCCAGCCGATTGCCTTCGTCAATCACTTTCTCGGAGTCGTTTCCGCAGCCGGAAAACAGAAGGAGAGCGGCCACGAAAGCCGCCGGGAACATTTTGATTTCCATATTATTCCACCATTTCATCGTAGGACACGGTAATATCCTCTCCGGCTATGAAATCATAGAGAGTCAGGGAGCGGAGAGTGTAATAATAATTCCAATAACTTGCTATATCGTTGATATATTGCCTCATCGCATCATCGCTCTCGCTGCGGGCCGTATTGAGGTCGGTAACAGTTGCCTTGCCGGAACGGAACTTGTCCATCACAAGGGAATAGCGCTCCTGGGCAATTGTCGATGCCCTGCCGGACACATAGCACTGATTGCGTTGGTTATTGAACTGACCGACAGCTGTGAACAGACTTATACGTTTGTCATTCTCGGCCTGTTCCACCTGCGCCCGCACAACTTCCGCCGCAGCCTCAGCCTTCTTCACCTTGCCCTTGCCAAGCCCCCAGTCAAAGATGGGAATGGAGAAACTCAGGCCGATAACCTCCTGATCCAGAAGATTCTGATAGGCTGAGGAAAGCTGTGGCCCTGTGTTGGTAAGACCGAAATTCGCGGACAGAGTCATCGTGATGCCACGGTCAGCCTTAGCCTTGGCGACCGCTGATTCAGCGTTGAGGACATTGATTTGGTTCTGGAGATTGAACGAAGAATTCTCGGTACACTTGCGGTACACCAGATCGAAATCCATCATAATGTCAGGCAGAACTTCCTCCAGCACAGGCTCAAGTTCGTGGGACTCGTCATAGCCGAGAAGCGAATTGAGCTGCATACGGGCCTGTTTGAGGCTCACAAGATTCTCATTTATTGCAATGCTGTCCTTGAGCTGGCGGAGTTCGAGCTGCAGGAGCTCATCCCTTGTCACGGTTCCCAGCCCGAGACGTTCGCGGGCTATTCCGAGCATACGCGAAGTGTTGGCGTAGTTGACCCCGGAAGTCTCATACACTTTTCCGGCAAGCATCAGAGAATAGAAGTACTTGGCGGCGAGCATAGTCAGATTCTCCATAGACTCGAGATACGAACGTCTGGCTCTCTCATACTCCTTTGGTGATATGAGCTTGTTCCACTTGAACTGATTGTAGGCGAACAGGGGCTGACGGTAGGAGAGGGTCAGCGGCTCGGCATACCAGGTTTTTCCGGCGTTCTGACCGAACTGGTCTATTCTAGTGAGTTCCGAATACAGGGACAGTGTACCTCCCGTGGCAATGATGTTCTGCGATGCTCTGAGTCCGAGACTGTTCTTGAGGTTGTTTGTCGTGGTATAGACCATCTCTCCGGTCTCCGGCTTCTGCAGCAGATTGAGATACCGGCTGTAGTTTCCGGCCTCTCCGTATAGGGACAGGGTCGGGAGCCTGCTCGCCATATAAGAACGCCAGGCCCACCAGTCGCTAACGAACTCCGCCTTGGCCTCCAGAGCTATAACGGACTGTGTCTTAGCCACATCAATAACCTCCTGCATCGTCATTTTCTGGGCATTTGCCGGAATTCCGGACAAGACAGGCAACGCCATAATCAGAACAAAAAACAGACGACGGGCACGATTATTCATTTTCAATGTTTCCATCAGTGCAATCATTGACATATTCCCTTGCAATTTACATAGCCGAAACGGCATTTGCAAAAATAACCGCCACTATCTCGAACTTTTTTGATGATTCCTTTCACCACCAGACCTGCTTGCCGTC
>DCIN01000002.1 GCA_002315815.1 Bacteroidales bacterium UBA1725 | reverse complement strand
TTCAGAGCAAAATCTGTCCTCAATAATACTCGTCAATTTTTACCAACTTATTTTTTTCTCTTTACTAATTTCTTATCAGAATAATATCGTAAAAATGAAAAAACTGCTTGTTTGTGCTTCACTGGTCCTGGCATCTCTGGGCCTGTATGCACGTGACATCGATCTTCAGTGGATTGACAAGACCCCTTCTTTCAGTACGGGTCAGAATTTCGGTATCCCTTTTGCCAAAGGCGAGATGAATGACTTCGGCACGTTCACACTTACTTCATCCGACGGTACTGTCATTCCTGTACAGGGTTGGCCTATGGCCCATTGGAACGATGGCAGCGTCAAGTGGATGGGCTTCTATGCCACCTTGGATCCGGAACATTCCACCGGCCTCAAACTCAATGCAGTTGCCGCCGACAAGAAGACGGTGAAGAAACTATCAAAGCTTAAGACCCCTGCCACCAATGGGATGATCAAGTCTGAGAATGAAGCTTACATAATCATTGACAACGGATTATACGAAATCACTTTTCCCAGGAGCGGATCGAATCTGGTCAGTTCCATTGTGATGAACGGCAATACTGTGGCTTCTGACGGTCGTCTGGTAGCCCGCACGGAGGACAGGAGCAGGGCGTCTGAAAATGTTCTGTCCTATGTGGATTTTCAGAGTGAAATCACTTCTGCAAGCGTGGAAAGAGCCGGGGATTATGCGGCAATAGTCAAAATCGAAGGAAAGCACAAGGCCATTGACGGCACTCGCGAGTGGTTGCCTTTCTGCGTGAGGTTCTATATTTACAAGAATGCCGTTTCCGTTAAGATGGTTCACAGCTTCGTCTTTGACGGCGAGCAGTCCGAAGACTTCATCAAGGGTCTCGGCGTGGAATTCAGCCTTCCTTTCCGCGAGAGCGTACTCAACCGTCACGTAGCCTTTGCAGGAGAGGGTGACGGCCTTTGGGAAGAAGCCGTACTCCCCCTTCTGGGTTCAGTCCGTATGCCCGGCCAGGGTTTTGGAGTAAGGCCTCAGGGTCAGAATCAGCCTCAGGGCCAGAATCAGCCTCAGGGTCAGCCCCAGAATCGTGGAGTAAGGCCTCAGGGTCAGAATCCTCAGATGTCACAGGAGAATATGAAGTCTATGATGGAGCAGGTGATGCGTCAGCCGGACATTGCCACGCAGCAGTTCCGTGGAGAGCATATTCCCAACATAGAAGATTTTCCGGAGATGACTGTGAGAACCATCAATGAATGGGCCTCATACAATGACTACAAACTCGTGCAGGCCAATGCCGACGGCTTCACCATCAAGAAGCGCACCGGAGACAAGAGCACTTGGTTCGGAACAGCGGCCGGCCAACGCGCCCGCGGCTTCGTTCTGGCCGGAGACTACACCGGAGGCCTTGGTGTATCCCTCAAAAACTTCTGGCAGAGTTTCCCCGCAGAACTTGACGCTTCCGATATGCGTTCGGATGTGGGCAAGGTTACTGTCTGGATGTGGAGTCCTGCCGAGGATGCAATGGACCTGCGCCATTACGATACAGTGGGCCACGGACTAGGTGCCGCTTACGAGGACTATGTCGAAGGGTATTCCACTCCTTACGGGATAGCCCACACGAGTGAACTGACTCTCTTCCCCTACAGCGGAAGACCTTCCCGTGATTCCATATCCGTAATGGCGGATATCGGTCAGGACATTGTGCAGTTGATGGCCAGTCCCGAATATATTCATAGTGCCGGTGTATTCGGCAAATGGTCACTCCCCGCAGTGAACGGCAACGATACCCAGCAGTTCCTCGAATCGCAGATAGACAATTACCTCAAATTCTATCAGACTGCGGTCGAGACTCAGCATTGGTATGGCTTCTGGAACTACGGAGATGTGATGCATTCATACAACACCACCCGCCACACCTGGAACTATGACCACGGCGGCAGAGCCTGGGACAATACCGAACTTGAATCTGACCTCTGGCTCTGGTACGGATTCATCCGATCCGGTCGCCCCGACTTCTATCGTATGGCCACTGCTATGACCCGTCACACTTCCGAGGTCGATGCATATCACATCGGTCCTATGGCAGGGCTTGGCACACGTCACAATGTGTCTCACTGGGGCTGTGGAGCAAAGGAAGCCCGTGTAGGTCAGGCCTGGTGGAAGCGCTACTATTATTATCTCTTTGTGGATGACCGTCTTGGGGATCTGATGCACGAATCCCTGCTGGCCAATGACGCATTCATCGCCTTCGACCCCCTTGTCAGGGCACAGACCCGCGACCAGTTCCCTACAGCACAGCCTACTCGTCTGCGCTGGGGTCCCGACTGGACATCCCTTGTGGGCAACTGGTTCACCGAATGGGAACGCACAGGCGACAAACAGTATCTGGACAGAATCAATACAGGAATGAACTGTCTTACGAATCTCCCCAACGGTCTGTTTACAGGCCAAGGCCCCTACGGCTATGACCCTGCTACCTTCAAACTGACCTATGAGGGAGATCCGGAGTGGATTACGAACAAAAATCATCTGGCCAATATCCAGGGCAGTCTTGAGATGTTTATGGAGGTTCTTGACGAGGTGAACAACAAAGCCTTCACCGATACGTATTTACAGTATGCCAAGTGGTATGAAATCCCCCGTAATGACTCAATACGCGACTTGCCCGAGAACGCAAAGTACAAGAATTGGTGGGGTCATTGGAATCTTCCGAGAATTCTTGGCTTCGCCGCATATAAACTTGGTGACGAATATTGCGCCAAGACGGCTTGGAAGCGTCTGCTCGACGGAGTGATAGACAACAAAGGCAATCTGGTACCCAGAGTCCGCTTCAATGCCGTGGGGGGGTCTGACGCTCTCGTTCCAGGTTTCGAGGATGGTCGCGTAGGCACCAATGATATGGCTCAGTGGAATCTTGAGGCAATTATGATGCAGGAACTTGTAGGCGATTATATTCCTGACCTCAAGGATATCGAGCCCTCCAATACCGCCGTTTACGCGAGGTAATCTCACTGTTTCCAATACTGTATTGAAACAACATCTGTATTGAAACAACATCTGTGTTGAAACAACACTTCAGTTGGGATTCACTCAGTTCACATTGACACAAAAGTTAATAAATGACATTATGAGAAAAAGTACCGACAACTCATTTCAAGCAAAGATTGCCATATCATTCGCAATTACGTTTGCGTTAGCGCTCGCAGTCAGCTCAAGCCTGTGCGTATGTTCAGCCCAGCCCAGCCAGTCCCAGGTCATCGAGAATGGAGGTACCGGTCCTTACAAGTCTGTGGCTGTGGGAGATGCAAGCCTTCCTTCACACGTCATCTACAGGCCTGCCAATCTCAATGAATATGTGAACACCAATGGCAAGATTCCGGTTGTGGTCTATGCTAACGGAGCCTGCGCCAACAGCAGTCTGGAGATGAGCCGTCTGCTAAGCGAAACGGCGTCGAAGGGATACCTCCTCATAGCCATCGGACCCTACGAGGAATACACTGACGAGATGTTCTATGCTCAATGGAGGGGAGTGGTGAAAGGCGGAATTGACACCAAGCCAGTCGTTATTATGGGAAACGGGGAACAGGTGTTGCCCTATACTCCCGAAGAGATAGCGGCGCAGCAGGCTGAAAGAGAGGCTGCCAGAGAGAAACTTCAGGCTGAGATGAAGAAGATGTCCAGAAAGAAGAGTGCAGCTCCTGCCCCGGCTCCAGCTTTCCATACCTATGCAAAGCAGCTGCTCGAAGCCGTGGACTGGATTTCAGCACAGGCATCGGATCCCGCCAGCGAATATTATCATCTGATTGATCTTGACAAGATTGCGGCGATGGGGCAGTCTTGCGGTGGGGCTCAGGTACTTGCAGTTGCCTATGACCCGCGTATCAAAACCTGTCTGATTCTCAACTCCGGAATGGGTGAGATGTCTATGAGCGGGGCCTCCCGCGAAAGTCTGAATAATCTTCACACTCCAATGTTGTACCTCAACGGGGGAGAGGCCGACATCGCATACGGTAACGCCAATATGGACTATGAGCAAATTTCTCCGGATGTCCCCGTTGCTAAAATCTCCACCCTCGACGGCCATCACGGCACATACTACGAGAAGAACGGTGGCCGCTATGCAGTCGTCGTCGGGAAATGGCTCGACTGGCAGCTGAAAGGAAGGATTGAGGAGTCTGCAATGTTCCTCAGCGACGAATACGGGAAGGCTTTCTGTCGGGATTGGAAGTTCACAAGGAAGAATTTCCGCTGATTGACAGTTTGAACCGTCTATTGATTGACAGCTTGAACCGTCTATGGAAACGGTCTGGGCAGAGGACTATGGCGGCTATTCTTGGTGCATCTGTTGTCCTTAAGAGGCCCGACAAGAAGGAAATGGTCTCCTATTTGGCGAACAGCTTCTGGAACAGTGTGAACACCTCCTGCACAGTTTCTTTGTCCGGAACCGGAATTCTGATGCTTGTCTTTCCTGTCGTGTCGTCGGTCTCCACCAGATTGTCGACAAGTTCTTTGGTCGCTTCGGGAGACTTCAAAACTTCAGTAAGGCCGCTGAGGAACGATACTCCCAATCCTATGAGCTGTTGAGGATTTCCTGATGCTGATGCTGATGCTGATGCTGGTGCTGATGCCGATGCCGATGCCGATGCTGGTGCTGGTGCCGATGCTGATGCTGAAGCCGATGCCGCCGAAGCAGTTGGGACAGTCTGGTCCGCCGATGTTGTTTGTGCAGTTTGAGTGACCGCTGTTGTAGTAGTAGTTGTAGTTGTATTTGTAGCTGTTGGTGTTGCTTTTGCTTCTGCTTCTGGTATTGCTGACAATGCAGCGGATGAGTCTGCTGACTGCTCCTTGCTGCAGGTATCCGGAGATACAGGGGACTCAGAAAAATCCTGGATGTCTTGTGCAAGTTCTTGGGAAAGGTCCCTCTTCTTGTCGGCAGGTGTTTCGGATTCCTCGTCAGTATAATCATTTGCCGTATTGTCTCCGGTTTCCGCCATCACCCCATTTATTTCGTTGATGAGAGCCTTGAACTTGTTTTCGTCCACAAAAATGGTGTCAGCGCCACCGTCCAGCACCCCCTCCGACATTGAGGCCTTGAAATTGAGCCGCTGTATCATTCCTTCTTCGAACGAGTCCTTGGATACGAGATTGAGAATCTGCACTGGTTTATCTTGTCCGAGACGGTATATTCTGGAAATACGTTGTTCCAGAACTGCGGGATTCCAGGGCAGGTCGAGGTTTATCAGAGTCCCGGCAACTTGCAGGTTAAGACCTGTGGATCCGGCATCTGTAGAGATGAAAACCCTGCTTTCGGACAAAGTGTTGAAATTGTCAACCATTTGTCCGCGTTGCTTTGCGGGAACGCTGCCGTTGAAGTATTCATATCGGATTCCGCGTTTGTCCAGTTCAATGGCCACGAGTCGTGTCATCCTCTCCCATTCACTGAAAATGACCACTTTCTCGTCTCCGTTGGCGAAGATATTGTCCAACAGGTTCATCACTTCGTCAACCTTGATGTCGTGACGAGTGTCGGGATTTGGATCCAGAATGAATGTGCTGTCCGAAACCATTCGCATCTGGGAGAGCAAAAGCATTATCCTCTTGCGGTCGGCTTCTGTTATGAAATGGAATCTCTCATATTTGTTCAGTATGATTGTGAGGTCCCACCTGAATTCGGTATGCATAGCCGCCTGTTCCTTGGTCATAGGTACCAGTATGAACTGATCGCTGCGTTTCGGAAGCTGGAGGCGTACTCCTTTCTTGGTCCTTCGTATCAGTCGGTCGCTTATCTGCTCGCCCACCGAGTTGAGGTTCTTGTACCCCGCAATTCCTCCGGTTAGCGGATTGGTGAGTATATGATTGTTGCGGAACAGATAGTATGGTCCGAGACAGAACTGATCCACAAGCTCAATATTGGCATAGAGTTCTTCCAACTTGTTTTCCAGGGGAGTGCCTGACAGAAGCACCGAATATTTCGATTCTATTTTCCTCGCCGCCTTGGATATCAAGGTGTCCCAATTTTTCAGACGCTGGATTTCGTCCATCACCAGCGCGTCAGTTGTGAGTCGGCCCAAACGTCTGACGTCGTTGCACATCGAGTGGTACGAGACTATCTTGTATGTAGCATCGTCATTATACAGTTTCTCCCGCTGGAGAGGATTGCCCTCGACTATTGTCACTCTGGCTTTACCCTCCTGGTCAGTACTTCCGGTAAAACGTTCTATCTCTTTCTTCCACTGATATTTCAGTGATGTAGGGCAAACTACCAGAATGTTGCTGGCAAGCCCTTCGCGCAGAAAAATCTCAGATGCCGCTATTGCTTGGACTGTCTTTCCAAGACCCATTTCGTCGGCAATTATCGACTTTCCCGCTTTGACGGCGAAACGCACCCCCTCTTTCTGGTACGGAAACAGTTTTACACTGAGCAACTTGTCCAGAACCGAATCCGGATATTTGCCCTCCAGTATTTGCTCCCGTAATGTTCTCTCTCTTCGCCCGAGTATTATGTCCAGAGCATCGTCATAACATCTGAACGTCTCATCCAGATTCTTTGCTGCTGCAAGGAAGGTGTCGAATCTGTTATATGCATCATCCCTGATGATGCCGTCTTCCGCAAAATATCCGGCTGCCAGTTTTTTCATAGCAGCTTCCTCGTTTGATCCAATGCGGATTTTGATGTTCCGACCCCCCTTGTAGTCAACATATACTGAAGTGTAGGCCGGATTGTCTGTGCAGATTTTCCGATGATTTTTGCGAATCCATACCTTCACAGCCTCCAGATGCTTGCAGC
Organism: Bacteroidales bacterium UBA1725; assembly: GCA_002315815.1. GTDB lineage: Bacteria > Bacteroidota > Bacteroidia > Bacteroidales > UBA932 > Cryptobacteroides. The sequence goes on along the minus strand of DCIN01000002.1, from coordinate 3,492 downwards.
TGCCAAGCTGTGAAGTCTTGAAATCGAGACAGGAGCAGTAGTTCCAGATACTTCTCCTGCCCCGGTATACTACCTTGTACTCGTTGCGGCTCAATGAGTTGTATGCCCTGAATTCTCCGCATCCCACTTCTCTTATGCCGAAGCTCTCTTTCTCCGCCTGCTGTTTGCGTAGTGCCAGTTGCCATTCCTGAAGAGACATTCCGTCCGGGCGATACAGATTGCTCAATGCGGGGTGTTTTGCAATTTTGGCGGATTTCTTCTTCGTATTATTATTCTTCTTCGTATTTTTTGTATTTTTCGTATTCTTCGAAGTGGTGTTATTGTCCATATAGTATTAAAAGGTTATCAGTCAGCAGATTGGCTCGTGTTTGCTTTATTTTCGCCTGTTAGTCTGAATGCTGTTAGATGCCAGAGCACCAGGCCTGCGCTCACGGAGACGTTCAAGGAGTGTTTGGTGCCGAACTGAGGAATGACAAGAGCACCATCGGAAGCATTGACGACGCTCTGCTGCACTCCATCGACCTCGTTCCCGAACACAAGTGCGTATCTGCCACACTTGGCCGGCGCAAAGTCCTGGAGCTCAAGAGCCTTTTGAGTCTGCTCCACACTCAGGACCGTGTATCCGTCAGTTTTCAGATTATCCAGAACGGAAAGAGTATCGGAAGAATATTCCCAGGGAACACTGTTCTCAGCTCCGAGAGCCGACTTGTGTATCTCAGCCGACGGCGGGCAGGCACAGATTCCGCAAAGCCATATTTTGTCCACCCCGAATGCATCGGCACTTCTGAAAATGCTTCCCACATTGTGTGCGCTGCGTATGTTGTCAAGTATCACTACAATACCGGAATCGGGCTGGAGGATATATTCTTCGGGAGTGATTCTCCCCAGTTCCAGATTTGATAACTTTCGGTCTTCCATCTTCACAAAGGTATGGAAAAATGTTATATTTGCACGCTAAAACATAAACAATGAGACAGGATTTACAACTTTTCGACCTTGTCCGCAAGGAGGAGGAGAGACAGAGAGCAGGTCTGGAACTGATTGCCTCTGAGAACTATGTAACCGACAATGTACTCAAGGCTATGGGTTCAGTCTGCACCAACAAGTATGCCGAAGGCTACCCCGGACATCGTTATTACGGAGGTTGCGAGGTGGTGGATCAGATTGAACAACTTGCGATAGACCGTCTCAAGGCTATCTATGGAGCGGAGTGGGCGAACGTTCAGCCACATTCCGGTGCTCAGGCCAATATGGCTGTGATAATGGCGATACTCAAGCCCGGTGACACATTTATGGGCCTTGATCTCAGTCAGGGAGGTCACCTCTCCCACGGTTCGCCGGTCAACGCTTCCGGAATCCTTTATAATGCAGTGGCTTACGGACTCGACCCTGAGACGGGTCTCGTGGATTATGACAATATGGAGAAGCTCGCACTCGAGTGCCGTCCAAAACTCATCATAGGAGGTGCATCCGCATACTCACGCGAGTGGGATTATGAACGGATGCGCGTGATTGCCGATAAGGTCGGGGCGATTCTGTGGATTGATATGGCACATACCGCCGGAATGATTGCTGCCGGACTGCTCAAGAACCCCGTTCAGTATGCCCATATAGTCACTTCCACCACTCACAAGACTCTCCGTGGACCTCGTGGTGGTGTCATCCTCATTGGCAAGGATTTCGATGACCCTCAGGGCCGCACCACACCTAAGGGTGTTGTCAAGAAGATGAGCCAGATTCTGGATTCCAGCGTATTTCCCGGTGTTCAGGGCGGTCCTCTTGAGCACGTCATAGCCGCCAAGGCTGTAGCTTTCTTCGAGGCACAGCAGCCGGAGTATGTCGATTATCAGAAGCAGGTCATTGCCAATGCACAGGCTATGTGTGCACAATTCCTCAAACTCGGCTACAAGGTTGTGAGCGGAGGAACTGACAATCATTTGATGCTTATAGACTTACGGGGTAAATTTGAGGATGTTACCGGCCGTATTGCCGAAACTCAGCTTGTCAAGGCGGACATCACTCTCAATAAGAATATGGTGCCTTTTGATACGCGAAGCGCGTTCCAGACCTCGGGCTTCCGTATCGGTACACCCGCCGTCACTTCCCGTGGTTTTGTTGAAAAGGATATGGTCGATATTGTCAACCTCATTGACCAGGTGCTTACTTCCTGTTCCAAGCACGCCGCTGCCCTTTCGCTCAAGAAGGACGAGCAACCCACAGACGCTCAGATCTGCGAACTTGAAGAGCACAAGGCGGTTCTCGCCTCCGTGCGGTCCAAAGTGCATCAGATGACGGCCGGAGTTCCCCTGAACAAGTATTGATTCAATCAGTGATTCAATCAGTGAATCAATCAGTGAATCAATCAGTGAATCAGTCAGTGATTCAATTGGAGACACACTTGATATTCTCTGCAATGCCCTTGACCAGACGGTCCAGGGCATTTTTGCTTGCCCAGGCAATGTGAGGACTCAGTTTCAGTCTTTCGGGTCTGGAACAATGCAGGAACGGGTGGTCTGAGGGCAGAGGTTCCGTCGTGAACACATCTACTGCCGCTCCGGCTATAATACCGTTCCCAACTGCATCGGAGAGGGCCTTTTCATCGACTATGCCTCCCCGGGCAACGTTCACGAGTATGGCGGAAGGCTTCATCATTTCTAGTTCCGCTTTGCCTATCAGACCGGCTGTACGGGAGTTGAGGGGCGAGTGTATGCTCACTATGTCCGATGTTCTAAGCAATTCATCCAGACTCACGCTTGGGTAATCTGTGCAGTGGGATGTCCCCGAAGTGGAATAATAAATGACCTTCATCCCGAATGCCCGGGCCACAAGAGCCACCCTGCTGCCTATTGCCCCCATCCCGATGATTCCTATTGTGCTCCCGGCAAGTTCCTCGAATGGGTCTGAGACATCGGTGAAGAGCCCGCTGGCCGAGTATCTTCCATCCTTGATTTCGGCATCGAACGCCTCCGGCCGGCAGAGAAGGTTCAGAATGTGCGTGAATGTGACCTGTACAACCGAATCCGTGGAATATGAAACTACGTTTTTCACAGGGATACCCCTTCTCTCCGCAGCCTCCAGATCTATATTGTTCACGCCTGTTGCAGCTTCGCAGATGAGTTTGAGCTTTGGTGCCGCCTCCATCAGAGAGTCGGTCACTTTTACTTTGTTGATTATGAGGACTTCGGCCTCAGATACTCTTTTAAGGGCTTCCTCCGGAGAGGATGTTGGATATTTCACGAGCTCTCCCAGTTCTTCAATGGGAGCCAGCGATGTTTCGCCCAAAGTCGCTGCATCAAGGAAAACGATTTTCATACTGTATTTTTCTGTTGCGAAGATAATAAAATAGTAGGCGAAGCGAAAGAGCATCCTTCAGACAATAGCTTAGGTGACGATGTGATGAAGTGGATGTTGTCTTGATTATCGGTTGCCCAGTCCATTTTGCACGTGACAGCACAGTCATTTAGTGAAGAGAAAAAAATAAGTTGGTAAAGA
>DCIN01000069.1 GCA_002315815.1 Bacteroidales bacterium UBA1725 | reverse complement strand
TCTTTAGCTTTTGGGTAGTTCACTCCACAATATTTTGGAACAATCAGTTTATCGCACAATATGAAGAAGAAGTATCTTGTCATTGCGCTTCTTTGCGCACCGTTGCTTTCTGCAAATGCCCAACGCGACACTTTGTCCCTTAACAGGGACTGGATGTTCAGACCGGGAGTGCCCGAACCCTCGACAACCCTTGCTTTGACAACCCCTGCTTCGACAACCCTTGCTTTGGCGACGGAGGACAGGGGATGGAGGAAGATAAACATTCCCCACGATTTTCAGATAGAACAGCCGTGGGTTTCGCCTGATGCTTCAGAGAAAGGCGATCTCACAGATATTTCAGCCAATATCAAGAGCCGTCTGTCGGCCCGGGGATTCAAGGAGATGGGTGAAGGCTGGTATGTCAAAGCTTTCACTCCGTCCAGGGAACTCAAGGGAAAACGCCTGCTTCTGAATTTCGAGGGCATAATGTACGTCGGCGACATATACCTCAACGGAGAACTTGTTGGAAGCACTGACTACGGTTATCTCGGCTTTGAGATAGATGTGACCGACAAACTCAAGTTCGATGAGGCCAACACCATTGCTGTGAGGGCGGAAACCGGTGAGCCAAGAATGTCCCGCTGGTACACTGGGGGCGGTCTGTTCCGAGGTGTAAGCCTCATTGCTACAGATCCAAATTACTATTTCGTGCGTCATCCGCTCAATATCAGCACTACAGACAACAGCCGTGTCAGCATATCCGCAGAACTGTCCACCACAGGCCCTGTAAGAGAAGTGAAATTGCACGTGGCAATCACCGATTCAGAAGGAAATGCCGTGAGCGATTCGACCTATAAGTTCCCGCGCAACCGCAACTACATCACCCAGGAATTCCAGATTCCTTCCATTACTTTGCACAATCCACGACTCTGGGATTGTGAACATCCCAATCTCTATCTGGCTAAAATCGAGCTTCTCCGTCCGGACGGTAGCGTGGCTGACGCTGTGACCAAGCATTTCGGTGTGCGTACCGTAGAATTCGTACCCAACCGCGGTTTCCTGCTCAATGGAGAGAAAGTCCTACTGAAGGGTTATGCCAACCATCACGATCTCGGAGCTCTTGGAGCGGCCGCATATCCGAGGGCCATTGAAAAAAGAATAAAGCTTGTTAAGGAATTTGGAATGAACCATATACGTTCATCACACAATCCTTATTCCGAAGATTTCCTCGACCTCTGTGACAAATACGGCATTCTCGTTGTCGATGAACTCTATGACAAATGGAATGACCAGTATGCAGGAGCCGGGCGCGTCCGTTTCCAGGACCTTTGGATTGACGATGTCACCGAATGGGTACGTAGGGACCGAAACCACCCCTGTGTGATAATGTGGAGTCTGGGCAATGAGCTTCAACAACTTAACAATCAGCCATTCAATGATTTCGGTGTAACTCAGTACAAGCTGATGAAGACTGTTGTCCAGCGCTATGATCCTACTCGCAAGGTCACTGTGGCAATGCATCCCCGCTATCGCAACTGGGAGACCAATGACCTGCCCTGCGACCTGGCAATGGTGACAGATGTCCAGTCATACAATTATCGCTATATGTATTTCCCCGGAGACGGGCAGAAATTCCCCTGGATGACCTTCTATCAGAGCGAAGCTTCTATTTCAGCAATGGGGGAGAACTATTTCGGGATGGAACTCGACAAGGTCATAGGACTTGCATACTGGGGTGCAATCGATTATCTCGGAGAATCACAGGGATGGCCAGCAAAAGGATGGGCTCAAGGTGTGATTGACATCTCTCTCGAACCCAAGCCCAAGGCGTTTTATATGAAGTCCTTCTATTCAAATGAGCCGCTGGTTCACATAGCGGTGACTGAATCCCGCGGCAACCAGATGTGGAATGGTGTTCAGACAGGGAATGACGGCCAATCCGACCACTGGAACCGCACTCCGGGTGAAAAGCTCGAGATTATCACATACACCAATGCCGAAGAAGTGGAACTTCTGGTCAATGGGAAGAGCCTTGGCGTAAAGAAGAACAACACCGCCGATCCCAGGCTGCGCAATCAGATTCTCTGGCAGGAAGTTGAATATAAAGCCGGCAACATCCTGGCCATTGCAAGGACAGGCGGCAGGGAAGTGGCCCGCCACAAGATTGAGACTACGGGCAAGGCAGTCAGTCTTGTCATAGAGAGCGACAATGCCGATTGGAAGGCGGACGGGCAGGATCTTCAGCACATTCGCGTAATTGCAGTGGACAGCAGGGGCCGCCGGGTCAAGACAGCTGCGGGAGAGGTGAAATGCAGCGTCAGCGGCGATGCAACAATAGCTGCTGTCGGCAACGGAAACATCAATTCCGACGAGTTGAACGTCACCGACAGCCAGATGCTTTTCAACGGAAGTATGCTCGCAATTCTCAGAGCAGGAACCGAAGCTTCTGAAATTATGTTCACAGCTACCTGCCCCGGACTCAAGCCGGTATCAGTGAAATTTACAACAGGTAATTGAACAACCAATTTTAGTAAAAAGTGATGATTAGCATTCAAAGTTTCAGGCGTCTTTTGCCTCTGTTATTCCTTCCGGCTTTTTTTCTGCCATCCTGTGTGAACAGCCCTGAACCGGGTACGTTTGGAGAAGGTTCTCTTGTTGAAATTGAAAATCTTCGCACTGTCATAGATACTGTGGGTGCTTCCAGAATTCTGTATTGTGGTGGCAATCGCTTGTTGGTGGGAGGAAACCAGACCGGGCAGGTTCTGCGTACAGTTGATTTGGAGGCTGCAAACTGCAGCAGACTCGTTTTTCGCGGAAGGGGTCCGATCGAGGCGATTATGTGTTGGGATTTGTTTAAAGTATCTGACACAGAGTATTATCTGTGCAGCGGCACTGCTGACTCCAGAGTGCTTTGTCTATCCTATGCAGACGGCGGCTTCGAAATAGTGGACAAAAAGCAGTTTCCCCCCTTTATGCGTGTGAGAAGTCTTGGCGACAATTTCCTGTTCCTTCCTATAGGTCGTCCCGAAAGATTCCTGCTCACTGACAAGTCGGGGACGGAAATACGTTCGGTACCTTTTCCTTCCGTGTACGAGGAGATGAAGAATAACCCACTTGGTAATCTGAAAATGCAGTGTCTTCTTGAGGTTTCACCTGAGAAGAATCTGATTGTGACTGCAGGTATGTCTTACCCGTACCTTGATATCTACTCGTCTGACTTTGAGTTGCTTGCTCACGTTAAGGGGCCTTTTGAGGATGACGCGAGAACTTGTTTCTACACACTCCGTGTCGGCACTGACGGAATAATGGCAGGTATGACGAACGAGAATGGTGCCATTTCGGCTCTTCTGCTGTATGACCTTGAAGGGAATCCTGTCAGAAGGTACAATCTGCCGGAACCCATATCGACATTTGATATCGATTGGAAAGGAGAAAGGCTGTTCGCTCTGACAAAGAATGACTCTATTGTCTGCTACAGGATGCAATAGCTGAAGCTGCTTCTGAAGCGACTTCTGAAATGGTCAGCCCGTCAGTGTCTATGTTGATTTCAGCCTTTGTGTATAGGGGGAGACGTGAAGCATAAAGCTCTGCAAGCCGGCTTTCAGGAGATGAAGCCATAAGCAACGGGCGGCTTGATGGATCGGGGATTCTGGCCATACAGGTTTCCAGACTGGTACGGAGATGGATGCAGACACTTTCCGACAACAGGAGATCACGTATCGGTCCTATGGTAAAAGTGCCTCCGCCGAGTGCCAGGACCAGGTCTTCTCCAGTTATCTGCCTCATAGTCACAAGGTCTCTGACGGCTTCAGCCTCCACGGCTCTGAAGTATTCCTCTCCTTCGGAGAAAATTTCAGGGATACTCCTGCCTATTTTATGCTCTATGTATTCGTCCAAATCAACGAAAGGGAATGAAAGCAGTGTGGACAGTTTTCTGCCTACGCTGCTTTTTCCGCTTCCCATAAAACCTGTGAGACTGACAATCATCAGAAAAGTGTGGGTTCGACAATAGTTTCTGCAATAATGTCTGCTTCCGGAACTTCGCCGTTATCCGAAAAACCCGACTCGTTCCGGGCGGTTGTTCCGTTCTGAACAAGAGACTCATTCCGTGCGGTTGTTCCGTTCTGGTCAGTCACTCCGTTCTCCGGAATGACGTCATTGATTTCGGGAACAGCGTCCGTTTCTTCGCCAGACTCCTCCTTGACTAGAGGCTCGACGAAACGAACACTCTTCACTTCTCCACGGTCCACGCATTTCTTTCCCTTGGCAGCGAAGCCTTTCTTGCCTATCCACTGTTCGGCATCATAGAGTTCGGCGGGTTTGTCCTCAATCATCCAGCTGACCTCGTACTGGGGATATTTGTCTGAACTCAAGCCAATCAGACGGGACTTGGCTCCTTCGGAAATGAAACTTTGGGGATTGTTGTCGCTTACTACGAATGAGAACCTCTTGACATAGAATGATTTGGACGCTCCGTCGAAGTACAGTGCAGTGTATGTTCTTCCGGAGTCGAACTTCTCTATAGCCAGCACGTCACCCTGATATCTGTTGACCAGGTCGAACGAGGTTGTGTAGAAGCTGCCGTTCTTGAAGACTGCGAGGACCTTGTCTCCCTCTTCGAATTGACCAAGGTACTGCCCGTGACCGTCCTCGTTCAGTTTCTGGATATCGGGGTCATACCAGATGTCTTTCCCGGATATGGTGCTCACGCCCTTGCTCCTTAGCGTGATACGATGAATCTCGTTCTTGGTCACGAGGTTGCCTCGTGCAGTCTTGCTCTTGATGGCCAAGGTGGAGAAATCGTACTCTATGGAGGGTTTCTTGAGCTTGGCCTTTGGCTTGAACTGTATCCGCACGGTCTCGGCTTCTCCGTTTCCGTTGGCGGTGAACCACATTATCTTTGAGCCGGGCTCTCCCGTTGTTATGTCATATTCCTTGTCTCTGGTGACAGACATTACCGCGAAACGTTTGGCGTAGTAGATTGAGGTCTTGCCTTCACGGTAGATGACATTGTATATGGAACGGGTGTCACCTCTGTTGAAGAGACCTGCATACAGCAGGTCCTTCCCGAAGAAGGCTTTTTGCTCAACCTTGGTGATGGTGTACTTTCCGTCCTTGCGTATCACGAGCACTTCGGAAAGGTCGGAACATTCGCAGACGTATTCTCCGCCGTCGTCCTTCTTGAGACCTATGCCCACGAAACCTTCTGCCAGATTCGCATACAGTTTTGCGTTGTTGTTCACGACCTTCGTGGCCGAGATGGTCTCGAATCCGGTGAGTTCCGTCAGACGTGGGAAATCCTTGCCGTATTTCTTCTTGAGTCCCTTGAACCAGGTTACCGTGTATCTGTCGATATGGTCGATATTGTCCTGAACCTGATTCATCTCTTTTTCTATCTCAAGTATCTTGAGGTCAAGGACCTTGGTATCGAAGCGGGAAATCTTGCGTACGGGCTTCTCCACGAGTTTGTCTATGTCGTCCATAGTAATTTTCTGGCGGAGCATATCCTCGTAGGTCTTCATCCTGGCCAGAATGTCCTGCTTCTGCTCCTCCCAGCTGCTCTGGTTCTGTTCCAGAAGCTTGTACACCTGATTCTCGAAGAATATCCTCTCGAGAGAGGTGTAATGCCAGTCCCTCTCAAGTTCGTCCATACGTATCCGGAGCTGCTGCATCAGCAGGTCTCTTGTGTGGTAGGTGCTGTATTCCAGAATGTCGCGTACAGACAGGAACTGAGGTTTGTTGTCCCTTATGACACAGGCGTTCGGGGCTATGTTGCATTCGCAGTCAGTGAATGCGTACAGGGCGTCGATGGTCTTGTCGGGCGACACATCGTTCGGAAGGTGGATGAGAATATTGACCTTCTCTGTGGTCATATCCTCTATCTTCTTGATTTTTATCTTCCCCTTGTCCTTTGCCTTGAGTATTGAATCTATGAGGTCGCGGGTATATCTTCCGTAGGGTATTTCGGTTATCGCTACAGTATTTTTGTCTATTTTTTCGATTTTCGCCCTCACTTTCACGCTGCCGCCGCGCTTGCCGTCCAGATATTTGCTGCAGTCGGCGAAGCCACCGGTAGGGAAGTCCGGGTAAATGCTCCAGGGTTTGCCTTCGATAATGGCCACCGAAGCATCCAGAAGTTCGTTGAAATTGTGCGGAAGAATCTTGGACGACATTCCCACGCCAATTCCTTCAGTCCCCTGGGCAAGCAGGAGGGGGAAACGGACAGGAAGTTCCGTCGGCTCCTGATTGCGGCCGTCGTAACTGCTCATCGTGTGGGTTATCTTGTAGTCGAAAACAACGTCCTTGGCAAACTTGCTGAGTCTGGCCTCGATATATCGGGGAGCGGCGTTGGAGTCACCGGTAAGAATGTTGCCCCAGTTTCCCTGGCAGTCTATCGTGAGTCCTTTCTGCCCCAGAGTCACCAGAGCTCCGAGAATGGACTG
>DCIN01000039.1:51653-67752 GCA_002315815.1 Bacteroidales bacterium UBA1725 | reverse complement strand
AATCTTTACCAACTTATTTTTTTCCCTTTACTTAACGAAAAGCCTGCATATTACGGTCCAGAAATCCCGTTCTAATTCGACAAGCGGATCGCCGAACTCGAAAGAACAATATCAATACTGATGAACAATGAAAAATGAAACGATGACTGAAGGGCAAAAGGGTAAATTCCTGATAGACAAATTGATGCGACAGTTCATCCCTCACATTCGCAAAGACAATCGGTACAGAACAAACGAGAGTCCCGATAATCGTTCACGGGCGATACTTTTGTCGTTGGTGATTGTGGTTCTGGTGTCTTTTTCCTGTCGGAAGTATGATATGTATCCCGATTTCAGCAGCTCTCTTTCTGCAATCCGTTCTGCTGATTCCCTGTCGACAGAAGAGACATTGTTTTTTTATAACCGGAATCATACTGATGCCTGTCCTTCATCGTTGGATACTTTTCCATCCCGCAAGCATTATTTGTACGTACCCTTTCAATATTCGACGTCGACAAAGAGTCTTCTTTCCGTATATGACTGCCACGCGTTCAGCACCCGTTTGATGCATCTGGGCAAGGAACTATACAGCTGTCAATTGGACCATGCGGTTTACGGCAGTTTCCTTGTCGATTATGACCACTTTTCCGTGCCGCCTCGGCCGGAATTATTTTCGTATCTTATTTACGGACTAATGGGCGACAAGAGTGAATCTTTTTTCATTCAGTTCGAGATACCGGAGAATCCCTATCCCTATCCCAGAGTTCTTGACTTGGAATATGCTGTTCAAGAAACCAGACTTGGAAATAAGTGGTCTGACTGGATGTTAATAGGCTCTGTGGTACAAGCCGGTTCGGATTCTATGTTCGCGAGCAGGAATGCTCACTCACGGAATTGACCGCTTCGGGCTCCTTCAGTCCAGAACCAGTTTGAAGGACAGTAGCGACGATTGTCCGGTAACGGCTTCCACGGTGCATCTCCCATCAGCTTTTTCCGTCAAAGCTGAACGTGGCGCAAGTTCCGCAATTACGAAATCACCGGTTCTCAGATAGCAGGATAAACTTGTTTCGCTCACCGCTTTGTCCAATATCGGAACAAGATCTTCAGCGAAGCGGAAAATTTCCCGCCCATCTTTGAGCAGGCGGAATTCGCCCTGATCTTCGTCTTTTCCGAAGTCAGGCAAGCTCAGGAATGAACTGTGGTCAAGACAGGAAGCGCTGGCGTAGCCTTCGTCCGATCCGTCTATCAGATTCTCTGCATACAACAGGACACCGTAACCGATTTTATCCCAGTATCTTCCGGCGAATTTCAAGGCCACGCTCCTGCCCGCCTTGCACACGCGGGCGATGACCACTGGAGTGTAACTGACACTGTTTACGAATTCTGGAAGGTAAGATGCATCGTCGTTGCACTTCCAACTGGTGTCCGGTCTGGTGACCGTTCTGCCGCTATATGTCCTGATGATGATGTTCAAAACAATTTGCCGCTGTTGAATTTCTCCGCCAGTTTCTCACGGTTGAACTGTTCCTCGAGTCTGGCGAACTGAGCTTTGGTGTCAAGCGTGAAAGATCCGTTCTGCACCCAGGAAAAGTATGAGCGTTCCGTACGGAATACTTCTCTGGCCGTTTTCCCCTTGTGCTTGCCGAAGTTTATCAGTACATCGCCGGCATCGTTGTATATCAGATGCCCGGAGAAATCGACATATTTCCTGCCTACGAAAGACGAAAGGGCATTGACATCATTCTTGAGCCGTTTCTCGTTGCCGTCTTCATCCTTGTACATATCCAACTGTCCCTTCAGAACCTCATAGGTAGCCACGGTGTCCGCCTCAGCGCTGTGGGCGTTCTCGAAATCTTTTCCTCCGCAATAGAAGCGGTAGGCAGCCTTGAGATTCCGTGGCTCCATAGCGTGGTATATGTTGAGTACGTCCACCATCAGTGGCTCGTGAAGGTTCACGTCCACCTGTTTCCGGAGGTGATATTTCACCCGTTCAATCTCTTCGGCCAGCATAGGAAGGTCGAAACGGGCGGAATTGTAACCTGCCAGATCGCTGTCTCTGAGCCATTCAGCCACCTCGTCCACTATGTCGGAGAAGAGTGGTTTGTCGGTCAGCATTCCGTCTGTGATTCCGTTTACTTTCGACGCTTCTTCAGAGATATGTTTCTGGCATTTTCTCTCGTAGTCCCAGGGCTTCACCTGCCAGGTCTTGACGAGTGATTCTCCGGACGGGAACACTTTTACAAAGCTCAACTCTATGATGGAGTCCTCAGGGATGCTGAGTCCTGTGCTTTCGATATCGAAGAAAAGCAGGGGCCGTTTGAGTTCAAGTTTCATCGTCAGCCTCTGATTCAGGAAACCATTATCGGCATAAGGATGCCGCATATCTTGTTGCTCTCAGCCTCATCTTCAGAAGGTACTATCAGGGCAGCCTTTCTGGAATCGGCGAACTTCATCACAACGGTCTCGCAGTTCAAGTTGGCGAGAATCTCTACGAGGAACGAAGACTTGAAACCTATGCTTATGCTGTCTCCGTTGTAATCGCATTCCATCTTCTCGTATGCAGACAAGGCGAATCCCAAGTCCTGGGCCGTGATTTCGATCTGGCCCGGATTAAGGTCCAGCTTGATGTGGTTGGATGCCTTGTTGGCGCAGACTGAGACTCGTTTGATTGTGTTCAGGAATCGGCTGCGGTCTATCCTGAGCACGTTGGAATTGTTCTGCGGGATGACATCGCGGTATTTGGGATATTTGCCTACTATGGGACGGCAGACCATCATATTGTCGTCGAAAGAGAATACCACTGTTGAAGCGTCGAATCGCACAAATACGTCAGAATCGACTTTTTCGAGAATCGACTTTGCCACTGATGCCGCTTTCTTGTGAAGAATGAATGAAGCGGGTGCATCGGCGTTGATTCCGTCGGTGGTATAACATATCAGTTTGTGCGAATCGGATGCAACGAGGGTGACGACTCCCGGATTGATGTCGAAGAAAATACCGTTCATCGTGGGGCGCATCTCATCGTCGGCCGTGGCGTAAATTGTCCGGCTGATGCCTTCGGAGAGCACTTTGGCCTGAAAAGAAACAGACACAGCATCGTCGCCGGCACCTTTGATTTCCGGGTAATCCGAGGCCGGGAAATAGGGCAGTTTTGAATTGCCGTTGGACCATCTGCATTCGAAAGTGCTCTCGCCTCCTGTCTTTATCTCTATCGGTTGGTCTGGGAGCTCCTTGAGCAGATCCGACATCTGTCTGGCCGGCACCGCCATACTTCCTTCCTCCCTGGTGCTGTCCACCCTCACTGAAGTGCGCAGCGTAAGTTCCTGGTCGGATGCAGTGATTGTCAGTTTGTCCTCCTTGAGTTCGAAGAGGAAATTTTCGAGAATGGGGAGAGCTGTCTTGGCCGGTATTGCCTTCGAAACGTTCTGAATCCCCTTGAGCAGTTCATAGCTTGAAACAGAAAAAAACATATAAGTCATTTAATTGTGGTATCAGCAAATTTAACTATTATTCCATAAATACTGGCACATAATTTGACTTTTTGAAGAATTCTGAACACTAACTCAATCAAGTTATGAAAAAAGGTTTAATTATCGTTCTTCTGTCGGTGGCTCTGAGCGGGCTCACCGCGTATGCCGTCGTGAAATCGGCGGACAGACCCGAACCTCAGTCTTCAGTCAACTCTGACGGGAAAGTTGTCAAAACTGTCAATTTGTCACTCTCGGACTATCCGGATTTCACATACGCAGCAGAAACTGCCGTCGAGGCGGTGGTCTATGTCGAGGTGACCGTAAGGTCCAGACAGCGTTATCAGACAATAGATCCGTTCTACCGCTTCTTTTTCGGTGACGGTTACGGCGATCCTCAGCAACAGTACCGTGAGCAGCGTGGCAGCGGATCCGGTGTCATAATCCGTTCGGACGGATATATAGTGACGAACAGCCACGTGGTGGACAATGCATCATCAGTCAAGGTCACGCTCAACAACAACAAGACCTATGACGCCACCGTAGTGGGAACAGATTCTGCAACGGACGTGGCTCTTATCAAGATTGACGCTTCCGGGCTACCTGCCGTAAGCTTTGCCGATTCGGACAAAGTGAGACTCGGTGAATGGGTGCTTGCGATAGGCAGTCCTCTCGGTCGGGAGCTCCAGTCCACCATCACGGCTGGAATTATCAGCGCCAAAGGACGTCATATGCCGAGCGAGCGCACGAATGAACGCGAGCAACGTCAGGTGAAAGTGGAATCCTTCCTTCAGACCGATGCCGCTGTAAATCCCGGCAACTCCGGAGGTGCCCTTGTCAACAAGGAAGGCCAGCTGGTCGGAATCAACACTGCAATCATTTCCACTACCGGATCCTATGCCGGATATTCATTTGCCATTCCGTCCAATATTGTCAGCAAGGTGGTGTCCGACATCATAGACTTCGGTTCTGTAAAGCGCGCCCTGCTGGGCATCTCGATGATAAATCTCGATGTCGCTGCCAGAAACGAGGAATCTCTCAAGGAGTATGGAATCGATATCAACAAAATGAAACTTTCTTCTCTTGATGGCGTATATATAGACGAAGTAGTCAAGGGTAGTGCGGCAGACAAGGCCGGAGTGAAGAAAGGAGACATTCTCATTGCGATAGATGGTTTCGTATTGAAGAATGCTGCAGCCGTTCAAGAGAAGGTCAACAACTATCATCCCGGAGATAAGGCAGTCCTCAAGATTATCCGCGGTGACGAGACCAAGGAACTTACGGTTATCTTCCAGGGTGTCAGCTCCGAAGATACGGGCACGGTTTCCGAAGACGGTTCCGTTTCTTTCTATGGGGCTGTTCTCCGCGAGGCCGACAAGGCGACACTCAACTCTCTCGGACTCAAGAAGGGAGTGGAGATTGTATCTGTAGGGAACGGCAAGATGGCGGATGCCGGGGCCGAAGAAGGAGTCATCATCTGCTTCGTGAACGATCAGACTGTGGGCAATCCACAGGAAGTAATTGACATAGCCAAGAAGGCAAAGCGTGCGGTTTACATCGAGGGTATTACCCGGAGCGGCAGACCTGCATATTTCGCCTTCGGGAAATAAACTGACATAAGCCAGCGAACGATTCCTACGTCGCGGCCGGAGTCTGTCCGACCGCGATTGTTCGTTTCACTTATGCCTGTTATTTATGACTTTCGCTTATGCATTATTAAGGATAAACAGCTGAATATGAGACAACTTAAAATTACAAAATCCATCACCAACAGGGAGAGTGCCTCTTTGGACAAATACCTGCAGGAGATTGGCCGTGAGGAACTGGTCAGTCCCGAGGAGGAGGTGGAACTTGCACAAAGAATCCGCAAGGGTGACCAGGAGGCACTCGAGAAACTCACCAGAGCCAATCTCCGTTTTGTCGTTTCCGTGGCCAAGCAATACCAGAATCAGGGACTCAGTCTTCCCGACCTTATCAACGAGGGGAATCTCGGGCTCATCAAGGCTGCCGAGAAATTCGACGAGACCCGGGGTTTCAAGTTTATCTCCTATGCTGTATGGTGGATACGCCAGTCGATACTCCAGGCACTTGCAGAGCAGAGCCGTATAGTCAGGCTGCCTCTCAATCAGGTCGGATCACTCAACAAAATCAACAAGGCTCTGGTCCGCTTCGAGCAGGAGAATGAACGCCAGCCGTCAACTGACGAACTTGCCGAGCTGATAGATATTCCCAAGGACAAGATTGCCGACACACTCAGGGTTTCGGGACGCCACGTGAGCGTCGATGCGCCTTTTGTGGAGGGTGAGGACAACAGTCTGCTGGACGTTCTTCCCAATGATGACTCTCCAAGCGCCGACAGGGGCCTCACCAACGAATCCCTCAGCACTGAAATTGAACGCGCTCTTCAGATTCTGACCTCGCG
Organism: Bacteroidales bacterium UBA1725; assembly: GCA_002315815.1. Classification (GTDB taxonomy): domain Bacteria; phylum Bacteroidota; class Bacteroidia; order Bacteroidales; family UBA932; genus Cryptobacteroides. The sequence continues at coordinate 61,884 of DCIN01000039.1, read as the reverse complement.
TGAGAGGGAGATAATAAAGAGTTTCTTCGGCATCGGTTGTCAGGAAATGACACTTGAGGAGATAGGGGAGAGACTGGACCTCACCCGGGAGCGTGTACGCCAGATTAAGGAGAAGGCCATACGCAAATTAAAGAAACCTTCTGCCAGCAAACTTCTCAAAACATATCTCGGACAGTGATGACTGCTGAATCATTTATCGCTTCCAAGGCCTCAGAGGCCGTAAAAGAGCTGTATTCCGTTGATTTTCCCGCATCCGGCATACAGGTGAGCGTCACCCGTAAGGAGTTTGAAGGGGATTACACCGTAGTAGTGTTTCCGCTTCTGAGAATATCCCGCAGCGCACCGGCCGTTACTGCCGAGGCTCTGGGAAACTGGCTGCTCGGCCATTGTCCCGAAATCAGTGCATTCAACGCAGTGCAGGGTTTTCTCAACATCTCCTTGTCCAACATTTACTGGCAGGAGTCCCTCAAATCCATCATCGACGATTCGTCATTCGGGCAGCTTGCCTCCACAGGGAAGAGAATTATGGTGGAGTTCTCTTCGCCCAACACCAACAAGCCACTTCATCTGGGACACGTCCGGAACAACCTTCTCGGTTCTTCCGTTTCAGATTTGCTCAAGGCTGCCGGCAACGAAGTCATCAAGACCACTCTTGTGAATGACCGCGGTGTGCACATCTGCAAGAGTATGTATGCCTGGGAACAGAGATTCAACGGTGCCACTCCCCAGAGCACGGGCAAGAAAGGAGACCATCTGGTGGGTGACTGCTATGTCGAATACGCCAGGATGGAGAAGGAAAACCCTGAGGTTCTCGACAAGGTTCACGAGATGCTGGTCAAATGGGAGAATGCCGACCCGGCAGTGCGCAAGCTCTGGCAGATGATGAACGAATGGGTGTTCGCCGGTTTCGAGCAGACATACAAGTCACTCGGAATCACCTTTGACAAGACATATTACGAACACGACACCTATCTGTTGGGCAAGGAAATAGTTCAACGGGGTATGGAGATGGGCGTACTGGTCAAAGACCCTGACGGATCGGTGTGGTGCGACCTCACGGCGGACGGTCTGGACCGCAAGCTTCTGATACGCTCGGACGGCACTTCCGTTTACATCACCCAGGATCTTGGAACCGCGGAACGCCGTTTCAGCGAATACAGACTGGATTCCCACGTGTATGTTGTGGGTGATGAACAAAATTATCATTTTCAGGTTCTGAAGCTGATACTCAAGAAACTCGGTTATGACTGGGCGGATCAGATATTCCACCTCAGTTACGGAATGGTCGAACTTCCGGAGGGCAAGATGAAATCCAGAGAAGGTACCGTGGTCGATGCTGATGAACTGATAGAAAAGATGTATGAAGAGGCCAAAGCTACGTCAGAAGAATCCGGAAAACTTGAAGGCATTTCGGCGGAAGAGAAGGAGAGGCTCTACCGTATGATAGGCCTTGGGGCTCTCAAATATTTCATACTCAAGGTCGATCCCAAAAAGAAGATGCTCTTCAACCCCAAGGAGTCAATAGATTTCAACGGGAATACCGGCCCGTTCATTCAATACACCCACGCCAGAATCAGTTCAATACTCCGCAAGGCTTCGGACATAGCCGTGACTCCTTGTGTGAATGCTGATCTGTCGACCAAGGAAATACGCCTCGTCAAACTTCTGAGCCTCTATCCTCAGAAAGTCGCTGAAGGAGCTTCCGCCTACAGTCCGGCGGTCATTGCCAACTACGCATACGATCTGGCCAAGGAATTCAACCAGTACTATCACGACACTCCCATCCTCAAGGAGCCGGACAAGGATGTTCTTGCTCTGCGCATCGCACTTATCGGAACTTTGGCCTCCGTTCTCCGCAAGGCTATGGGGATACTCGGAATAGAACTTCCTGAAAGGATGTAACTTCCTTGTTTCTTCCTTGTTTCTTCCTTGTTTCTAATGCTTGCTGTGGGAGAAAAACAGTTCTTTCTGCCTGCGCTTGCGATCCGGGTCACGTTCCACGAAGACGGGCTTCATCGTTCTCGGGTCTATTCCGCTGTAGAACATCACAGATGAGGTGGTCATAGGTGTAGGTGTGAAATCCTGCACCTGTTCCATCCATACGCCGCGCAGCGAAGGATTGTCGGAGAGCCGGCGCATATCCTCCAGCGTACATCCGGGATGGGATGAGATGAAGTAGGGGACTATTTCCACGTGCTTTCCTTCTTCACGGTTGATTTTTCCGAACTCCTCCCTGAGCCTCTCAAACAGTTTGAAGGACGGTTTGGCCATATACTGGAGCACTTTGTCTTCAGTATGTTCGGGAGCCACCTTGAGCCGCCCCGACGTGTGTTCCATCACCAGCGACTTCAGATATGCTTTACCTGTGGGGTCCGAGAAACCTTTGTCGTCGAGGAACAGGTCATATCTGACTCCGCTTCCGATGTAGGAATGTCTGATACCTTTTACAGCATCCACCTTCCGGTACAGGTTCAGGACCCTTGTATGAGAACGGTCGAGGTTGGGACAGGGGGTGGGGAAGAGGCAGGATTTCCGGCGGCATTTGCCGCAGAGCGCGAAATCTTTTCCGTGCATTCCGTACATATTCGCAGTCGGGGCTCCAAGGTCTGAGATGTTGCCGTGGAACTGTGGCATTGCGGCGAGTTTGCTCACCTCCGTAAGGATGGATTTTTCTGATCGGCTCTGAATGAATTTTCCCTGGTGTGCGGCGATTGTGCAGAAACTGCATCCTCCGAAACACCCTCTGTGGGTGATTATGGAGTCTTTTATCATTTCGTATGCCGGAATCCTCCTGTCCTTGTAGCGGGGGTGAGGCAGTTTGGTGAACGGCAGGTCCCAGAACGAATCCATCTCCTCCTCTGTAGCAGGCGGATATGGCGGATTCACCTGAACATAGCCTTCTCCGACAGCTTCGATTATGGTGCCGGGATGAAGCATATTGGCGTGTGTTTCCGTCCGGTGGAAGTTCTCTGCATAGGCCTTGCGCTCTTTCTGACATTCCTCGAAGGAATGCAGGAAAACCAGAGATTCATCTTCGCTTGAGCTTGAGCTTGAGCTTGAGCTCTTCTTGATACCCTTGCGGTAGAAAGCAAGCTGTGGAATCTTTTCCATCTGGTGCAAGTTGCGCCCGGCCTCGATGGCTTTCGTGAGTTCCAGCATAGGCCTTTCCCCCATTCCGTAGCAGATCCAGTCGGCTCCGCTCTGTACGAGGATGGAGGGCAGCAGCCTGTCCTGCCAGTAGTCATAATGGCTGAGTCTTCTCAATGAGGCTTCCACGCCTCCTGCCACCACAGGGATATCCGGATATAACTGCTTGAGTATTCGTGTATAAACGCATACGGCATAGTCCGGTCTGGCTCCGGCTTTCCCGTCCGGGGTGTAGGCATCGTCGTGGCGCAGCCTCTTTCCTGCCGTATAGTGATTGACCATCGAATCCATAGCGCCGCTGTTTACAGCGAAATAGAGCCTGGGTGCGCCGAATTTCCGGAAATCCCTGAGGTCATCCCTCCAGTTGGGTTGTGGTACGATGGCTATCCTGTAACCGGCTTTCTGAAGCCAGCGCCCAATGCAGGCCGTCCCGAAACTCGGATGGTCCACGAATGCGTCTCCCGTAAAGAAAATTATGTCTATGTAGTCCCAGCCAAGTTTCTCCAGTTCCTTGACCGATGTGGGGAACATATAGTCTTCTGAAGCCATAACGGAAGCCAAAATTCCAAAAAAAACGTCAGATTGCAAAACAAAGAATCATAAAAAACAGAAACTGTTTCAAAATAGCTGAATTTTACTCTCTTTTTGGGTCCGGACTATTTTTTTTGAGAAATATGTTCTATTATTGCAGTCCAAATTGAAAAGCAATGGCAACTGATACAAAGAAACGGCATATTGTAAGCTATGAGAATATGTCTCCCGAACTCGCTGAGGCATTTGTGGAGAAGTATCCCAACGGGTTCAGCGATTATCTCAATGACCTTACGAAATACCCGAAACCGGACGGCACATCTTTCTATGCCGTTTGCATCGAGATTCCCGATGCCATTTATCTCGTGAAGATAAAAGTGAAGGTGGATGATGCCGAAGATATTGAGAAATGGCTTGAGGGTGAAGAAGATGCAGAAAACGAGCAGGTTGTGGGCTCCGTTGCGGACACTTCTTCTGAGAATAACGCCCTGCCGGACGACAATATTTCCCAGTACGGTGGAGAGGACGAGGCTTCCGAAGTTTGACGGTCTGCTGACGGAGAAACACAAACTTCTTGTCCTCAGTCTCCTGACCGGTGTGTCTTCCGGTCTCGCCGCTGTAGTCCTGACCAAGGTGGTGTCCCTTGTGAAGTCCTTTCTCCTTGGAGAATCAGGATTTCAGGGAATCTTTTACCTCCTGCTTCCCGGATTGGGTATGCTGATTTCTCTGCTGTTGGTCAGATTCGTTGTGCGGGAGGACATAGGCCACGGGGTGACCAAAGTCCTGCTGGCTCTTTCCCGCAACGAATCCCGCATCAAGGGACACAATATCTGGAGTCCGGTACTGACATCCTCACTGACAATAGGATTTGGCGGTTCAGTTGGAGCTGAAGCTCCCATTGTACAAACCGGTGCCGCTATAGGATCCAATATAGGCATACGATTCGGAATGTCCTACCGAAGTGTTACCATTCTCCTCGGCTGCGGTGCGGCAGGGGCGATTGCCGGCATCTTCAAGGCTCCGCTTGCAGGCGTTATCTTCACTATGGAGATTCTGCTCTTCAACGTGTCGATGAGCTCAATGCTTCCCTTGCTGCTTTCCACTATTTCATCGGCAATGGTCTCGTGGCTCCTTCTGGGTCAGGAGCCATTCTTTGATTGCAGCATCAAACCTTTCTCTATGGGGAACACGCCCTGGTATATACTTTTGGGCGTTATGATGGGGCTTGGTTCGCTGTACTTCACCAAGACTACATTGTTTCTCGAAGACAGACTGGGCAAAATACGCAGTCCATACTTCAGGTGGGCTATGTGCGCCGCAGCTCTGGGAATTCTTCTCTTTATATTTCCTCCGCTCTACGGCGAGGGCTATGAGACAGTCCGGAATCTGCTCAACGGAAGGGACTGGTCGGTGGATGTTTCCGGATTTGTTTCCGGCAATGCGTTGCACAATTGGGCAGTACCCCTGTTCTTTCTGCTCATATTCTTTTTCAAGGTCTTCGCAATGACATTCACAAACTCAGGAGGTGGTGTCGGCGGTACATTCGGCCCGACTTTATTTTCGGGTGCCATCCTGGGATTTGCATCAGTCCGCTGTTTCAATCTTCTTGGTGCAGGGGTGCCTGAAAGCAATTTCGTGCTGGTCGGAATGGCGGCACTGATGGCCGGTGTGATGCAGGCTCCTCTGACCGCTATTTTTCTTATTGCAGAGATTTCAGGGGGATACGAGCTTTTCGTTCCTCTCATTCTCACTTCCACAATATCCTTCGGCACAGTAAGAATATTCGAGAAGTATTCCATCTACACCAAGCGAATAGCCCAGAGCGGCGACCTTCTCACACACGACAGCGATCAGGCAGTCCTGACCCTGCTTCAGACATCCAAACTCGTGAGGGACAAATATCCCAAGGTTAACATCAATGACACCCTGCGCCTCTTTGTTGAGGCGATTTCCGGCAACGATGCCGCGGTAGTGGCCGTTCTGGACGGCGAGGGACATTTTCAGGGAATGGTGGACGTGGCCAATACCAGAAGACTCATACTCCGCCCCGACCTCTACGATGAACTGCACGTTTACAATTTCTTGGAGGCTGCTCCGGCAACAGTCGGAATCGATGAGAGAATGGATTCGGTAATAGGTAAGTTCGACAACACAGGAGCCTGGCGTCTTCCTGTTCTGGATTCGGACGGCAGGTATCTCGGATTCATTTCCAAATCCAGGATTCTGATGGCCTATCGGGCCGAACTCAAGGAAATCACTTTCGGGGACTGAGGGGACTGAGGGGACTGAGTGGATTGAGTGGATTGATTAGCCTCAGCCCGATTCGCCCTCTTTCCGTATCCACGCTCACGACGCTCACTTGAACCTGCTGATGCAGTTTGACCACTCTGGACGGATCAATTCCCCGTGCTCCCATATTCGACACGTGAATGAGTCCGTTTTCGTGAAGACCAATGTCCACGAATGCTCCGAAGTTTGTTATGTTGGTTATGATTCCCGGGAGTTGCATACCGGGTTTCAGATCATCCATCGAATGAATGTCATCGGCAAAGCTGAATTGGGATGCTTTCTCGCGTGGGTCGAGTCCCGGTTTTGCCAGTTCTTTCAGTATGTCGTTGATTGTCGGCAGACCGGCCTTGTCGTTCACATAGTCCTCCGGCTTGATTCCGGCGCAAAGTTCCGCATTGCCCACAAGTTCCTTTGTGGACACGCCCAGAGTTTCTGCCATCCTGTCCACGATGCCGTAAGACTCAGGATGTACTGCAGAATTGTCCAGCGGGTTCGCGGCTCCGCGTATCCTCAGGAATCCGGCACACTGCTCATAGGCTTTGGCTCCGAGCCTTGGCACTTTCTTGAGTTCTTCTCTGGATTTGAATCCTCCGTTGCTTGTTCTCCAGGCCACTATGTTCCCTGCCAGAGCAGGTCCGATGCCCGACACGTATGATAGCAGATACGAACTTGCGGTGTTGAGGTTCACTCCCACCGCGTTCACGCAGGATTCCACGGTGTTGTCCAATTTTTCCTTCAGCAGGTTCTGGTCCACGTCGTGCTGGTATTGTCCTATTCCCAGATTCTTGGGGTCAATCTTCACAAGTTCGGCCAAGGGGTCCATCAACCTGCGCCCTATGCTCACCGCACCGCGTACCGTCACGTCCTCGTTCGGGAATTCCTTGCGGGCCACCTCCGACGCGCTGTATATTGAGGCTCCGTCCTCACTCACCGTCCATACCTTGCAGCCTTCCGGAAGACAGACTTTCCTGAGGAAATCTTCAGTTTCGCGCGATGCTGTGCCGTTTCCTACTGCGATGGCCTGTATCCCATAGTCTTCCAACATTTTCTGAATGATTGCAAGGGATTTCACCTTATCATTCTGAGGAGGGTGGGGGAATATGACAGTGTGATGAAGGAGAGCTCCCTGTTCGTCCAGACAGGCTATCTTGCAGCCGTTGCGGAATCCCGGATCTATGGCCATAGTGCGCTTCTGCCCGACCGGGGCGTCAAGAAGTAGCTGTCTGAGATTTTCTCCGAACACACGTATTGACTCCAAATCAGCCTTTTCCTTGGCTTCCCGTATGGTCTCCGAGGATATCGACGGGTCAAGCAGACGCTTGAACGAATCCTCCACAGCCTCCTTTATCTGTTCTGCAAGAGCTTCGGCAGGATAGCCGTGCTCCTTGCAGAAGTCATAATAAATCTTGTTGGAGCATTTCTGTAGGTCTGAGTCTATGCTTACGGAAAGAAAACCCTCTTTCTCCGCTCTCAGGACCGCCAGCAGATTGTGGGACGGAATACGGCTGAGCGGCATTGAGAAATTGAAATAACTGCGGTACTTGTCGGCTTCTGCCTTCTCCTTTCCGGCCTTGGTCACGCTCGCCTCGATGCGCCTGAGCCTGTATGCCGCCCGGAGATTCTCCCTTATGACTGCGGTCTCGCTCAATCTCTCGGCAATGATGTCACGGGCACCGGCAAGTGCCGCCTGCACGTCTTCTGCTCCGGCCTTCCCGCCCAGAGAGGGCGAACCCTTAACGAAAGCTTTTGCGGACAGCTCCGGATTCCGTGTCTTCAGATTCCACATAAGGTCAGCCAGGGGTTCCAGTCCGAGTTCCTTCGCTGCCGTGGCTCTCGTGCGGCGCTTGGGCCTCCAGGGAAGGTAGATGTCTTCCAGTTCGGTTGCTGACACGCAATTCTCTATCCTTAACCGTAAATCGTCGCTGAGGGCTCCCGCTTCATCAATGGTCTTGAGAACGGTTTCCTTTCGTTTTTCCATCTCTGAAAACAGATCGGCCCAGTGCTTCACTTCCGCTACCTGGGCATCGTCCATTCCACCCGTCTTCTCTTTGCGGTAGCGACTGATGAAGGGTATGCTGTCACCGTCTTCGAAGAGCTGGACACAATTCTCGACCTGCCAATCCTTGAGCTGAAGGCGGCCCGCTATTTCTGCAAGATATATTTCTTTCATTTGAACTTTCTGAATCTCAGGGCCAGAACGCCCCAGAACGCTTCACCGAAAATACTTCCGGACATCTTTGAACTGCCTTCCACCCTGTTTACGAAAATCACCGGCACTTCCTTGATTTTGAATCCCATTTTCTTGGCCGTATATTTCATCTCTATCTGGAATCCATAGCCTTTCATCCCGACAGCATCAAGATTCATTGTTTCCAATACCTTGCGTGACCAGCACACAAAGCCCGCCGTACTGTCGTGCACTCCGGAGGCCAGCACCGCCCTTACATAAAGCGATGCCCCATAGGATATCATAATGCGCCCGAGGGGCCAGTTGACAACTCTGATTCCGTTGCAGTATCTTGAACCTACGGATACATCAGCCCCTTCATCCGTACAAGCCCGCAGAAGTCTGGGCAGGTCGGATGGATTGTGTGAAAAATCGGCGTCCATCTCGAAAATGTAGTCGTATCCCAGATCGAGTCCTTTACGGAAGCCGGCGATGTATGCCGTGCCGAGCCCGAGCTTTCCGCTCCTTTCCAACAGCAGCAGCCTCCCGGCGAATTCTTCCTGCAGATGTTTCACTTCATCGGCAGTACCGTCCGGAGATCCGTCATCGACAACCAGGATGTCAAATTCTTCCTTCAGGGCAAAGACCGCCCTGCATATCTTTGAAATGTTTTCGATTTCGTTGTAAGTCGGAATGATAACGAGATTCTTCATAACACAAATATATAAAAAAATCGTTATTTTTGCGATGTATGTTCACCAGATTCGATGTCCCGTCACGTGTGTCTTCCGACTGCATCAAACAGATAGCTTCATCCTGTGAGACCCCTTATGTTCTGTTCTGTACAAGTCCTTCTGAGCTTGTCTGGGTGCAGCAGGGTCCTGAAAGGCTTCTGCAGGTCGCAGAACAAACCGGTGCAGCGATGGTCTATTCCGACCGTTTCATCTCCAGAGGAGGAGTCGTGCGTGAGGCTCCGGTGATAGACTGTCAGCCGGGTTCTCTCAGGGACGATTTCGATTTCGGAGGTGTGCAGATGTTCCGCAGCTCAGTCCTTCGCGATGCCTGTTCCATAATGACGGAGGACAGGAAATATGCCGGTCTTTATGAACTCAGGCTCATTGCATCGCGTCTGGGAAATCTGGTGCATATCAATGAGTACCTTTACACCGAGGTGGAAACGGACGGGCGCAGGACGGGTGAAAGGCTCTTCGACTATGTCAATCCCAGGAACAGGGACGTACAGATTGAATGTGAGAAAGTCTGCACCGACCATCTCAAGGCTGTAGGGGCATATCTGAAACCGGAGTTCACCGAAGTGAATCTGGACGATGGCGAATTTGCCTGTGAGGCGTCGGTTGTCATCCCCTGCCGCAACCGTGTTCATACAATAGGGGATGCAATCCGTTCAGCGCTGGAGCAGGAATGCAGCTTCCCCTTCAACGTGATAGTAGTGGATGACAATTCTACAGACGGTACCGTGGAGGTGATAAAGTCCTTCAATGACCCCCGCCTGATATATATCGCACAGGATCAAGGCTATCACGCCATCGGGGGCAACTGGAACACCGCCCTCCGTCATCCCGACTGCGGACGCTTCGCGTTGCAACTCGACTCTGATGATGTCTATTCGGGTACTGATACTGTTCAGAAATTTGTTGAAGCCTTCCGGGCTCAGAACTGTCCTATGGTTATCGGAACCTACCGTATCACGGACTTTGACCTTAATCCGCTACCTCCCGGAGTGATAGACCACAGCGAATGGACCGATGACAACGGACGCAACAATGCATTGAGAATCAATGGACTCGGAGCACCGCGAGGTTTCTGGACCCCACTCGTCCGCAAAGTCGGTTTCCCCGTTACCAAATACGGCGAGGACTATGCCGTGGCACTCAGGATTTGCAGGGAGTACAGAATAGGACGTATTTACGATGTAATGTACAACTGCCGCCGTTGGGATGGCAATTCCGATGCCGCCCTGTCTGTGGATAAAGAGAACGCGAACAATCTTTACAAGGACCGTCTCCGCACTTGGGAGATTCAGGCCAGAATAATGCTGAATTCACATAATCAATAACTACACAATCAATAACTACA
>DCIN01000039.1:47160-51600 GCA_002315815.1 Bacteroidales bacterium UBA1725 | reverse complement strand
TAATCAACAACCAAATAGATGACAAACAAAAGACTTTTCATTGCTATTGTCGCAGCTGCAGCAGTTCTCCCTACCGCTGTTCTGTCTCTTCTGGCCATTGCCGGTTCTTCACCCGAGGAACTTCAGAGACCGGAGGGCCCCTGCGATGTCTATTCCCGTCACGGGGCACCCTGCGTTGCTGCACATTCCAGTACCAGAGCGCTGTATGCTTCTTACGACGGTCCTCTCTATCAAGTTGTCCGCCAGTCGGACGGCAAAACTCTTGACATCGGAGTCGTACCGGCTTCCGCCGGAGATCCGGGAGGCTATGCGGATGCTGCCGCTCAGGATGCGTTCTGCGCCAATACCACTTGCTGGGTAAGCATACTCTATGACCAGTCCGGCAAGGGCAATCACCTTTATCAGGCACCTCGGGGAGGTTTCAGCGGTCACGCTATGGGCGGATTCAACAATATTCCCATAGCCGATATGGCTCCCGTGACCCTTATGGACCACAAGGTTTACGGCCTTGCCATCCTGCCCGGTATGGGACTGCGTTGGAACGATGCCCACGGCACCGCCGTCGATGATCAGGCCGAGGGTCAGTACTGGGTAATCAACGGGCATCACTACAATACAGGCTGCTGCTTCGATTATGGCAATGCCGAAACCGACAGCCGCGATGACGGAGACGGTACTATGGAGACCACCTATTTCGGCAACCAGCCATCCTGGTATCACGGACAGGCTCCCGGTCCCTGGGTGATGACAGATCAGGAGAATAATCTCGTAGGATGCGTCAATCCCGATCCCAATGACAAATACTGCGCTGACCTTCCGTCCGTTAACTGGCGTTTCGTTACGGCAACCGCAGACGGTGAACCTCACCACTGGCGTTCTATGGGTGGAAACGCCCAGAGCGGAGAACTCATCACTATGTATGACGGACAGCGTATTCAGAATGACAGAAGCAGCTATGATCCTATGCGCAAGCAGGGAGCCATTCTGCTCGGCAACGGAGGCGACAACAGTGTCGGTTCGTCCGGTACTTTCTACGAGGCTGCGATGACGGCCCCCGGCACATTCCCCACTGTTGAATGCAATCAGGAAGTACAGAAGAACGTTGTAGCCGCCGGCTACGATGTCCAGAGGCTTTCAGTAAGTGCGGCGGACAAGACCCAGCGTCCAAACGGACTCCAGACCTTCGCTCCCCGAAGCTCCTCCTACACTTCTGTAACTTTCGTGAATACTACCGGAGCAGACATTGATGACCTCGTTCTTTCTCTTGAAGCACCTTTCGGCTGGAGAGTCAAAGCTATGGGTGGCAAAGGCAAATCCCGCACTATTGCTTGGACTGTGGCTCCCGGTGAGACTGTGGTGGTCAATTTCGCAGTCAGATCCGGAAGAAGGGAGTTCAACGGAGACCTCAAGGCCGTGGCGAACTGGACCGGCAGTAACGGCAATTCCCGCAACGAGCAGGCCATAGAAAAGGTTCGTAATGTGAAACCCGTGAAAATCAATGAGTTTATGGTATCCACTCCACAGAATTCCACGGACGCATTCATAGAGCTTCACAACAGCTCTGACAGGAGAGTGAACATCTCCGGATGGACTCTTACGACCCACGCTGTCAACATCCCTTATTTCTCTTCAATCAAGATCCCTGCCGGCACCTATATCGCTCCCAAGGGCTTCTACCTCTTCGGACTTGCGACTTCCGGACTTGCAGTGGATGCGGCCAGAGGTGATGACATAATCTGGGTGCGCAGTGTGAAAGGCATTGAAGAAGGTGCGACAATAGCGGTAGGCGACGGAAAGAATGCCGAAATCCGCAAGGTGGCCTCCATCATCGCCCCTGAAGTACCTGCCGTTCCGCAAGGTGGCCCCATAATGTTCCATGGCCCCAGGCCTTTCACCAATTTCGGCGTGCCCACCACGATATGGCAGCCTCTCCCGGAGGGTCCGGTAATCACCATACCTGCCGGCTCCAACAATATTCCCGTCACATCGGTCGGTGGCTTCAAGGTTGGAGACAAGATGGCCATAGGCTATGGAGCCCAGTATCCGGCAGTCGGCAATTCACTCGAAAAGTATGAAGTCGTGACAGTGACAGAAGTCGGAAAGCCCGGCACTCAGGCCTGGCTCTCCTATGATGCCAAGCCCGGCGATACCAACATCAAGGTTTCCTCTGTGGAGAACATCTCTCCCGGCGACAAGATTCGCCTTGACATAGACAGCGAAGGACACGGAATCGAGACAGTGACAGTGAAGAGTGTCGGCACCGCTTCCACTAACCGTCCAAGCAGAGGGCCTATGAAACTCGAAGAGGCTGGAACCGGACTTGAACTTGAGGAGACCCTCCAGTTCGCCCACTCGGCCAATATGCCCTTCAGTGTGAATGGAACCGGCATAAGTTTCGAACCTGCAAGCAAATACGACCATTCCAGCAACGAGCCTGTGCTTGCTCTTGTCTATGGAATCAAGTTGGATAAGGCTCTTTCTGCCTCTCATTCAATAGATGCTTCCGTAGTGTGTGAAACCGTGAGCGATGCCGGTTATCAGGGTTCGGTTCCTGCTGACCAGTATTTCGGAGGTCCGGTTCTTTCCGGACGCGGAAACATCACGCTCCGCAATGCAAGAGGCCTTCTGGTGGATGCTCTCAACTACGGGCTTGTCGTTGATCCTTGGCTCGGTGAGGGCTGGCATTTCGGTGCTGGTACCGGAGTGGCCGCAGGCGGCAGCGTGGCGGCAGCTCCAGGTGCCGCTGGCGGATTCCGTTTCGGTCCCGCAATGGCATCGCCCGCCCTGAGCAGTGGACGTTATCCCGATGGTGTTGATTCTGACGACAATCTGCTCGATTTTCATATCCAGTTCAACGCCAATCTGGCATCCCCCGCTGAATCTGGCACAGAAGTCATAGCGGTGAATGCCAAGGAGGGTTTCTCGATTGGACAGAACCTCAGCCTCATCGGAAGCGATGGTCGGATTGAGCCGGTAGTAGTGGCAACAGTGTCACAACCTGAGACTGTGGTTACAGTGATTGAGACTCCCGGACGTCCTCCGCGAGAGATGAGGACTCAGATACAAAAACTTCATCTCGCAAAAGCTCTCGAGTACTCTTATCCGGTTGGAGCAGCTCTGGTTTCCGCGCTTCCTACACCGGGTGCTCCCAACATCTACTGATATTATGCTGTTACTCCCCCGAAATGCATCCAAAACATCATTTTGGGGGAGTTTTTTGATTTCTACAAGCCTGTAAACAAACAGTTTCTGACACAAATAAACAGTTTCTGACACAAATAAACAGTTTCTGACACAATTGATGGACACTTATTATATTGTTGGCCGCAAGAAGACTGTCCCTGTCGTTCTTGCATTGATTGCCGCGGCTTTGTGCCTGATAATGTCTTTGCATTCCATATCCGGGGCTGGACTGGCTGGTTGTGGAGCCGGATCGTCCTGTGACGAGGTACTAGGAAGCAGATGGTCGATGGTGCTCGGTGTCATTCCTGTGAGCGTTCTCGCTCTGGGCGTATATATCAGTTTCATAATCTGTCTCTTTTTGATAGACAAGTCGGATTCTTCCCTGCGTCCTGCAGTGTGGAGGCTGGAATTTCTCTTCTGTGGTGTCATTGTTGGCAGTGCAATTCTATTCTCGGCACTTCAATGGTTTGTCATAGGCTCATTCTGCAAATACTGTATGAGCGCCCACATAACAGGCATTGTTCTGGCTGTTTCTTTTGCCGTAGTGTCGAAAAGCTGTGCCGTGCCGCACCGTGCCGCAGTATCGGCTTTTGTGGCGGGCCTTGTTCTCGCGGCTTTTTCAGGCGCATTTCAGACTCTGACCGTCAAGGATGATTATTACCGTGAGACTGTGTTCGGTGAAGAACTCCCGAATCTTGAAACCGCCGGTTTCCCCGTCCTTCTCTCCGGGACAGATATACCTTCCGGCGTGCAGACCTTCCATCTCCTGTATGATTATCAATGTCCTCACTGCCGCAGACTACACGAAGCCGCTGAGGAACTGTTGGCTGCATACCCCGGTAAATACCGCTTCATCCTTTGCCCTACTCCCTTGAGCAATGCCTGCAACCCATTTCTTCCCCCCGGCAAGGATAATTTTCCCGGATCCTGCGACTATGCCCGTCTGGCATTGGCAGTATGGGAACTTGCACCTTCCTCTTTTGCCACTATGGACTCTTGTCTATGGAACGCAACATCTCCCCGGGAAGCGTTGGAATTTGCCTGTACTCTTGTGGAATCATCGAGACTGGAAGCCTATCTGGCCTCTGATGCTCTGTTTGAAAAAATGGCTTTGTCTATGGAACTGTTCGGGCGCACAACTTCCGGAGAGAAGAGCGGTCTTCCCCGTATTGTCGGAGGTCAGCGTTGTGTCATTCCTGAAGTATCAGATTCCCAAGGGCTTCTGAAGATACTGGAACAATTCTAGAACAATTCCAG
>DCIN01000039.1:25097-47093 GCA_002315815.1 Bacteroidales bacterium UBA1725 | reverse complement strand
TCCGGCAATGCATCCCCTACGTGTCCGGCGTATGATTACGAACCCTGCGATGCACAGTGCCCATACTGCGAGAGCGACAGGGAACGAGGCCGTCGGGTCAATTCCCAGACAACTGCTGTCCACAAACAGGTAAGTGGTGCAGACCGAAGTGACGAAGCAGGCCGGTATCATTGTAACCAGATAGCGACGGTCCTTGAATGTTTTGGAAAAGTACGATGTTTCTGTCCACAATATGAAGCAGGCCAGAATCTGGTTGGCGAGTCCGAAATATCTCCATATCCTGTTGAACCCGTCGGCATCGGCGATATTGAACCAGAGCAGGAGAGACACGGCGGCAAAAATGGGTACAGCAATTACGAAACGTTTTGCCAGAGGTCTCTGGTCTATGTGGAAAAAGTCTGCAATCATAAGTCTGGCGCTTCTGAGAGCAGTGTCACCTGTGGTAATCGGTGCAGCAACCACTCCGAGTATGGCCAATATGCTTCCGAAAGTACCCAGCCAGTACCGCGATACTGAGGTGACCACTTCAGGAGCCTGTGCGGATGCAGCACCGGCTTCCTGCATACCTCCGTCGAAGAAGAACCAGGAGGAGACAGCGGCCCAGATTAGAGCTACTATGCCTTCGGTAATCATAGCCCCGTAGAAAACAGGTCTTCCCAGTTTCTCGTTCTTCAGGCAACGGGCCATCATCGGGCACTGTGTGGAATGGAATCCGCTGATAGCCCCGCACGCCACTGTGATGAACAGACAGGGGAAGATGGCCTGACCGTCGAGACCGGTGGAAGGCCCCCTGTTCTGCAATCCATCCCAGAATTCAGGAATAGAAGGCCACTTGGTGAACAGACAGATGCACAGGGACACAGCCATAAACAGAATCGCGAAGGCGAAAAGAGGATATACTCTTCCTATCAGCTTGTCAATAGGAACGATGGTGGCAATCAAATAGTAAATGAAAATGCATCCTCCCCATACGAGGGCAGATTTGGCCGGAGTTCCGAGCACATCGGCCATTTCGCCCAGAATCAGTGCCGGACTGTAAACGAAGACAGCCCCCACCAGAATCAGAAACAGTACAGTGAACAGCAGCATCACCCTTCTGGTTCTGTTTCCCAGATATTTTCCCACCAGTTCAGGGACTCCGGTGCCTCCTTCCCGAACGGACATCATTCCGGTCAAATAGTCGTGCACCGCTCCTGCGAAAATAGAACCCAGTACCACCCACAGATAGCAGGACGGCCCGAAACGTGCTCCCATTATCGCACCGAAAACAGGTCCAGTACCGGCGATGTTGAGGAATTGAATCATAAACACCTTCCAGGTGGACATAGGCACATAGTCCATTCCGTCCGCCCGACTGTTGGCCGGTGTAATTCTGGACGAATCGGCACCGAACAGCCTTTCCACGATTCTGCCGTAGATGATGTATCCGAGAATCAGGGCTGCAATGCTTATCAGAAATGAAATCATATAGACCGGGAAATCAATCAGATGGTATTGAAAACAGTGTAGCGGCTGCGGATTTTCATTGCGTAGCTGATGAGCATATCAAAGTCATCTTCGCTCCAGGGTATCATCTCCTCAAATACTTTCTTGAGCCCTATCTGCTCGTGAAAACGGTTCACGTAGAACGGATCGTTACGGTAACGTTTGGCAATGATTCCCTGGGCCCATCCCACCTGAATGCCGTGTATGGTGGATTTCTCAGGAAAAAATTCGTCAATGGCGTGACTTATCAGATGCTCGGCACCGCTTGTAGCCCTTGAATTGCCGGATGCAACCATAGAAAGCCCCGAAGTGATGAGACCGTTGGCAAGGTCCTTAAGCAGATTGTCAGTGCCCATATCGTCCTCAGTGTAGCGTAGCAGAGGAAGCGCAGCCTGCTTTGACAGCAGGAAAGCAAGCTCATTGATGGGCTCTCCGACATTGTGATACGCCAGTCTCCAGTCCTGTATGGCTGAGAGGTTGGAGACAAGGTCAGCTATTCCGGCGTAAAGCATTATCTTCGGGGATTTGGAAATGATGTCGAAATCTATTATGACTCCGACAGGGGGCTGGGCATCAAGACTGGCTTTCTTGCCGTTTTTCGTCAGTCTTGCCACGCAGGAGCAGATACCGTCGTTGGAGAGGGCGGAAGGAATGGCGATGTAGGGCTTGTCAATCCTACAGGCGGCATATTTCACAATATCCAGAACGCTGCCGCCGCCGAATGCGATTATCAGAGCGTCGTTGTTGCGACATTCGTCCATCACGTGGAAGGCCTCGTCCATCAAACCTCCACCAACGAATAGGGTTTTGCTGAAAATGGTTCCGGACAACTGGTGCTGGTAGGCTTCGAACAGGTTTTTCTGGGTTACAAGAATCTTGTTGGGAAAAAGAAGATGAGCCTCGTGGAGTATATGATCAAGTCCTCCGAGCAGTTGGCGTCCGGATTTGATGAGTATCGGTGTCTTGAGCAGATTATAGAACATCTATCAGGATTTTAGTATTTCGTAAACATCTTTGATTGAATTGAAGATATATGTCGGTGTCACTTCGGATGCGTCTATGTCGGCCAGAGTGCTTTCACCTGTCAGAACGCAGATACTGTCTATTCCCGCATTGGCACCCACTGCTATGTCTGTGTAAAGCCTGTCGCCCACCACAACCATATCTTCGTAGTCGGCCCCCCATTTTGTGTGGACGTAATCGACTATGTAGCGATCCGGTTTTCCGAGATATCTGGGCTTGCGTCCGGTGGACACTTCGAGCATATTGCAGATAGTGGCGCAATCAGGAAGGTATCTGCCTCCCTCTATCGGACAACGCAGGTCGCAGTTTGTGGCGTAGAACAAGGCCCCCTCGCAGAGGAAATGGCAGGCTCTCTCAAGTTTCCTGTAATTCAGTTCCGTATCGTATCCCACCAGGACACAGTTCACTTCATCCCCCTCATAGTCAGCCGGCACAATATGGAAACCGTCTGTCAGAAGTTCCTGTCTGAGCGATTCGGTTCCCACTAGATATATTGTCAGAGTGTCCCCGTAATGCTCCTTGAGATAGCAGGAAGTGGCGTTAACTGATGATGCTATGTCATCCACCGTACTTTCAATTCCCAGCCGTGCAAGTTTCTCGACATAAGCGAATCTGCTGCGTGACGAATTGTTGGTCATAAAAACACTCCGTTTCCCTACATTCTTGAGGAAACGGAGAAAATCTTCAGCACCGGGGATGAGTTCGTCTCCGTTATATAGAGTACCGTCCATGTCCATCAGAAACAGGGACTTTTCTTTTAGAGACTTCAATTTCTGTCAGTTGGTTGAAAATTTGCTGCTTTATTTTGCATATTCCGTGCAGGAACTTGTGCACAAAAGAGAAAGTGTGGTAATAATTACCGCGAAAAGTTTTTTCATCTTTTTATAACACTGAATGAATCTCAAACTGATTATTGGTCCATAACGAAGCAAAGATAACGATTATTATTGTTTTTTGCCAAATAGTCGCTATATTTGCAGACACTTTTGGAAAGATGCTCGAGTGGCTGAAGAGGCACGTCTGGAAAGCGTGTGACCGCCCAAAGCGGTTCCAGGGTTCGAATCCCTGTCTTTCCGCGATAACTGGGGCAGGCCGGAAGGTCTGCCTCTCATATTTTAAGGCCATGAAAAAAATCCTTTTTTTGATTGCCCTGTCTGCGGCTCTTTTCTCGTCTTGTAAAAAGACAACTTCCATTTCTGTCACTGAAGCTATTGTCACGGTAAAAGGTACGTCTGACTGCACTCTTCAACTTGATGACCAGACCGTACTTGTTCCTCAGAACATTTCCGGCAACCCCTTCGGGCGCAACATACGAGCACATATCTATTACAATGATCTCGGCGCCACTGAGCCTAATGGCCAGTCTTCTTCGTATCGAAAAGTCAAGGTTCTTCAGTTGGACACCATAATCACAAAGAAAACTGTTCCCAATCTCGGTCCGAATGAAAATGACAAGGTGTACGGCACAGCTCCTGTCGGATTCTATGACAGTTGGATGACCGTCGTTGAGGATGGATATGTGACTCTTCATTTCACCGGGCTCTGGGGTTATTCCGGCATTTCACACACCGTCAATCTGGTAAGCCTCGGCTATCCCGATGCCGGTTCGCCCGCGAATACACTCGCATTCGAGTTCCGACACAACTACAACGGGGACAGCCCATCTGTTTCAGGTCGTCTTGTAAGCAAAGTGGTCGCTTTTGACATCAGCTCTGAATTAGCTTCGATTGTCGGAGCCTCCGATTATTACATTGTTATCAAATACACCTTCCTGAATGGTGTTTCCCGCACATTGAAATTCCATTACGAACCCGGCACTTCCGCGAATCTTTCCGAGGGCGGAGACGACGACAGTCTGGCTGAAGCAACGGGACTCAACTGATATTAACCTTTAATTTCCACACTGCAATGGGTAACTATTTCGATGATATGCTCCCTTCTGAGGAGCTTGCCCAACTCAAGTACATTCCCACCATTTCCGAATTCGTGGAGTGGATTGGCGAGAAATGGGCCGACAGACCTGCTGTTTCCGACGGAAACGTAACGTATTCATATTCACAATTCTGTGAACGCATTTCCCGTAGGCGCGCTCTGCTCAATTCTCTCGGCCTTCAGAAAGGTGATAAAGTGGCAATTTTTGACCGCACTTCCATAGATGCCCTCGAGATGTTCCTCGCCGCTTCTTCCGCAGGATTCGTTGCCATTCTTCTTCCCTCTCAACTTCCTGCTCAGGCTCTGGCCGGTTCCTGTGCCGGCTTCGGTGTCAAGGTTCTTGCCGTGCGCGATGAATTCAAGGAAATGACCGCCGGACTTCCCTGCAAGGTGATTGCTGCCGGCGCAATGGCAGAAGAGGGAGCACCTGCTGCCAGTGTGGACAAAAACGATCCCGCTGCAATATTCTTCACAGGCGGTACTACTGGAAAGCCAAAGGGTGCAATTCTTCCCCACCGCTCACTGATGCGCGGAGCCAAGAACGGTACTTATGCTCCTCACCACGTTCTGGACGAGGGCCATCGCTATATCTGTTTCCTTCCTTTGAGTCACGTATTCGGCCTGATCAGAAGCACTTTGTCAGTACTCTACACAGGAGCTCTCTGGTTCTCGGCTGAGGATATGAAGGCTACAATAGGCAAAATTCCCGTCATCAAACCTACCGATCTCGTGCTTGTCCCGGGTTTGTGCGACATCCTCTACGGTTTGACCAAGATGTACGGTCCGCAGTTCCTCGGAGGACAACTGAAGATGATAATCTCTGGAGCCGCCAACGTGCCCCCTCGCCTGATAAAGGCATTCGATGAGATTGGGGTGGAACTTCTGGCCGGGTACGGAATGACGGAAGGAGCGAATTTCACCAGCGGAAACATCGATGTCAAGACACATCCCACTTCCGTAGGCAAAATCTATCCGGAGCAGGAGGTTAAGATAGTGGATGGTGAAATATGGATGAGAGGTGACAATGTTTTCCTCGGTTATTACGGCAATCCGGAAGCCACCGCAGCCTGTCTTACTGAGGACGGATGGCTCAAGACAGGAGACTTGGGCCGCTTCGATGAGGATGGATTCCTATATATAGTGGGTCGCATCAAGAACCTCATCATCTTGCCCAATGGAGAGAATGTCTCGCCGGAGAGCATTGAAGAGCCTTTTTACAAGTGCGCAGCTCTCAAGGACTGTCTCGTTTTCGAGGATAACAGCGACGGAGAGTCCTGTATCGCCATACAGATTCTTCCCCAGCAGGCCGCTTTCGAAGGCAAGCCCTGGGAGGAGGTCGAGGCTTTCTTCACTAAACTCGTGGATGATGTCAATGCCAGTCTTCCCTCGACCCATCGGATAACCAAGGTCATTGTGCGCAAGGAGGACTTCAAACGCACCGGCAGCCTCAAGGTTTCAAGAAATCAGTAATCAGCAATCAAATAATAGCAATCAGTATTTCAGTATCTCAATACCTCATCTATTCCTAATCAATACAATACAATACAATACAATACCGATATGACTCAGGACCAGATTATCGAGAACCTCAAGGAGGTGATTGCCACAGTAAAGCCCAAGCTTGACTGCTCAGGAGTGAATATGGAGACCTCTCTTGTCAGGGATCTCGGAATGGATTCTCTTTCTATGCTGCTTATGTCGTTGGCAATAGAACAGAAATTCGGTTTGCAGTTCAACACCCAGACTATATTCAATACTCTCGGGGATGTCGTCAATTACATAGCAAAGGCAATATGAAAAAGAGTTTCGTATCCGTATTGATCCTTCTTGCACTGTGTATTGTCCCGGTATCTGCCGGGTCACCCGCAGCGGCAACGAAGAGCAAGGCTAAGGATGAACCTCAGCCTGAGATATCGAGCCAGTGGAAAGGAGCCAGAGTTGCCTTCCTCGGAGATTCAATAACCGATGCCCGTCAGATAGGTACCACCAACGATGTCTTTTGGAATATGTTCCGGGATATTCTGGGTATTGAACCTTATGTTTACGGAATCAGCGGCCACAGGATGAACCAGATAGTCGGTCAGGGCCAGAGACTTGAGACTGAACACGGACAGGATGTGGATGCAATCATAGTATTTGTCGGCACCAATGACTACAACGGCTCCATCCCTATGGGAGAATGGTACAGCTATCAGGCGGACAAGACCATCATCAACGGGGGCGTTGAAGTTATACGCTCACATAGAGTAATCAATTTCGATGACACTTTCAAGGGCCGTATCAACACCACTGTCAGGTGGCTCAAGACACACTATCCCACAAAACAGATTATCTTCTTCACCCCGTTACATCGCGCATACGCCACCTTCGGCCCCAACAATATCCAGCCCGACGAAACTTATTCAAATGCTATAGGGCTGTATATCGATGATTATGTGAAGGCGGTGCAGGAAGCTGCCAACGTTTGGGCTGTACCTGTAATCGATCTCAACAGCATCAGTGGTCTATATCCTCTGCTTGACGAGCAGGCCGTTTATTTCCGCAATCCTCAGACGGATCGTCTCCATCCCAATACTGATGGTCACAGGCGTATGGCATATACTCTTGCCTATCAGCTTCTTGCTTATCCTGCCAGACTGGACTGACATCTTTTCCAACGGCCCCGCTGAGGCGGGGCTTTTTGTTTGTCGTCGATTCCCGATGACTTGTCTCCAGCGGACTTCTTCCCCCTTTCCGGTGGTTTGGTGCCACTGGAGTCATTGAGCGGTATGGAAGTTCCGGCGAAGAGCGTTTGGTATTTACGGCATAGGTTTGAGTCCTTCCCAACGGACATTCCAGTTGCCGTCCTTGGGGAATCCGGGATTCTTGACCTTGCATCCGTCCCATCCGGCACACATAAGGGCCACGGCAGAGAGCAGACCTCCGTTGCCCGGCAGGTAGCAGCGCAGTCTTTCGTTCTGGTAATTGTGTCCGTTCACCAGATAGGTGTTGGTGCGCTGATTCATCAGTATCGCATCCAATGCCTTTTCCGGTTCTCCGAGTCTGACCGCGTTCATACAAGTGGTGGGGAAGTCCCAACCCCAGGTCTGGTCCCAGTTCCAGTTCGCCATTACCCAGTCAAGAGTGCTTCGCATCGTATCCTCGTTGAACTGGGGCGATTTCGGAAGTACTCCATAGGCGTCCAGTACGGCCATATGGTCAGAATACATCCTTATGTTGCTGTATGTATCCGGTTCTGTCTCAGCTGCCAGATACAGACCGTCCTTCGAAGCAAGTGGTGACAGTTTCTCTATGATAACGTCCCATTCGGCGACCCTGTCCTCACCCTTGAGCTCACGCCACTCCTGGGCCACTCCCAAGGCCCAATGCCAGTATGACAGTTCGAAGGGCGGATTTACGGTTTTGGATGCCTGGAGAGTTTCCTGAGCCGCGATGCAGCCTTTGAGAACATATCTGTCGTTCTGCTCGTCATAGTCAGCGTAGTCGGCCATAAATTCAGCCGTTTTCTGCACCAGATCGTAGTAGGGTTCCCAAGACATTCCAGATCTGCGCAACAGTTCTGCCATATATATATAGTGCGGTTGTTGCCAGATGAGGAACGATCCGGTGTTGGACGGAGCTTCCAGAGCCGAAGGGTCAGTCATCTTCATCCACCGTATTCCTTCGAACCCCTGTCTCTCAGCTATTTCGCGGGCTGTCGGCTCTGCTGCCGCGTACCAGGGCATCGTGCGTGCGAGCAGGTCTTCGTGTCCCCAGAGGGCGAATTGGGCCTCGTGCCACCAGGTCATTTCCAGATGGAATTTTCCGTACCAGGAGTTGTATGTGAGTCCTGTCTCCTGAGGGGGAATATCGGCTGCGCACTGTATTGCAAGGAGATACTGCGAAAGAACTACCCGACGTTCGAGTTCCGCTGCTCTGGAATCCTTGCAATGGCTGAAATCAACCGCTCCGCCTTCTGTCCAGAACTTTTTCCAATATGCAGTGGAAGCCTCTCTGGAGGCTCCTGCATCATCTGCAGCATCGCAGGTCGGCATTTCCTCGCTGAAGAGCGCCGTGAAGTTCCATTCGTCCGCCATAGGACAGAGTCTTGCAGCATTGGGACCGGCCATTACGGGTGCTAATGCACCATCCCAGGATATCTTCACATAATATACGGTCTCGTCCAGCGTCCTTTTGAGCACTGCACAGTTTTCTCCGCTGGCCACTATCTCAGTGCTGTGAAGTTCGTCCTTGTTCCAGTCACTTGCGTCATCGGCGTGCTGTCCGGTAGGGTAAGGGAAGCGGAAAAGTACAGGAGTGCGTGAGGCAGACACTATGTTCACTGCCACCATATCCTTCTCGGGGTCGCAGGATGTCTGGACTGAATACGACTGCCCGTTGCAGTTGAAACGGCTGTCAAGCACCCCGTCATACATATCCAGAGTCTCGTCAATGTCCGTAATATCGGCGGCATTGATTCCTTCAAAGCCTATATTGCCCAAATGGAGCCTGTGAGGATTGATTCTGTACCATTCTGAGGCCAGTCTTCCGCGGCCCTCCTTGAGTTGGCAGGAGTATAGTTCCTCGCATCCGCGTCCGAAGTCATAAGCCTTGAGAGTTTCTTCGAAGCGGAGGCTGTCAGGATTGTCGAAACTGTGCCATCCCCACTGCGACTGTGTTCCCAGAGGCACTCCGTTGCTATATAATTCCGGGAAGGTCTGCAGGCCTGTCACATCTGCTGTGAAGGCGAAACGTCCGTTTCCCACCGACAATGAAGAAAGCCTGTCGATTCCGGTCACGTGCGGATTGTTGCGCTCCACCAGAGCCTTGCGGTCGATTTTTCCGGTACAGGAAAGGGCAAGAGCGAATGCAGTCGCCATCAGAGTGATTTTTCCCAGTTTCATAAATCTCAATTTTAGTGTCATTATGTGTAATTTGGTGAGTTGTACGTGTTGCATTGTTGTAATGTCCGGCACAAAAATATATAAAAATAACTATATTTGTATTTATGAAAAAATCGTTTTGCCTTTTTGTCGCGGTTCTTGCAACTGCTCCCTTGTTCTGCCAGACAGCATCCAGCCTTTTTTGGAAAAAGGACAATGTCCAGCTGAATGAGATTGTGTCTGAGCAACCGGTCCAGTACAATTTTGTGGGTCATCACGGCCCTGCTGTCGAGAACAGCCATATGGCCCTGCGCATCTATTTCAATGACAGCGGTTCAATAGACCTGTATTCCAAGAGCGGCAAGCAGATGGAACTGCTTGAATATGCCTGGTATCCTACCGAACAGCAGCAGGCGGAAGAAGGAGCGGGATGTGACGAGTACCTTGTCGGAAAGACTGTCGGTGTCGGTGGAATAGCTCTCTGGGACGGAGAGAAGGAAGTCAAGCTTCAGGCCCGTTCCCGTACCGCCCGTGTGGGCAGGACAAAGAAAGGTTCATTCGCCGAGATAATCGCTTATGGTGTATCCTATAAAGGGGAAAGTGTCGATGTGAGCATCAGGGTTGATATGTTTGACAACTCACGCGAAGCTCAGGTTACTGCCACCGAAATCAACGGTCGCAAGGTTCAGTTCCTCACCGGAATCAACTACCAGAAAGGTGAGGATGTCGCTTACGGCAAGAATTGGATTGCTGTGTGGGGAATACATCCTGCCGACGTTTCCCAGCATCCCACGCCTTTGGGGGCAGGTATGCGTTTCTCGCCTTCCAAGTTCGCAAGCATTACACAGACCGCTGATATGGTTCAGCTCATATCCAAGCCCGCCAAGTCTCTTGTGACTAAAGTTGCAGCTGCCTCCACCAAGGAAGACGAACTCAACACTGCTGAACTTTTCCGCGCCTATATGTCCCGCTAAGGCGATGGACTGGAGCAGATCATCCCTATATCTGGTCACAGACAGAAAGCTTTGCGGCAGCCGCAAACTTGAGACTGTTGTCGAAGAGGCAGTTCTTGGGGGCGTCGGCATCGTACAGTTGCGGGAGAAGTCAGCTTCTACCGGCGAATTCGTTGAACTGGCCGTCAGACTCAGGCAACTGCTGGATATTTATTCTGTGCCGCTGATAATCAATGACCGTATTGACGTGGCTCTGGCATCCGGTGCCGCCGGTGTTCACCTCGGTCAATCCGATATGCCATACGATGCTGCCCGCAGGATTCTGGGACCGGGCAGCATTATCGGTCTGTCCATAGAGAACCGCGCACAGTTGGATCGGGCCAATTCCATTGAAGGACTCGATTATGTGGCCGCTTCTCCGGTTTTTTCCACTCTTACCAAGACTGATATCGGTGAACCCTGGGGACTTGACGGCCTTCGAGAATTCTGTGCGTTTTCCGCACATCCCGTTGTGGCGATAGGAGGTATCAATCTGACCAATATCAGTGAGATATCACGATGCGGTGCAGTTTCTGCCGCCGTTGTTTCCGCAATCATCTGTTCAACTTCTCCCAAAAAGGCCGCATCGGAGCTTCGGCAGGAATTCGCAAAAACACTTTGAAACTGTCAGAAATCTTTGAAACTGTCAGAAATCTATGAAACTGTCAGATATCGGTGAATTCGGCCTTATCAGTGAGATAGCCTCTGCCTCGTCACCCGGTCCGGGCCGAGTAGTCGGTATCGGGGATGATTGTGCTGTAATGCCTCGAAATGACGGTTTTGACACTCTGGTAAGCACAGATATGCTGGTGGAGGATGTCCATTTCATCCTTGACGACATTCCACCGGAGCTTCTTGGCTGGAAGTCTGCCTCGGTGAACATAAGCGATATAGCGGCAATGGGCGGGCAACCAGAAGCTGCTTTCCTCTCGTTTGCACTTCCCGAAACTCTGTCCCTCGATTATATTCGTGCTTTTCTGGACGGCTTCCGTAAGGCTCTCGACTGCTTCGGTCTATCTCTTCTGGGGGGGGACACAACATCTTCTCCCGACAAATTGTCAATCAGCGTTACGGTCATTGGACATTGCAAGTCCGGGACTGCCAGACTGAGAAGCGGCGCACTTCCCGGAGATCTTGTCTGTGTGACGGGGTGTCTCGGTGATTCAGCTGCAGGTCTCAGGATTATACTTGAGGGGCTTCCCCGTTCCGGCCCCTCTTCAGAACTTGTCCTCCGGCATTATCGTCCTCAACCAAGAGTCAATCAGGGGCTTTTGCTTTCAACTTGTCCCGGAGTACACGCGATGATGGACATCTCGGACGGTATAGCTTCTGATCTTGTGCATATCCTCAAGGCATCGCATCTTTCAGCCAGGATAGACCTCGGGAATATTCCTTTGTCAGGAGAACTGCTCTCAGTATGCTCTGAGAATGGCTGGAATCCCCTTGAATTTGCACTTGAGGGAGGGGAGGATTACGAACTTCTCTTTACGATAGATTCGCAGTCTGAAGCCGGACTTGCCATCCCTCATACCATTGTCGGACAGCTCTTTTCCGGAGAATCCGGCAAGGTCGATTGGCTGGGAAACGGTGCTGACCATACTGATTTCCAGTATAAGGGATACACTCATTTTTAGCTTGACAACATATTGGAAATAGATTGGAAATATATAGGAAACACATTGGAAATGCATAGATAATATGTTGAATATAGGTAATATGTTGATTAACATTGATGATTTGAGATGAAAACATATCCTAGAGTTTTGAGCATAGCCGGCAGCGATTCCGGCGGAGGGGCAGGAATTCAAGCTGACATAAAAGCAATATCAGCCTGTGGGGCCTATGCTGCAACAGCCGTCACAGCTGTTACCGTTCAGAACACTTTGGGCGTTCAGGATGTTTTTCCGGTTCCGGTCTCTGTCATTTCGGCACAGATTCGAGCCGTACTCTCAGACATAGGCGCAGATTCCGTCAAGATTGGGATGCTTCACAATGCCGAAGTAGTTCGTGCGGTTCGTGAACAACTGGATTTTTTCTCCGTCAGCAACGTTGTTCTGGATCCTGTAATGGTTTCTACTTCAGGACATAAATTAATTGAAGATGAAGCTGTTGCCGTATTGAAGGACTTGCTTGTACCTAGAGCCCGCGTAATTACTCCCAATATTCCCGAGGCTGAGATTCTCTCAGGCCAGCAAATAGGTTCCGGTGATTCCCTTGCCGATGTTGCTGTCAAACTTTCCTGCGGAGGCAGGGTATCTGTACTTATGAAAGCCGGACATCTGACAGGTTCAACTGTCAGGGATGTTTTCTATAATGCCGAAGAGGACAGGTTCATTGAACTTGAATCTCCCCGATGCAGCACGGTGAACACCCACGGCACGGGTTGTACGCTCTCCTCTGCTTTCGCTGCTTTCCTTGCCAGAGGCTTTTGTCTCGATGATGCAGCCCGTTTCTCAAAAGAATACATCAGTGCCGCAATCGAATCAGGGGCGGAATACACTGTCGGACACGGGCACGGCCCAGTAAATCACCTCATTAAGGTATAATTTTTGCATATAGAATATCCTATTATGAAAATGAAATTATTGATGACAGCCGCATTTGCGGTCATTGCAGTTGCGACCTCTGCGCAAGTTCCGGGGTCCACCTATGCTCCCCCTCAAGGTATGCCACAGCAGGATTTCTTCCAACAGGGCTTTCCTCCTCAAGATGTTCAGGCAGGTAATGTTGAATTGAAAGACACCAGAACACCTGCTGAACTTGCCAAAGAAAAAGCAGATTTGATGAAGTCCGAAGTTGGCCTTGATGACAAACAGTACAAGAAGGTGTACAATCTTTTCAAGAAGGATTTCAATTACAGGTCACACGCCGCTTCTGACAATTCGTCATCCGCTTCGATCAGTGGCTTCAGTGGCGGTATGATGGGCGGTCCCGGTATGATGGGCGGTCCCGGAATGGGTGGCGGTATGATGATGGGTGGTCCTAGGATGATGATGGGCAGCGGCCAGAGGGTTGCTATCATTGACAATCAGTACATTCAGGAACAGGAAGCCAAACTGGCAAAGATTCTCACACCGGAACAGTTGGCCAAGTGGCACGAGAAACATCCGGTCGAGGTGATACCCGAAGTGTCTTCCGAGTTTGGCGGTTTCGGCAATTTCCCTGCCGGCGGCTTCCCCGGCGGCCCTGGTTTCGGAGGTCCTCCGATGTTCTGATCCTTATGTTCAGTTTGTCCCGATAGAATTCTCGAACAAGACATCCAGCCCACTTATCATTGCTTTTCGGTAAGGCTGAGTTGTCTTGTTTCAATTTTCAGAAGCAGATAATTGAATTTTAAAACAATTCTATTTTTTTAGTTTCAATCATTGTGCAATAATTTATTTTTTTATATATTTGCAGAGTCCACATCTGATTGTGTTCGGGGTGCTTTCTTTACTAAAACCTTTTCTTGTTGTAGTCGACAACTATTTCCCGTTTGAGAGGTTTCAGATGTTGTATTTTGGTATTGGTGATATTATACTTACAGTTTGTTTTTTTGCTTTTCTATGAAAGATAATATGATTTATACGTCGCCTGAGGTTCGTACTTTCGAAGTTTTACCGGTTTCGGTCATCTGTATTGAATCCCAGCCGGAAGAACCTGCTTAGATTTTTTTTTGTGATATGAGGAGGTATTTGTTTTTCTTTGCCGTTGTTTCTGCGGTTCTTGTTTCCTGCAACAAGGATGTCCTTTCTGTTGATGCCGATGACTCACCTGCGATTATGAGCATCTCGGCTGCATTTGATTCGTCAGTAAAGTCGGAAACCTATTCCGGTGAGTCGATTTCTGAGTCCGATGACTTATCGGATGATGGAACCAAAACATACTGGAATGGAGCTATCGTTGGATCCAAGCAGGCTTTATGGAGCGAAGGTGACCGCTTGCGTGTTTACAACACTAACGATCAGTGGGCCGATTATGTGATATCCGAGGGTGTCGGTGAGCGTGACGGTGTCTTTGTTCCGGTAGGCGCTCCTCTCACCGGTACGTATCTTGGTTCTTACTATCCTGCTGACAAACTTGAGTATATCGGTGAACGCCAATCCGGAAACCGGATGATCTTTGGCTTCGACGTAAATATTCCTACCACTAACGAGTATCAATCTTATCTTGACAGATCGACCGGTTCCATTGCTAATCAAACATATCCTATGACATCTGTGAGTGCAACAAAATCGGCTGATGGCAGAAGTCTTGATAATATCAACTTGAGGAATCTCTTCGCCTCACTCCAACTCCGTGTCAAAGCTGATTCAGCTGTAAATACCATTTATCAGGTTGATATAATAGCAACATCTCCTATTTCCGGTCAGGCTCTCGTCACCTTCCCCAATGTTCCCACAAATGATATTCCTCTCTGTACTTTCACCAACAATTCAACCAGATACACAGGTTTGTATTGTCCCGACGGGATTCCTCTGGATCCCAATGTTCACACCAACATATTTCTCACTCTCGCACCATCGACTGTGATAGCTTTATATATCACAACAAACGACGGTGTTTACTACAGGGTGATGAACAGGTATTTCAAGAGAAATGTCAATGTCGTTTTCGCCTTGGGAACTTTGGCTCAAGAATCTTTTGTCAAGCTTGAATATCCCGGCACAACTGAGTCTCCTGTATTTATGGACGGAGTATGCTGGGCACCTGTGAACTGCGGATATTCCAACACAAATAGAAACGGACTTTATTATCAGTGGGGAAGAAAATACGGCCAGCCCTGGGACTGTGCAAACCATAGGACTATGACCGCCGCCGAGGGGTCAGATCCCGCATATAGCAATTATCTTGCAAATGCCGGGACATCAGACCCATACAAGTGGTACCCCGGAAGCTACACCGACACTTCATTATGGACTGATAATTCCAAGGGCAGTGCTGACCCTTGTCCTGAGGGATGGCGCCTTCCCAGCAAGACTACTTTCGAGAAACTGAATTTGCAGGAATTGAATGAGGTGACTATTGCCGGTATGAACGGTTTCATTTACCGCGGAAGCCGAACTTCCGGAACCTACTATCCTTCCATTTTCCTTCCTCTCGCCGGCCACGGTTGGACAGATTTTGATCAGTCATACATATTCGAAGGACTCAATTCCTCGACCGCATATTGGACAACTACACCAGCTGCTGTTTATTCTCCATATACATATGCTTTGGATTTGCATTCCGATGCGGACAATATTTATACGTTCAATAGACTTACTTGTGACTATGTTTACCAGTCAGATGCCTATCCAGTACGTTGCATCCACGATTTATAGCAGAAACTATTGAGATCTAAAATAAGGATGTTTGTCCGGGGTGGCTGATAAGTTGAAAGACTGACTTAGCCACCCCGGACATTTCATCCCTTGTCAGACGTTCCTTTTTGCTATTGTCCATCTTTTTTTGTAAAATTGCAATTTATATGTGCCTTGGTGGCACGTTGGTTTTCATTTTCCCTTACCTTTTCGACTAAGTGATTGATTGTTATTGTGTTAAAGGGGATTTGAGAAGTTTTAACATACACTTTGCCGTTTATTTGTCTGCTATGTATATTGTATTGCTTTCGGGAGGGTCCGGCAAGAGACTGTGGCCGCTCAGCAACGAGGCCAGATCCAAACAATTCCTCAATCTTCTGGAGAGAGAGGACGGTTCTATGGAATCGATGGTCGGGAGAGTGGTGCGGCAGATTCGTGACACCTTATCGGATGCTGACATAACTTTCGCTACTAATTCCAGCCAGAAAGATATCCTTATCAATCAGTTGGGTGACGAGATCAACATAGTGATCGAGCCCGAACGCAGGGATACATTTCCTGCTATCGCACTTGCTTGCAGCTCCCTGTATTTCCAAAGGCATTGTCCTGCCGACGAGGTTGTAGTCATAATGCCCTGTGATCCTTACACTGAGAGCGGTTACTTCGAGACTGTTGGCAAGATGGCGGATGTTGTGGCTGAGGGTTCCTATGACCTTGTGCTGATGGGGGTCAAACCCGACTGCCCTTCTTCCAAGTATGGATATGTAGTTCCCCAGTACGGTTATTTGGATATGCAGGTGCAACCTGTTGCGGAGTTTGTCGAAAAGCCTGACACTGCTGCTGCCAAAGAATTGCTCGCAAAAGGTGCATACTGGAATGGCGGTGTTTTTGCATTCCGTCTTGGCTATCTTCTGGACATAGTCCGTGGACTCCTTACTTTCAACTCCTTCGAAGACGTTCTGTCGGGTTATTCCAATCTGCCCAAAATCAGCTTTGATTATCAGGTAGCAGAGAAGGCATCTTCAGTAGCTATGGTACCTTTTTCCGGTGAATGGAAGGATCTGGGTACCTGGAATTCACTTACCGAGAAACTTGCCCGTCCGGTGGTGGGAAACGGCAAGCTTGGTCCCAATTGCACGAATGTTCACATTGTGAATGAACTCAGCCTTCCGGTGTTCGTGGACGGACTGGAGAATTCCGTGATAGCTGCCAGCCCCGACGGCATCCTTGTCTGCGGCAAGAACGAGTCGGAGAACATCAAAAAGTATGTTGGAGACCTGTCTATGCGTCCTATGTACGAGGAGCGTCGCTGGGGCAGTTACAGGGTGGTGGATTCCACTGTATTTCCCGACGGCTGGCGTTCTCTTACCAAGTCCATAACCCTGCGCTCAGGAAAAAACATCAGTTATCAGATTCACGAGCACAGAGACGAGGTCTGGACTTTTGTGGACGGGAAGGGGCTGCTTATGATCGATGACGAGGTGCAGGAGGTGTCCAGAGGCTGTGTGGCTCACATATCCAAAGGTCACAAGCACGCTGTCAAGGCTCTTTCTGACCTTACTTTCATCGAGGTTCAAAGCGGTGAACTCCTGTCCGAGGACGATATTGAGAGACTATGGCTCGATTGGCCTGAGGAATAGAGGCATCACCCGCACCAAGCTTCAAAAAAAGTCTTTGCATAAATAACAGCGAATCACTCTCCGTTTCAATATTGTGAAAATGAAAGGAATAGTACTTGCCGGAGGATCCGGAACCAGACTTTACCCCATAACCAAGGGTGTCAGCAAACAGCTTCTTCCCATTTATGACAAACCTATGGTCTATTATCCCATATCCGTATTGATGCTTGCCGGAATACGGGATATACTCCTGATTTCGACACCCAGCGACCTCCCCGGCTTCAAAAGACTTCTGGGAGATGGGTCGGATTACGGGATAAGGCTCGAATATGCCGAGCAGCCCTCGCCCGACGGACTTGCTCAAGCTTTTACCATAGGCCGTGAGTTCATAGGCGATGATTGCGCCTGTCTTGTACTCGGAGACAACATTTTCTATGGTTCCGGCTTCACAGATATGCTCAGGGAGGCGGTGCGTTCGGCCGAGGAGGAAGCCAAAGCCACTGTATTCGGCTATTGGGTCAGTGATCCCGAACGTTACGGTGTCGCCGAGTTCGACAGCTCCGGGAACTGTCTCAGCATAGAGGAAAAGCCGGCCAGACCAAAGTCGAATTATGCGGTGGTCGGCCTCTATTTCTATCCCAACAAGGTGGTTGACGTAGCATCCTCAATCAGTCCGTCGGCACGCGGGGAATACGAAATCACCACCGTGAACCAACGTTTTCTGGAAGACGGCGAGCTCAAGGTCCAGACTCTCGGACGAGGCTTCGCCTGGCTCGACACCGGAACCCACGATTCCCTGGCGGAAGCAAGCACCTTTGTGGAGGTGATAGAGAAACGTCAAGGGCTCAAGATTGCCTGTCTGGAGGGCATTGCATACAGAAACGGGTGGATAGATAAAGACAGGATGAGGACAATTGCCGCCCCTATGCTCAAGAACCAGTACGGGCAGTATCTTGTCCGTTTGCTCGATGAGGAGAACGATGTTTTGAGGTAAGTGAATCTCTATTAATTTGAATCAGTAGTTGATAATCAGGATAATGAATAATATGAAGGGGGACTGGAAGTGAATGTTGTCAGTACAGGAATAGAGGGAGTGTTTGTCATCGAACCGCAGGTGTTCGGTGATGCCAGAGGTTATTTTTTCGAAAGTTATTCCCAGAAGGATTTCGAAAAGCTTGTCGGTTCGGTGCATTTCGTGCAGGACAACGAATCCTGTTCTTCTTTCGGAGTTATGAGGGGGTTGCATTACCAGGCACCTCCCTTCTCTCAGGCCAAACTCGTCAGATGCGTTCAAGGGGCTGTGCTTGACGTCGCACTCGACATTCGTGTGGGAAGTCCCAGTTACGGCAGACACATTGCGGTGGAGCTCACTGAAAGCAACCACAGACAATTATTCATACCCAAAGGATTTGCACACGGCTTTGCAGTATTGAGCGAAAAGGCTGTGTTCCAGTATAAATGCGATGAGTTTTATCACCCGGAGGTGGACGGTGGAATAAACATTCTGGACCCGTGTCTGGGTATTGACTGGAAGATACCGGCAGATAAGGCCGTATTGAGTGCGAAGGACACACGTCACCCACTTTTCAAGGATTTCGAGTCTCCTTTCCGGATTTGAACAATCCGGTATCAGTGTGTGCGATATGGCGGAAATGCGAACATTGGAAAAACCTATGAATATTCTGGTTACAGGTGCAAATGGACAGCTCGGCAATGAGATGAGAATCGTCTCCCGCGATACCGGGGACAGTTATTTTTTTACCGATGTCAGAGAATCTCAAGGAGTTCGGACCGTAATGCTCGATATCACCGACATCGATGCAGTAAGGCTCTTCGTGAAAGAAAATGGTATCGGAGCAATAGTGAACTGTGCCGCATACACCAATGTCGATGCAGCCGAATCGGACTATGCGTCTGCCGAGAGGCTCAATGCAGATGCACCCGCAAATCTTGCCTTGGCAATGTCGGAAGCAGGAGGGATTCTGATACACATCTCCACCGACTATGTATTCGGCAAGGAACAGTGCAATGTCCCGTGCAGCGAAGACAAAACAGGCACTCCATCAGGAGTTTACGGGCTTACGAAACTGCACGGAGAACAGAGAATCATTGATTCGGGATGCAATTATGTCATAATTCGCACAGCCTGGCTGTACAGTGAATTCGGAAAAAATTTCTGCAGGACCATACTGGATCTCAGCGCACGTAAATCAAGCCTTAATGTTGTGTTCGATCAGGTGGGGACACCCACCTACGCTCTTGATCTTGCGAATGCCATCATCAAGATTCTTGATACTCTCGAGTCTGCAGAGAACCCCGGTGCCTTCAGCGGCATATACAACTTCTCGAACGAGGGTGTGTGCAGTTGGTATGACTTCGCTATGATGACAGCCCGCTTCTCCGGTCATAATTCCTGTGACATACATCCCTGCCACAGTTCCGAATATCCTTCGCCTGTTGTGCGCCCTTCCTACTCAGTGCTCGACAAGACCAGAATCAAGGAAGTTTTCGGTGTCACTGTTCCGTACTGGACTGACAGCCTCAAGCTCTGTCTGTCCAGGATTGAGAAAAAATCTTCCGACAATCTCAATCTCTGAGACAACATTTTCTGATGTCCGATAATAGTCAAAACAACAGAAGAATTGCAAAGAACACCCTGCTGCTTTATTTGCGGATGTTCTTGATTCTGGCTGTCACATTATACACAAGCCGGGTTGTTCTCGACACTCTTGGTGTGTCTGACTATGGTGTATATACCGTTGTAGGAGGATTCGTTACAATGCTGGCCTATCTGAATTCAGTTTTCATAGGCTCGACACAAAGATTCCTTTCATTTGCAATCGGAAAAGGGGATAATGACAATTTACGGGCCACATTTTCCACTACATTGGCCCTGCATATTCTTCTCGCCGTTTTTATTCTGATTGTGGCCGAATCGTTCGGCATTTGGTTCGTAAACCACAAACTGGTCATTGAACCGGACAGAATGCGTGCTGCAAATTGGGTGTTTCAATTTTCTCTTGCCTCTCTGCTTCTGACAGTATTGGGCATTCCTTTCAATTCTTGCATCATCTCGCACGAAAGAATGGGAGTATATGCCTTTGTGAGCATTCTGGAGGCAGTGATGAAACTGGTGATTCTTTATTTCCTTCTGATACTGCCGGGAGATAAACTGATTGTATATGCAGTCTTGCACTTTGCCATATCACTGGTGGTTTTCACGTGCTATTTCATTTATTCCCGAAAATGTTTCTCAGAATGCACTGCCGCTCCTTCAATTGACAAATCCCTGTTCCGGGAAATGTTTTCATTCGCCGGATGGACAGCATTCGGGACTCTTGGCTTTTCTTTCAAGGATCAGTTCTCCAATATCATTATGAACGGTTTCTTCGGGACCACCATAAATGCGGCCCGTGGCGTTGCAATGCAGGTAAGTGGAGCAGTTTCGTCATTCGCCAACAATTTCTTTATGGCCATATCCCAGCAAATAGTAAAGCAATATGCGGCCGGAGATGTCGAACAGAGTCAGAAACTGGTTTATGCCGGGACGAAATACTCCTTTTATATGCTTTCGCTGGTTGCCGTACCTGTTGTAATCAACTTGGACTATATTCTGAAGATATGGTTGGTGACTGTTCCTGAGTACACGGCTGATTTCATTATTATCTCGCTTGTCACTGCATTGATTTATTCTCTGACTTGTTCTGTGACCACGGCATTGCAGGCTACGGGAAACATCAGGTTATTCCAGATAGGAGTCTCCCTGATATTGTTGTCAGAACTTCCTGTCACATATTTGCTCCTGAATAGAGGCTGTCCGGCTCCGGTTGCTTTGTATCCTGCCATTCTGACAAATGCCATAGCCTTGGTTTTCCGTTTCTTCCTGTTAAGGCGTATGATTCCGACATATAGTCTGAGAAAATATTATTTTCATACTATTCTTCGTTGTCTGGTCATTCTGGCAGTGTCCTTCCTCCTGTGCGAATTGTTGAGCCGGCTATTTCCGGAAGGTATAGGATGGCTTTGCCTGGATGTCATCGTATGTGTCCTTGTCATAGCAGTGCTGGTTTTTGTGTTCGGAATCGACAAGGGGGAACGCCGTATAGTGCTTGATTTCATAAAGAAAAAAATACGAAATGAATAATAACAAGATAGCTCTGATAACGGGCATTACCGGTCAGGACGGTTCATTTCTGGCTGAATTTCTGATAGATAAAGGGTATGAGGTACACGGTATTGTAAGACGTGCCTCCACATTCAACAGGGAGCGCATTGAGCCTTTGTATCTCGAGCACCTCATCAAGGACGGATCAGAGAACTGTGGACTTCATCTTCATTATGGAGATATGACGGATTCTTCGTCTCTTGAACGTATCTTGTCCATCGTTCAACCTGATGAAATTTATAACCTTGCTGCCCAAAGCCACGTTCAGGTGTCTTTCGATGTTCCCGAATATACTGCCGAAACTGATGCTGTCGGAACATTGCGGCTTCTTGAAGCCGTACGTATCCTGGGAATGGAGAAAAGATGCCGCATATATCAGGCATCCACTTCCGAGTTGTTCGGAATGGTGCAGGAGATTCCACAGAAGGAGACCACTCCTTTCTATCCCCGATCCCCATATGGAGTTGCCAAGCAATATGGATTCTGGATAACCAAAAACTATCGTGAAGCTTATGGGATGTTTGCGGTCAACGGCATTCTTTTCAATCACGAATCGGAAAGGAGAGGAGAGAACTTCGTGACCAGGAAAATCACTCTCGGCATAGCCAATATTCTGTGTGGCAAGAAAGAATGCAT
>DCIN01000039.1:19638-25011 GCA_002315815.1 Bacteroidales bacterium UBA1725 | reverse complement strand
ACCCCGGAAGATTTTGTGATTGCCACGGGTGAATATCATACGGTGAGGGAATTTGTTTCTCTGGCTTTTGCCGATGCCGGTGTAGGAATCGAGTGGCGGGGCAAAGGTGTTGACGAAAAAGGTGTTTGTGTCAGTGGCCCCGACAGGCTTATCGGAAAGACTCTCGTTTCCGTTGACCCGAAATTCTTCAGACCATCTGAGGTTGATCAATTGCTGGGTGACCCTTCGAAAGCAAAAAATTTGCTTGGTTGGAATCCGAGGAAAACATCTTTTGAAACACTTGTCTCTCTTATGGTCAAGCACGATCTGGAATATGTCAAGTCGCACTGATGATGGACGGAATAGAAAAAATATATCACGGGAGAGAACTCTTGAGCATTATTATTCGTGCTGAATATCATTCTGATGGGATTGTTTTCATCACCCCTGATGATTTTCCGCATCAGATTGGTTATATGAACAGACCGGAGGGCTATGTTATTGAGCCTCACGTTCATAACAAAGTGCCTCGGAATGTTGAATATACGCAGGAGACTCTTGTTGTCAGGAGCGGGAAGGTCAGAGTGGATTTCTATTCAGCTTCAAAAGACTATCTTGAGAGCAGAGTCATCGGCAAGGGGGACATAATACTTCTTGCAGCCGGCGGCCACGGCTTCACAATGATGGAGCCGTCAGAGATAGTGGAAATCAAACAAGGACCTTACGCAGGTGCCCTGGACAAGGTCCGCTTTGTTCCTGTTAATGATGAGAGATTGATAATCAAATAATTGAGAAAACGATATGGACTTCATACCGGTTTGCGAACCTTTGCTCGCGGGTAACGAATTGAAGTATGTAACAGATGCTGTATCCACCGGATGGATATCATCATCAGGAAAATACGTGGCGGAATTCGAGAAACGTTTCGCTGCTTATTGCGGATGTGAATTCGGGGTTGCAGTGTGCAATGGCACCATTGCACTCCATCTCTGCCTTCTTGCTCTTGGAATAGGTGAAGGGGACGAGGTGATTGTTCCTGACTTTACGATGATTGCGTCCGCTTTTGCCGTATGTTATACGGGTGCGCGTCCTGTTTTTGTCGATGCTGACAAGGATACGTGGAATATTGATGTGCAAAGGATTGAGGAGAAGATTACTCCGAAGACCAAAGCCATAATGCCGGTTCATATCTTTGGCAAAATGTGTGATATGGATGCCATCCGCAAACTTGCAGACAAGTATGGCCTTTATGTCATCGAAGATGCTGCAGAAGCTCACGGTGCTGAATATCACGGAAATAAATCAGGTTCTTGTTCAGATGTGGCTGCATTCAGTTTCTTCGCGAACAAGAACATTACTACAGGTGAAGGTGGTATGGTGGTGACTAATGACAGAAAGCTATATGATAAGGCTCGCTATTTCAAAAACGTATGCTTTCCGTTGGATGGCCCCAGAAATTATTGTCACGAAAATATCGGGTTCAATTATCGTATGAGTAATCTTGTTGCTGCCATAGGTCTTGCTCAGGTCGAAAAAGCGGACGAATACCGGGAAATGCGGATACGGAATCATAGTCTGTATCGTAAATGGCTTGACGGTTGTCCCGGTATTTCATTTCAGTCTCTGCCGTCTGAAGATTGTCTGGATGTTTCCTGGATGAACACTGTTGTGGTTTCGGCCGGCGAATACGGGCACAGCAAGGATGAACTTGTGGCTCATCTTAAAGAGAATGGCATTGATACGAGGCTTCTGTTCACTGGAATGCATAGGCAGAAATCCCTCAAGGACTTCGGTTGTGATTGCAGTGGTGATTATCCTGTCTGCGACTATCTGACGGGTAACGGATTCTATCTTCCTTCCGGCAGCGGCCTGTCAGAGAAACAGATAGAGTATATATGCAATGTAATAAAGACATTCTGATGGAAAGGATTTTTATTGCTGAATACAATTATGACGGGAGCTGGATTATCGGCAAGATGGCTTCAGATATGGCGGCCTGTCTCGAAAAGTTGGGTTATTCCTGCCGCTTCGGACAACTTGAAGACTATGACGGTGAGGAAATAGTTTATCATCTGAACTACCACCGTGCCGAGCCTGTTCCTTCCGCGAAGCACAATTCTGTTTACTATACTCATTCTGTCAATGTTCTGTATGAATTGGATCTTGAACGGCTGAAGGGCAAGTTCGATTCCTATGTGTGTATGTCACCCGAGGATGCTGAGTTCCTGATAGAACTCGGATTCAATCCATCAAAAGTTTACGGGCGTACGCTTCCGATACGGAATCCCTATGTCAAGCCGCTTACAGTTGGCATCTTCAGCGCTTGTTATGATTATTATAATGTCAAGAACGAGGACTGGGTGGTGGAATATTGCACGCTGAATCCGAATGCAAGATTCATTGATTGGGTGTTTGTCGGAGCCGGTTGGGGAAAGATAACACCTAAGCTGGAAGCTCTTGACTGTTCTTTTGAGTGGCATAATATCTCACGCCGTATGCCATACGAATACAGATTCCAGCAAGAGAAACTGTCTTCGCTCAATTACTACATCTATATGGGAATGGACGGCGGTGCTATGGGCTCCTATGATGCTTATGCTATGGATGTGCCGTTGTGTGTGACTTATGACGGCTTCCATAAATCCATTCCGGACCTGGATTTCACTTTCGATGACAAACAGACTTTCTTTCGTCAGTTGGATGAGATTCTTGGCAAACATTTGAGAAGGTTGGATTTCTTTGAAAGTAACAATCCTGCAGCTTATGCTGCTTGGATTCTGTCAGTATGGCAGGGAATTGAACCGGAAGCTGTTTCCGAAGAGCAGAAGAGATGTCTTTCATTCACCAATGTTCTTGAGAAGAAACGCTCTCAGTATTATGGTCTTGGCCCTAGAGAATTACTGGCGGCCGTTTCCAGGATGCTGCTTTCCTTGAAAAAAAGGTTCTTTACCCGCAAAGAACAATAATTGTCAACTATACAGTAAACTGATGCAGAGCGAATTGGCCGTACAATATTCCAAGACGGAATACCAGAGAATATATCTGGCGGCTTTGATATGGGGTGTGGATCTTATTGGTTATGTAAAGGCCGTCGTAATGCGTCTGCCATTGCTGAACCTCTTTTCCGCCATCTTTATTCCGGCAGTCATCATAGTGTCCATTTTTGTGTGTCTTCCCGGTGTTTCGAGGAAAATCCGTAAAGGAGACATTATCTTTTTTGTACTCTGTCTCGCTGTCTATCTGTCTCAGTTTCTGCTATTTCCAGAAAATGACGAAGCTCTTTCAGAACATTTCCCCATTGTGTTCTTCAGTGCCTTGCCTATGTATTTCATAGGCTTGATAATTGACACCCGGCAATCTCTCAAAGTTCTTGAATATGTATCCACTGCCTATATCCTGATTGGTGCATTCTATTTCTTCTTCTTCACTATTCCTTCTTCGGATGTTGAAACAACAGGAGAAAGGATGGGGATGGCGTACGCCTATCTGCCTCACGTTCTCCTCATCCTATATGCCACGCTCCGGGATTTCCGTCTTTATAAACTGCTGACACTTCTGGTCGGTGTCTTGATACTGCTTGGTACAGGTAACAGAGGGTCGCTTGCGCTTGTCTGTATGTTTATTGCATTCTATCTGTTGTTTTGCAGCAGAAATATCAATAAGTTGCGTTTGACAGTTGTCTGTCTGATTGTTCTCGCTATCGGATTGCTTTTCTGGAATCAGATTGTGAACGGTCTAATCAATATACTTGACACCCTCGGCCTGAATACCAGAGCACTTATGATGCTGGTCGATTCGGATTTCCTTGATGACAACGGAAGGTCGGAACTGTATGTTTTCATAATGGAGAAAATCAGAGTGTCAGGTTTTTTTGGTTATGGTATTTGTGGTGACAGGTTATTGCTCCGCTATCTCAACAATCCTTATCCGCACAATATTCTGACGGAAATCCTGATTCAGTTCGGTGTTCCGTTGGGCAGTCTTTTGATTACCGCTCTTGTGATTATAATGTACAAGGCCTTCCGGAAATGCGACGACAGCTGCTCCAGAGCGTTCTTCTTCATTCTTTTTGTTACTGGTTTCCTGTCTCTTTTTATCTCGGACTCGTATCTGCGGAAACCGTTTTTCTTTCTTTTTTTGGGCTACTGCATCAACCGCATCAGGACAATATGAAAATATGTCTTTTCAATCAGGATTTAGGATACGGAGGAGCCGAGAAGATGATGGCTTGGCTCGCGAACTCTCTTGCGGCCGATTCTTCCTTTTTCGTTACTTTTCTGACTTTCCGCGACAACGACAAGGATTATCAGCAACTGGATGATGCTGTGACCCGCCTGCGTATTTCTTCAGAAAAAAAAGGCGGGAATGTTCTTGATATTGTCAGGACAGCAGTTTCTTTGCGAAAATTTCTTTGCAGAGAACGCCCCGATGCCGTTATTGCGTTTCTTTCTCCTGCTCAATTAAGGTTGAGGATGGCTGCTGTCGGAACAGGGACTAAAGTCATTTTTTCTCACAGGTCGGATCCCTACTATCGCAATTTCAATGGATTTAAGGCTGAAATTGCCGGTTTTTTGTCTGACCTTGTTTTTCGGTCGGCTGACTCATTTGTTTTTCAGACAAAGCGTTCAATGGATTATTTTCCGCCGGATATCAGACGAAGGGCTGTTGTCATTCCGAATCCTGTCAAGCCTTTGAATTGTCAGTCTTCCAGAATTCCGGGCGGTGATTCTCCAAGAGTTGTGACAGTTTCACGTTTGGACATCAAGCAGAAGAGGCAGGATTTGCTGATTGAAGCTTTCAATATTTTCAACAGGTCCCATCCCGAGTATGAACTCTGTCTGTATGGGTCAGGCCCTGATCTGGAATTGATCCGTTC
Source organism: Bacteroidales bacterium UBA1725 (assembly GCA_002315815.1). GTDB lineage: Bacteria > Bacteroidota > Bacteroidia > Bacteroidales > UBA932 > Cryptobacteroides. The sequence continues at coordinate 20,156 of DCIN01000039.1, read as the reverse complement.
AATGGCTTCGGCCAACCCGAAGATTATTCTATGCGGTGTGACCGAAGATGTGCCAGCCTCAATATCTACTGCGTCAATGTTCGTCCTTGTCTCTGATTTTGAGGGTATTCCCAATGCTCTGCTGGAGGCTATGTCGATAGGTCTTCCCTGCATTTCAACGGATTTCAGTTCCGGTGGCGCCTCTCTTCTTATTGATTCCCCAGATTGTGGCAGACTGGTTCCTTGTGGTGACGTTGATGCCATTGCCGGTGCTATGTCCTTTTATGCTGACAATATCGGGGAGGCGGAGAGGATAGGGCGGAATGCAAAGGCGGTTAATGAAAGATTCTCTGAAAAAATGATTTTTGAATTATGGCGAAAATTTATCGTTTCTGTTGTCATCGCCTGCTGATTCTGTTGTCGGGTCTGATTTGGGCCGGGATTTCATTCTCAGGATATGCTGCGTCCGTCGTTTCATCGCCGGTCTCTCTTACTATTGACAGAACAGTTGATTTGAAAGGCGACACCCTGAGGCTTCA
>DCIN01000039.1:11088-19512 GCA_002315815.1 Bacteroidales bacterium UBA1725 | reverse complement strand
TAAGAATTTCAGGAACTTGGGATAACCATACGGTGTACAGCAACTGGTTCGATTTCCGCCAAGATGAAGATATTGACAACTCCCTGCTTTTCAGAGACCTGATGTCGTTGTGCAGAGGGGATTCAAAGACTGATCTTTATATGCAGGAAGGCCGTTTCCACATTTCCGCGGTGAGCAACTCGGCCAATATCAGAGTTCCGTCTAATGTCCACTGGCACAACAAAGCTACTATATGTCTGATGCCTACCGAGCTGACACATTATTCAATCGTTGAAATATGTAAAGAGAACAATATTGTCATAGATGGTGGTGTTTTCATCGGTGATTTGGTACATCATAAGGGGACAAAGGGTGAGTGGGGACACGGAATTGCCTGCAAGGGAGCTGAGAATGTCACAATCAAGAATGTCATCTGCAGGGAATGCTGGGGAGACGGAATAGATCTGGTGGAAGGGGAGTATTCGAGCCTAACCAAAACGGGAACCGGTAATTGCAGAGACATCAAGTTAATAAGAGTCAATTGTTTGTATAATAGACGTCAAGGTCTCAGTATCGAAGCCGCAGAGAATGTTGTGGTAACGGACTCAGAGTTTGCGTACACAGGCAGACTGGGAATGACCGAACCGGGGGCGGGGATAGATATCGAGCCTTGGTGTAAGAATGGTCTGAAAATCAATAATATATTAATACAGAACTGTAGGGTTCATTCCAATCTTGGAACTCGGGATTTTGCCTGCCAGCCAAATCTGATGTATTATGACAGAAATGGAAACCCTGCGGATGCCCCTGAGAACGGAATCCTGGTGTCGGACTGCAGAATTGGAGTATTGTCTGTTCTATGGGCAAATGGTGTAGAGTTCAGAAACTGCATTGTATCAGAGCTGAACAGATTCAGCTTCGTTTCCGATGTGTCTTTCATTGGATGCAGGATAAATAATAATAATTCGGGAGCAAGCCTATGAATGTTATGAATGCTGTGAATGCGACGAATACGATGAATGCTGTGAATCCCAGAGTAAGTTTTATAATACCGGTGTTCAAGGTTGAAAAATATCTTGACCAGTGTGTAAGAAGTATTCTGATCCAGACATTCAGTGATTTTGAGATTATCCTTGTCGATGATGGTTCTCCGGACTCATCTCCGGCACTTTGCGATGCCTGGGCAGAAGCCGATTCACGGGTAAAGGCTTTTCATAAGCCAAACGGCGGATTATCTGATGCCAGGAATTTCGGGCTTGGAAAATCTTCAGGCGAGTACATAGTTTTCGTGGACGGAGATGATTTCTGGAGAGATGAGCATTGTCTGGAGGAACTTGCAAGCATTGCGGAGAACAATCCTCGGGCAGATTTCATTGGATTCAACTGCGAATACTACTATCAGAATTCGGACACCTTTTCAAAATGGGCTCCCTATTCGACTTGTCTTTCGTCTCCCCTAAGCGGAGATGAGGCTCTAAGCCTGTTGGTCTCTTCGGGAACTGTTCCTATGAGTGCATGCTTCAAACTGATGAAACGGTCTTTTCTGGTGAACGAATCTTTATATTTCGCCAAAGGCATTACGGGTGAAGACATACCCTGGTTCATCAATCTGATGGAACACTGTTCCAGTTGTCTTTTCGTCAACCTGTATATCTATGCATATCGTCAGAATGTAACCGGCTCGATATCGTCCACAATCAGTGAAAAGAGTTCCCGCTGCCTTTTTGATATTTTCAAATCTGAATTTTCTTCGTGTGTGCAACGCTCGTTCAGTCCGCAAGCACTTGATGCTCTGCGTTCATTTCTTGCCTACGAATACTGCATTCTTCTTGGCACACCCTTGAGGAATGAGACTTTGATAAACCAATTGTTTGAGTATAAGGATGTGTTGAAATACACTATGAATCCGAAAGTCCGTCTGGCATCGAAGGTGTACAGAGCCTTCGGTATCAGGATAACCGTACTGGTACTCAGAACTTATACTCGTCTCAGACAATTAAGAATGAAGCTCTGAATGTCAGTAAAGATTGTATTGGCGACGACTGTTTCCCAGTCCGTCCTTTTTTATTCCGAACAGATACCGTATCTTTCAGCAGAAGGGTACAATATTGTTTGCATCTCTTCTCCAGGTCCGGAATTGCAGGCAATTATGGACAAGGGTGCTCGTCCTGTCGAAGTCCCTATGGAACGAGGCATTTCATTGCTCAAGGATTTCCGATCACTTTGGCAAATGATAGCTGTCTTCCGCAGAGAGAAGCCTTATATGGTTCACAGTATGACTCCGAAGGCCGGACTTATCTGTATGTTGGCGGCGAAACTGACCGGAGTGCCTGTGCGTGTGCATACTTTTACAGGTCTGATATGGCCTACTGCCTCAGGCCTCAAGAGACTCGTGGTGATGCTCACTGACCGCCTGACCTGTTTTTGTGCCACCTATGTGATTCCGGAGGGGACAGGTGTGATGAACGACCTACGGCAGCATATCACCAGCAAGCCTATGCGGGTTCTCGGCTACGGGCACATCAGAGGTGTGGATTTGGAAAGGTTCAGCCGAAGCCCGGAAGTTATGGCTGCGTCAGAAAGATTCAGAAAGGCCGGGATCTTCACATTTCTCTTCGTCGGAAGAATTGTCAAGGCCAAGGGGATAAGTGAACTTGTTTCAGCTTTTCTCAGGGTGAATTCCATCTTTCCCGGCACTCGGCTGCTTCTGGCCGGTCCGTTCGAAAGCGAAATCTACCCTTTGGATTCCGCACTTCTGGCAGAGATAAGAAGCAATCCGGCCATCGAAGGGCTTGGACCCATATTCGGACCTGCTCTTCCTGCACTTTATTCAGCTGCGGACTGCTTCGTGCTCCCCAGTTACAGAGAAGGTGTTCCGACTGTCGTGCTTGAAGCCGGGGCTATGGGATTGCCTTGCATAGTCACGGACATAAACGGAAGCCGTGAAATAATCGAAAATGGCAGAAACGGCATTGTGATTCCGTCAAAGGACGCTGACGCTTTGAGCAATGCAATGCTGCGAATGCTGGAAAATCCTCAGGAAGCCGCTGCAATGGCGCAAAATGCCCGTCCTATGATAGCTTCAAGGTACTCACAGGCTTTTGTGCGCCGCTGTCTGTTCGACTTCTATGACGAAATAATTAAGTAAAGAGAAATGAAGGAATCTTCAGAAATTCTCCTGTACCTTCTCCGGCTTGCATCAGGCACGGACGGAGAGTTGTATTATGATCTTTCTGCACTGTCTTCCGATGTCTGGAAAGAGGTCATTGCACTTTCGTTCAGACAGGGAGTTCCGGCAATTGCAGTGGACGGCCTGAACATTTATGTCGAAAGGCATCCTGGAGTTCGCCTTGAACTGGATTCTCCGGTCCTTTTGAGAGAGAAGTTCGAGTGGTTTGGAGCAGTGCTGACTGCTGAAAAACAGTATTCCCTCTATTCCGAAGTCATTGCCGATTTGTCAGGATTGTATTCGGAAGGCGGCGTGAGAATGATGTTGCTCAAAGGCTATGGCCTGTCTCTTGATTATCCCTGCCCCAATCATCGGCAGACAGGGGATATTGACGTGTTTCTGTCCGACTCTCAAAAAGGGGATGAATTGATAAGCAGAAAAGGCTTTCAGGTCAACGGGGGTTATCACAAACATTTTTCTTTTTTATTCCGTGGCTTCGTGGTGGAAAATCACAAGAAATTCCTTGATGACATAAAACACAGGAGCAACATACGTCTGGAAAGCATTCTGGAGTCAGTTGTGGCATCCTGCAAATATCCGGCGCAGGAAACAATGATAGGAAAGGGTCTTTTTCTTCTGCCGAATCCTACTTTCAACGCTCTTTTCCTTCTAAGGCATGCAGGAGAGCATTTCGCTGCCAAAGAGATGACTCTCAGACAACTGCTTGATATTTGCTTCTTTTTCAGAAGCCATTCGGCAAATATTGACTGGGCTTTCGTTCTGGAGAAACTCGACTCGGAAAAAATGAATTCTTTTTATGATGTTCTTGCCACTATCGGTATCAAGCGTCTGGGTTTCCCTGCTTCATCCTTTGTATGTATGCAAAGCGAGGACAGAGTTTCCGAAAAGGTTTTGGAGGATATTCTCAATCCTGTTTATGAACAGGGTCTGAAGTCTTTCCGTAGCCGGCCGCTACGGTACGCCCTGATCAAGACACGCACTTGGTGGAGAAACCGATGGAAGTTCAAGCTTGTCTATGACGAGTCACTGCTGTCCAGTTTTTGGAATCTTGCAATCAACAGGTTGAAATCTCTTCTTGTTCCTGTCTTGCTTCTGACTCTGACTCTGACTTTGACCTTATGCTCGCAGAAGGAAGAAGTGCCTGTGCAACCCACAGTTCCTTCTTCCGGAGTGTACGGAACTGTCAGTTGCGATGGAGTCGGACTGGAGGGTATTGCCGTCTCCGATGGTTATGCTGTTACCACCACGGACTGCAACGGATGCTATGCCATAGATTCCGACAAGAACAACGGCTATGTATTCATAACCGTCCCCTCCGGATATGAGGTCCATCGTGAGGGTGTCATTCCACAGTTTTTCAAGCGTTTGCGCTTTGGTCGCTCTCAAAGCGAAAAAGCTGATTTTGAGCTGAGCAAGTGTGACCAGAGTAATGTGTCGCTGATTATGATGGGTGATATGCATCTGGCCTCCAGAATGAAGGATGATGAACAGTTCGGCCTGTTCACCGCTGATGTCCGAGCACTTATGGAGAGTCATCCGGAACGCATTTATTACGGGTTCACTCTCGGCGATATGTCCTGGGACACATTCTGGTACAGATACAATCTTGAGGACTATCTGGCAACTGTCAACAAGGAACTGGGGAATCTTCCCGTTTTCCATACAATGGGCAATCACGACAACGACACTGCGCTTGAAGGCGATTTTCTTGCTGCCCGTACATACAAGGATATCATCGGCCCTACATATTACAGCGTGAATATCTCCGGGTTTCATATCATTGTGATTGATGACATCATCTGCAACTATTCCGGCAGCGACCATTCTTATGAACGGAAGGTGGAGCGCAAGCAGTTGGACTGGCTTAAACAGGATCTGGCTCTTGTCCCATATTCCACTCCGATAATAGTGACCCTGCATTCTCCAGTTTATTACGAGGATGGTGCCATTGCAATCAAAAACGGATTCGGAGGTTTCCTGTCTTTGTTCGAAGGGTATAAGCGCGTGCAGTTTGTTTCCGGTCACACTCACGTAGTGTACAATGTGGACCGTCTTGACTATTCAGTTCACGTTTTCGAGAACAACAGCGGGGCCGTGTGCGGGGCCTGGTGGATGACTGGCAATAATTATCCCGGCCTAAATCTCTGCGGGGACGGTTCGCCCAGTGGATACCGTGTCATTGACCTTGACAAGAACGGCAGTTTTGAATGGAACTATAAAGCTACCGGAAAGCCTGAGGATTATCAGTTCCGCAGCTATGATCGTAACTGCCTGACTCTTTCTGCGGACGAATGGTGCCCGGATGCCACCGCTTCCGGGAAGACGGCGTTTCTGGCTGCTGTAGGTGACTATGCCACTCCCAGTTCCGACAACTATGTGTTGCTCAATATCTGGGACTGGGATCCGGAGTGGAAAATTTCTGTGACCGAGAACGGCAGATCACTGACGGCAGAACGGCTCGACGATGTCCTGGACCCGTTGTATCTTGTTACATACACTGCTTTTGAGTATCAGCACCATTATGACAATTCAGTCTATTATCCGGCAACTTCGACCGATCATATCTTCAGAGTTCGGGCTTCGTCCCCTACGAGTACTTTGTCGATAAAGGTCACGGACCGTTTCGGACGGGTTTATTCCGAGACGATGGAACGCCCCAAGGAATTTGTCATTCCTTAAGTAAATCTCAAAAAATAACTTGGTAATCTTGATTTCGTCTTATTGGTCCATATTTCACTCTTCATCAGAAAAAGAGTTTAGCGAATTGGCCGTGTCGAATCGTTCTGTCAAAACTGAAGCTTACGGGCTCGTCGATTATCACTGTTGTACTTTCCGGAAGAATCAGCGTGATACTCTTTCCCGGTTTTCTTACCTTATGACCTGGTCCGTAAATGGAAGGTGAGACATAGATTGTGTCGCCGCTGAACCTGCAGAAAGACAATAAGTCATCGGAATCGGAATTGTATTCGTAGTCATTCAGATTAGGGTAATGCTCTTCACAAAGTGCCACTTGCGCTGATTCATCTTCTTTGTCTTCTTCTATATGAGTGACGACTATTTTCGGATAAATCACTGCCAATGGTTCGTGAGAGTCAGTCCTGAGATACCACAGATTGTAACTCAATTTATCTCCGTAAAGAATGATTTTGTCGTCTTTCCACTCCTCCAGATTCTCAAGTTTGATGTGCAGGGTGTCGGGACATTCAGTCAGTCCCGTCAATTCGCTCAATTCCGCCCTTTTTCTGTCATAATGTGAATGCGAATATTTATGATATGAGAAACAACCCTCCGCAAACAGGACAACTATCGTTATCAGCCATAGGACTATGATAATCATACCGGGTTTCCATTTCGGGGCCTTTAGTTTGAAAAGCAGTAAAATTCCCAGGTACAACAGCCAGATGAATGGAAGATACAGAGCTGACAACACCAGAAACATCAATATGTCCCCCTTCCCACCTATCAAATCAAAGGCTCCGGATATTATATGTGCCAGAGCACCGGGGTTAGCTTCGGAATAAAAGGTAAACTGTATCAATGCCGCGGTGAGAAATGAGAGAGCGGTTGCTCCGGCAAGAAGAACAATAATACCGACTACAGTCCTGAGAATATTACCTGCCGCCCTTACGAAATCCCCGCCCCTGCCTTTCTTACCGGCAATTTCGCATCCACCGTAGTTGTTCGCCGTCGAAGTTCTTCCAATAGGCATACATATCCACAGAATGCAATATGGGACAATGAAAAGGAAAGGATTCCACATTTTGTAATCCGTGACTGCCGCCAATACAGTCAGAATGGCCAGAATGATTCTTATCAATGAGGGATCAATTCCGAAATAGACTCCAATTCCGCTGCACACGCCTGCAATTTTCTTGTTACAGGCATCGCGGAACAGTCTCTTCTCCGGTCTTGAGCTGAATTCCCGGCTTGAGTCCATTTTCTCGTCCTGATCGTCGAAAATATCCTTCAGATCTCCTATTGTGGCAAGCACTGCGTTCACAGTCTTTGCCGTCACCATTCCGTTCCTGCATTCACGCTCTATCAGGAGCTCGGCTATTCTTCCTTCAATGGCTTCAATTATCTCGTTTCCGTTCGCTTTCCCCTGACAACGTGTGGTCAGAGAGCTGATATAGGAACTGATAGCTTCGTAGGCCTCTTCGTCGAGGGTGAACAAGAACCCTCCGATGCATACTTTGTGTATATTTTCCATCTTGATTCGATAGGTTTATCGCGTTTTCAGGCGTGTTTTCTTATTAGTGATATGGTATCGACAAGTTCATTCCAAGACTTGTCCAGTTCCGCCAGGGTACTGCGCCCCTTATCGGTGATTGAATAATACTTGCGCGGAGGTCCCTGGGGTGACTCCTCCCATCTGTAGGTGAGCAGCCCCTGGTTCTTTTCGCGTATGAGCAGGGGATAGAGAGTGCCTTCCACAACTATCATTTTGGCTTTCTTGAGTTCGGATATCAAGGAAGACGGGTATTCGTCCTTTCTTGCGAGTATGCTCAGAATGCAATACTCCAGAAAGCCTTTCCTCATCTGAGATTTGATGTTTTCGACATTAGTCTGATAATATTCCATATCATCATCTCTTTGTTTCCGGAGCTGTTCCCACAGAGTATCTCTTGATATTTTCAGCGGTGGGTTCCATTCCGTGCATCTCGCACCGCTGGACAGCCGTGACTGCGAGCGGGGCTATTATCCATAAAATAAGATATACAATCAATCCGGTACCAACCAGCAACAGAGATGCCAGCGCTATGGCCCTGACCAGTGTTACGTCAAAGTCGAGAAAGGCAGCCAATCCACCGCATACACCTCCTATCTTCATACCTGTTGGATCGCGGTAGAATTTTCTGTTTCTGATGGTGGAAGTGTATTCTTCCTTTTGAGTCTGTTCGTTTTTCGGTTGTGTACCACCATTTTCCGTATGGGTATCTCCGTCTTCAGGAGGAGTACTTCCGTCCGGCATCCCCACTTTTCCGATGACTTCCGACACTAAGGAGATGCTGATGACCTCCTTGTGATTGTCGGCTAGAGCGTCGGTGAACAACTCCGCAATGCGGATTTCCACTTCATCCATTATCTCATTGCCCTGACTGCCGGGTTCTGTTTTGTCGCGGAAACTCTGAAGGTAGGAATCAAGTTTGAAATAGGCATCTTCTTCAAGGATGAAAGAGTTTCCTCCGACACACACATTTACTGCTTTTTTCATCATTCGTTTTTTTGGTTAGTAAAGAGAAAAAAATAAGTTG
>DCIN01000039.1:455-10979 GCA_002315815.1 Bacteroidales bacterium UBA1725 | reverse complement strand
ACCAATAAGACGAAATCAAGATTACCAAGTTATTTTTTGAGATTTACTTAGTCACAGCAGTTTTTTCATAGTCGTTCAATGTTTTCTAAAAATAGTATAATACTATCCTTTGCAATCATTATTGCACTGCAAATATAATTCTTTTTTAGAATATTATGCAATGCAAGGTATTTTTTTGATACCAGCCAATCAGGCATCTACTCTGCGCAATATTTCAGTATGGATTTTTCCTTGGCCCGGAAGAAGTTGACATTCTCTCCATCATCCAGCAGGCGGTAGTCCGGAGTTACGCTCCAGGATGCGGGCAAATCCTTCAGAGTCATATCCTCTCCGGTATCGTTTGAGACATAGGGCTTGATTTTTTGATACCAGGATTCTATCCTTGCTATGCTGCTTTCGTAGTACAACAATTCGTTGTCCTTGTCAATCAGTTCCAGAAGAGCATCGGTGTAGATTTTTCTGTAGTCGTCGAACTCCAATATCTTCTTGATCAGGGGACTGGAATCCTGCCCCCATTCCAGAGGATTGTGACTGCCGGCATCGGTCAGTTTTCCTTTTACCTTGGATGTACCAAGAGAGTTGTCGTAATCCGTAGGGATGAAGAAAAACTTGTATTCTTTGTAATCGGTTGAGTTGAAATAAACGTAGAAGTTGTTGCCGTTCACCCAGTAGTCGTCCCATTGGCCCAGAGCAACGTTCACTGCATACGTGCGCAGCAGCAGAGAAACGTCGCAGACTCTTCCTATCCAGTCGTGAAACTCCTGGCCATTCAGGCTGTTGAGCTTGGTGATGAAATCCTGGAACTGATATAGGGCAAGTCCGTATTGATCCAGGTTGGTCTTCAGTTCGTATGTGTGTTCCACATCTCCATCCTCGTCGGGACCGAAGTCTCCCTTGATGCTGTCGAGCCTGCTGGGCTGGCGGCATTTCCACAGATTGCCCTTGGCGGAGCCGAACAGTTGTTTGCGGTATTTGAGGAATTCTTCATCCACGGGCTCGTACAAGGTATAGATTCCGTAATATGTTTCCTTGGGGTCGCCCACAACCTTTATCCACAGCCGGCAGTGCACGGCATTGCTGACCGACCATATTCCGGCCCTGCGGAACAGGTCATAGGCATAGACCTCCCTTGTAAGCGACCTGTCGGTGCAACCGTACTTGAGCAGAATCTTGTGCGCACCGTGAAGGTAGTGCTCATCGTCCTTAACGAACTTCCTGAAATGAAAGCTCATATGGAAGCGGTTCCAGTCAGTCTTACCGGCTGTATGCATAACTCCGGACTTGCCTTCCGGCCTCCTCCTGGACCCGTTGCCTCGTATGCGTATCCCAACATCCTTCACTTCGCTGACCTCGCCTCTGCGGACGAATTTCACATTGCAACGGACTTGCAATTTGGTGTCTTTGTTGTTGTCATAGGCCTTCAGAAGAGCGTTCCACTCATCAAGAGGTACCTCCGCGTGTATTTCTGGCAGGACTTCGCGGTCATATACATATTCAACTCCGTATCCGAGCTGTTTGTCTATATCCGATTTTTCCTTCTGTTCTTGTTGGCTGTCGGTTTCAGCCGGCCTGCATCCGGCAAGGGCCAGAATCAGAGCAGCAGTGACCACGGCCTGATGTCTGCCAATCGATGATATCTTGACTGTCATTTCTTGGATAGAAGATTGATTGGGTTGACAAAAGTAACTAAATTTTTAATGTAAATCGGAAAAATGTCTTTCCGGCCCAAGCGGTTTCCTTTAAGCATTTCTGGCTTCCCAGAACCTGTAGTGGGGTGTTCAACTAATTCCAAAAGAAGTTTAGAGGCTTTCTTGAACGCTTGTGGCTCTGATTGTTTAAGTTTGGACAAGTCTTCTTTTGCCTGCCTGGAAAATACCAGTTCGTAAATCATAATGATTCAAGAAATGAGGATAATTCGTTCTTGCCCTTAACTGATATGCCTTCACCATTTATTATGCTAGCTCTCGCAGCCTCTATTGACCTCCAGTTCCGGCACAGCGTGGCGGAAGAATTGCTTGAGTCCGTCGCATAGATAATTCCGATCTCCTTCGAAGCGGTGTTTCGGACACTCTCCGTGACAGTATCTGAACCATTCGCATCGTAAACATTCGGCCGGCAGCGAATTGCGTTTGTGCAAGGCGAATCTGAGCCGGTTCTGCGAGTCATACATAGCGGCCAGAGTGCAATCCCTGATATTGCCCAGCTTGAGCCCCCTGTAGACAAAATGGTCACAGGGGAATACGTCGCCGTTATGTTCCACAGCCAGCCCGTCTCCGCAGGTCTCTGACAGGGAGCAGAGTCCTGCAGGCAGACCGATAATCTGGGCAGCGGTGGCCTCTATTATCTGCACGAAACATATTCCTCTGTCTCTGGCTTTCCATTCATCGTACACGTCGCAGAGGAATTGTCCGTAGCCTGCTGATGATACAGACCATTCGGCGATTCTTGCCCCTTTGTAGTTCGGGTTGACTATAACAGGTCTTCTTATTCCCGGTACGTCAATGATTTTTTCAACTGCGGGCATAAACTGAAAGAACCTGCTGCCAGCCTCATCACGCAAGAAACGGTATATTTCCGTGCCGCGTCCTTCGCTGAGTGAACTCACCACGCTCATAGTGTTGAACCGTACTCCGTGCTTGTGCAACAACTCCACTGCTTTCATCACTTTTCTGAATGACGGTTCTCCGCCTTTGTTGACCCGGAAGGCATCGTGAATGGCCTCCGGTCCGTCAAGAGACAGTCCGACAAGGAAATCTTCGTCGGCCAGGAACCTGGCCCAGTCTTCGGTGAAAAGTGTTCCGTTGGTCTGTATTGAATTCGTGACCGTCTTGCCGTCCGAGTGTTTTTTCTGTAATGCCACTGCATTCCTCATATAGTCCAGGCCACATAGCATAGGCTCTCCTCCGTGCCAGCAGAAATCCACGCTTCCTGTCTCTACCGCTTCGATGTATTGACTGATATAATTCTCCAGCAATTCAGCCGGCATCACAGACTCAAGGCCCTCGTACTGGAGGGCCTTGTCTATGTAGTAGCAGTATGTGCAGTCGAGATTGCAGTTGGATCCGAAGGGCTTGATCAGAGTGCTGAATGCCCTGGGGCCTGCCACCCGTTGCGCATCTTCAAGAGTGAAGATTTCCTTATTCGCCATTGAACAGAGGAAAGACGTGATTGGGGATGTGTTCGCGCACCATAATGGCCTTGAGTTCTTCAGCCTTGTCCGGATGCTCGGAGATGATGTCGTGCTCTTCCGAAGGGTCTTCGTCCAGATTATACAGTTCGTAGTGGTCACGGGCTGTGTTGATTCCCTGATGAATCAGTTTCCAAGGTCCCACTCGTGACGCCTGTCCGTTGCGCTCCGCAAACTCAAAGTACAGAAATTCGTGCTCCTTCTGGCCTTTCTTGCCTTCGAGAGTTGGAAGAAGATTGATTCCGTCCATCCCCTCTGCATTATAGGAAGGGTCGATGATGCTGCGGAATGTCGGCATCATATCCCAAAATGAGCATACAAAATCGGTCTCGCGTCCTTCCTGAATGTGTCCGGGCCAGCGGATTATCATAGGAACGCGGATTCCACCCTCGTAGAGGTCGCGTTTGTACCCGCGCCAGGGTCCGTTGCTGTCGAAGAAGTCCGGATCAGCTCCGCCTTCGAGGTGGGGTCCGTTGTCGCTGGCAAACATAATGATGGTATTGTCATACACTCCGAGCTCCTTGAGCTTGGCGACAATCTGACCTACATATACGTCCAGCCTGTAAACCATAGCGGCGAATGTGGCGTGAGGGTACTCCTGCGAGCAATAACCTCCGATGCGGAAGCGCGGTGATCCCTGATCTTCCCCGTGATAGGGAGTTTCAGGGTATTTACCCTTGAACTTGGTGATTATGCTGTCCTGAGGCACCTTGAGCTCAGCGTGGGGGATGGTTGTCGGATACCATACAAAGAAAGGCTTGCCGTCGGATACCGCATCTTCAATGAATTCAAGGGCCTTGTTGTGAATCAGGTCCGCGGAGTATGTGCCTTCGCCATAGGGGATTTCGTCCACATTGTCTTCCAGAATGACTTTCCTGCCGTTGTCCCAAAGGTGATCCGGGTAATAGCTGTGAGCGAGGGTCTGACAGTTGTACCCGAAGAACTGGTCCACTCCCTGCAGATTAGGGTCACCGGTGGAACCTATAGCTCCGAGTCCCCATTTTCCGAATGCTCCGGTTGTGTATCCTGCATTCTTGAAGTCCCGGAACATCGTTTCGGAACCTTCGGGAAGTGGCCACTGCCCTTCTGGTGGAGTCTTCTTGTTGCCTCTGATTGCGGTGTGTCCGCTATGTGTCCCCGTCACGAGGCAGGAACGGGATGGAGCGCTCACCGTAGTCCCGGAATAGCATTGTGTGAACCGTATTCCACTGCTGGCCAAAGCATCGATGTTGGGAGTATCGAACATTTTCTGTCCGTAGCATCCAAGGTCGCCCCATCCAAGGTCATCGGCCAGAATGAAAACCACATTGGGTTTCGGGGCATACTGTGGATTCTGGGCGCAGGCCGCAAGAGCTCCGGCCGCACTGACGACTGCTCCGCTGATTATTGTTTTCTTTCCAATCGTATTCATTAAGTTGTTTGTTTTACTTCACCAACCTGTTTTTTCGCTTCACTTATAGACAGAATTCAATAATTGAACAGTTCAACCTTGAGGAATGCAGGATGAGGGTTGCCAAAGTTGAGTCCTTGTCCTGAAAGACCTTCCTCCACTGCATAGAGCAGGTCATAACGGAGCTGGATTTCATCTCCGTTGAGCCAACGGCCTTCCACCCACTTTCCGTCAATGAATTTGCCTTCGGTGACTTTGGCCAGACCTACAGTGCTGTTGCCCTCTGCCGGGAAGAAAGTCACGCGCACGTTGGATCCGAGAACGAGATACCCGTCCTCTTCCTGGAGTATCATCGCATAACCATAGGAACCGGCATTATAACTTCCTCCGGTCAGTTGAGGCGCTCCTCCGTTGCGGCGGCCGCTGGAGACAAGTTCAACGTTCACTTTGTAATCCCCGAGCGTCACGCTCTGACTGTAATATGCAGGATCGGCCCCTGTAACCCACGCACCGCGAATCTTGCCTTCAGCCTGAGCGGCGAGAATTTTGCCGGAGATGCTTCCGGCTGCTTTGTAGAATTCGGAAAACGTTGCGTTCATTTCTGAACCGACACTGCCGTCGAAGCCGAAAGGTGAGTAGCCGATTGCCCCCATCTCGCCAATGGCATAAGCTGCATTTGCCGCGCCCGCTTGTCCGGATTTCGATTCGGGGATGAATACGGGATTGCCGTTTTCTGAGTACATTTTGATTATGGCAGGGAAGTCATTGAGATAGATGTCGGGGGAGAGGATATCAATATTGGGGGCTGCCACCCTGTAGATTTCGTGGTTCTGTGACTGGGGACCGCCGGAAGGATAATTGCCCGGGCGAGTGTCTTCGGGCTGTACAATCCAGGCGTTCACGAAGGTGGGCAGGTCGTACTCTGCCTTGCCTGCTGCCGACACCTTGTCCATATAGCTTGCATAGTTCCAAGCCATAAACATTTCGTCTGTGCGGTCGCTTTTGCCGAACACTTCCTCCCACGATCCTCCTTCCGTCTTGCCGTAGTGCTCCAACAGCGTTTGGGGTACATCAGCGGCAAAGGCTGCCTCTGCAAGAGGACTGTAGTCCCTTGTATAACCGTGCAGGCCGACTTCGTTTTCCATCTGCATCATTATCACTGTCTGGGTGGATGCATCCACTTCGCGGATATGTTTCATCAAGGCTGCATAGGCTTTCCCGTCGGCTTCCCAGCTGTTCTGGCAGAGAGTCGTGAGAATGGGGAGCTGCTTGCCTTCCTTTGTCAGAGCAAGAGGAAAACGTTCAGTGTCCTTCTTGACCCATTTCGGCTCGTAACTGGTGATTCCGTTCTTCCAGCTTCCGAACCAAAGGAGAACCAGTTTGAGATCATTCTTTCTGGCATCGGCGATGATACCGTCAACAACGCTGAAGTCGAATACTCCTTCCTCTGGTTCCACCTGTTCCCAGGAAACTGTGGCGAGTACTGTGTTCAGACCGGCGTCCTTGAGCTTGGGCCAGTATTCCTTCATATAGGCAACGCTCGACGCTGAGGAGTTATGCAGTTCGCAGGCGAGGGCGAGCCAGGGCTCTCCCTTTACGATGAGTTGTGTCACCTCCCCCCTCTTCTCGAGATGCGGAGCGGGAAGATTATCGCTGATGTTTGAGTTGCAGGAAGTTGCAAATACGACTGCAACTGCAGCTGCGGCTGTCGCGACGAGATTTCCGATGCTTGGCTTGCTTTTCATAAGGTCAATCAACTTGTCTGTTATTGTTCGTGAAAAATGGCTCCTTCTTTTGAATGATCTGTGGAGTAGAACTGAACGGCATTGTCGTTCAGTCTGGGATAATAGTTCTTGCAGAGAGCAATCAGTTCGGAACCTGCGAGCAGAACCGGACCGTATCCGTGGGCGGCAAAAGCACTGACGGGACGATAATAGTAGAATGCCGGATCGAAAGCCATTCCAGTGCCTACGCAAGTTCCTTCAACTGCTCCGGAAGAATTGATTTTTGTGGATACGGCGTTCCAAGCCAGTATAGCGGCGGGACCGTAGGCAAGGTTATTGAGCCAGCCCTTGTTGATGCCGTGTGCTATGCAGTAAGCATAGATGGCAGTGGCGGATGTTTCGAGATAGCTGTCATTGCGGTCAAGCAGCTGATGCCAGAATCCCTCTCCGCTCTGGAGGGCACAGAGGCCTTTGGCGTGGTGCTGGAAGAGATCCAGAATCTCAGCTCTGTCGGGATGGTTCTCGGGAAGAACGTCCAGGACCTCAGACATTGCAAGAAAAGCCCAGCCGTTTGCGCGTGCCCAGCAGAAATCAGGGTGAACGTCCATTGATTCAACCCATCCGTGACGGAACAGGTTCTTTTCAGGCAGCCACATATGCTTCTTGAAGAGAAGAATCTGACGGGCGGCCTCGTCTATGTATTTGCTTTCTCCAGTGAACTTGCCATACCACGCGAGGGCGGGAACACCCATAAAGATGTCGTCCAGCCACACACTGTTTTTTAGCGGTCTGGTACGGGCGAATGTGCCGTCTTCAAGGCGGTATTCCTTATTCATTATGTAGTCGGCACAATTGTCCATAACAGTCCTGAGGCTTGTGGCGAGATTGGGGTTGTCCTGTGATGCCTTGATCATCGAAGTGGTTATGGCCCCACAATCATCGAGAGCTCCGGGATGCTGAAGACTGCGGTAGAGTTTCAGATTGGATGCCATAAATTCCATACGCGAAACGGCATAATCAAGATACTTCCGGTCACCTGTTGATGCGGCGGCGTTCAGCACTCCGCAATATGTCACACCCCATTCGTAACTGTTGAGTCTGAAAATGCCCTGCTCCACACGTCCATTGGAAGCGATTCTGGCAGGAGTGCCCTCGTCAATGAACTTGAGTACACAATCCAGGTCAGACTTGATTTTATCTATGGAAGGAACTCCGTAGGGAACGTTGTAATCCGGTTGGAGGAGATGCAGAGGAGTGTTGGAGTCTGTCAGCAACTTTCCTGACGGTTGCTGTGCGAATGCGCTGCAACAGAGAACCAGCGCGATGACTTCCGGAATGTACTTCTTCATTTGTTGCTTGTTTGTGTTTGTTAATATGTGTTTGTCAATTTATGCCTGTTAATATGTGTTTGCCAATTTATGTCTGTACTTGTTAATTTACGCTGTTGTACCTGAAATTCATTATCTGGGTGCGTGAGAGTGTGGTGCGGAAACCGAACCACCCTTCTTTGAGCGGATTGGGGTCTGTCCATTCGAAAAGACGTTCACCATTAATCTCATAACTTACCGTTCCGTCTTTGCATTCCAGCCTGATGTGATACCATCTGTTTGGTTGGAGCAGATGCTCCGGGTCAGTGTACTCCTTGATTATCGCAGGACCTGGATTACCGTCATATCTGCGGAAGCGGGTCGTCTTGTTTGAGTTGCCGCCGTAACCTACATAGTAGAGCTGCATTGTCGCACAGTTTGAGAACACTCCTCCTCTCTTTTCAAGATTGGTCCAGAGGCTTTCGGCTCGCGGATCGGATGCCATCCAGAAGCAGTTCAGGTCGCTGAGACGGTCGGACTCAGTCTCCTTCATCACTCTGGCATCGTATTCTATCACAACATTACCCGACATCTTCTCCTTTCGCCACAGTGTGAGACCTTTCGGTGATATTATTTCGCAGCACCCGTCATCAAAGCTCAACTTGTAGTCGGGGGATTCGGATTCTATCGTCCAGTACTGTTCGAAATCCTCTATGTTCAGTGCGGATGGGGCCTGAATTTTGCAAGGAAGCGCGGCTAACATCAGCGCAAATAATAACGGATAATTGGTCATTTCGTACAAATTTATAAATAAGCTTTTATTTTACATTGACTTTTCATTAACTTTCTGAAAGGATTGTGATGTTGTGGTGTGACAATACAAGCAAGTGAAGCGCAATCGTATTTAATGAAGGGAAAGAAATAGAAAAATTGACTCATTTTTATCAATTCAAACATAATGAAAAAATTATTTACAATTGTTTCTGCCGTACTTCTTGGTACATCGGCATTCGCACAGTTCGGCAAATGGCAAGCTGCTGAGAAGAAAACAATCAAGGATGATCAGACAGGAGTGAAACTAACCCTCCTGACTGACACACTCAAGAACGACAAGTTCATTTATCAGACGGATCCTATGTGGACTTATGATCAGAAATACCTGATGTTCCGATCATCTTCACGTTCAGAGAAGGCACCCGAAGCAGCAGAGGCTGCTCCTCAGGGACCAAATGGAAGAAGGATGAACTTCGCCCCTACCCACACATATTTTATAGAAGTGGCCACTGGTAAGATTATTCAGGCAACGGACGGGAATGGAGGCCAGGGATATCTTGCAAACAGGTCCAACAAACTTTTCTTCAGCCGTACCGAGCGCGGAACCGAACCCGGCCAACCCGGCAAGTGGTCTATGTATGTTATGGATCTCGACAAATTCTTTGCAGACGCTGCCAAGGGCAAGGCAACAAAGCAGGATGACTATATGACATGCCTCGGAACATTCCCTACAAGCAAGGAGATGGGTAACCCGGGCAGCTTCTGTATCAGCAGCGAAGATGATTATGCATACATCACCGTCAGCCGTGAAGGAACTCAGGAAGAGATGGACAGAATGAACGCAAATGCATTCGTGCCCCGAGATGATCAGCCTGTAAAGACACGCCAGCATCTCAGTGGAATACGCAAGATGAATCTAAAGACCGGTGAGACCTCATTCGTGGTGAACTGTGAGTTCAGTGTGGGGCATATCCAGTGCAGTCGTTTCCGCAACGATGAGATAGTTTTCTGCTGCGAGACCGGTGGAGATGCAAACCAGAGAATGTGGTATGTAAAGGCTGACGGTTCGGATTTCAAGCCTCTCTATAAGGAGACTGCTCTCGATTGGGTGACCCACGAGACTTTTGGGACAGAGGATTATGTTTATTTCAATGTTCTTGGATGGCAGCCCCAGCTCCGCAAGCAAGCAAACGGTATCTTCCGCATCAACCTCCGCACCGACGATGTTGACTGTCTCGGAAACGTGGAGATGGAAAAAGACAGAAGTTCAGCACTTACAGGACGCGGATTCTGGCACTGCAACTCCACCAGGGACAACCGACTTGCCTGTGGAGACACTTTCGGCGGAAGCATCTGGGTCATTGATGTCGCAACAGGTCACAAATACCAGATATCATCAGGAAACAGAATGGCTCCCGATCACGCACAGCCTTTCTTCAGCCCCGATGGAACAAAACTTTGTTACCAGACAGGTAAATACAGCAATGCCAAGCGTTTGAATCTCGTCATCGTAGATCTTAACAAGATTCCGGGCCTGGCAAAGAAGAAGTAATAATCAGTCTTTTCCACCCTTTTTCAGGGTGATGATGATGACGCCTCCTGATCCTCTTGAACCATAAGATGCGGTCATAGAGGCGTCTTTCAATACATCCACAGTATCCACATCTCTTGGGTTGATGCCGGAGAGACCTTCGACACTTTCATATACCCCGTCCACGATGATAAGAGGGTCGTTGGGACCTGTGATGGAGTTTATTCCGCGAATCCTGATTGTCGGTCTTCCGCTTGTCTCTCCTTCTACCTCAAGCCCGGCTACGGAACCTTTGAGATATTCGTATATGTTTGTGAAGCTCATTCCCTCATCTTTGATCTTGATTCTATGAACTGCTCCGTTGACATCTTTCTTCATCGCTTTCTGGTAGCCGATGTTCACGACTTCATCTTCGGATTCTGACTTGAAATTCTGATTCTTTGCAGTACCGCAAGAAATGGCGGCAAGCATAATGATGGGGAGTAATGCGGTTGCTTTCATAATTGCAAACATACTAAAAATCTACATATTCCGGAGCATACCCACCCAGTTTTCAAGGGCTGAATCTTAAGTGAAGCGACAAAAATAAGTTACCAAAGATTGTCGAGTAT
>DCIN01000039.1:0-345 GCA_002315815.1 Bacteroidales bacterium UBA1725 | reverse complement strand
AAGTTATTATTTGAGATTCACTAAAGTTTCGAACTGAAAGAAAGCCCCTGACGAAAGTGCAAATAATGCCTATCTCATTATATCCGTGGGTTACTTATATGTCAGAGAGTGTTCATTTTTATATGTCAATCTACAGATCAACGCCGCGCGAGCTGGATGGATCTGCTCGCTGGCGTTGATGTGGCCAAAATGGAACAAAAACGCAGAAAACGTTCCCGGAATGCATCAAAATACACAGGGTTTCATCTTTCTTGGCAATCCGCTCATCGATGTCCACATCTGCTTGTCGGCTCCGCTGTGATACTTGTTGAAGCTGTAGATGTCATACTATCGAGGACCAATGAA
>DCIN01000024.1 GCA_002315815.1 Bacteroidales bacterium UBA1725 | reverse complement strand
CCTATTGAGCGCTATCAGCAATTTGTATTACAGTTCGCAAAAAGGCCACGTATCCAAGAATAAAAACAACAGTAAAACCGTCCAAACTTTGGGGTTCACATCAATTTGAACGGACCTGGCGGCTTGATATGGCCGACAAGCTGCCAGGGCGGGCATCGGGCCGCCAGGTGATTGTCGGGTTGGCAGCCATGTGACTTGCGGATGCCATTGTTGGGGAATTGACTTTGCGGAAATTCGGGATTCGAAATTACCGGACAGCTATTACAGCCACCACAACAGCTCCCGACTGCCGGTCAGCCGGAGGACTTTCGCTTCAGCGGTCGCAGCAGTCCTCCGGAGGGCCGGCAGTCGGGAGCGGACCATTTGTTCAGGAGACTTTTCACACTTAATCACATCTATGCCCGAACACAGGGTTTTACTCCTGAGTCGGAATCTCCTGAGCCTCGCTGTTTATATACCGTGCTTTAGCGGAAGTTACAGTTTAATCATGAACGGGGTTTCATCATTCCTTTCCCAACTGGCGTCTTACTACTGGCAAGAGAACGACCTTAGCAACGTAACTGTCGCATTATGCAATAGTTGCGCTGAATTCAGAGGACTATTCTTAAAATATTTCTTCCCTTCTATAAATGTGGATGATGTTGATGAAATTGTCCGGGAAAAGCCAGATGACAACGACCAAGGGAGCCGTGTTGACATCTTCGTAAGGATGAAGACTGATGAACTCCCCTACCTTATCGAGGTTAAGATCAATGATAAAAAGCAGCACTTCAATCAGTACCTTGACTCTTACAATATTCATCCGAGCAGGCTTGGATACATCGTCAACTACTATTTGAAGAAACCGGGATTCGATGTAAAGAGTTGGGAGGATATCTACAATTATCTACTCTCCAGCCTTGAGAGGGTCAGCACTGAAGTTAAACCCCTGTTTAATGGATACATACAGTATCTCCAATCCGTCTGTCAAATTGTAACATACACAAAGCCTATGAATCTTGATGGTATTTATTCCCTGTACGAGTTTTCAAATATCGCTTGGAACGCATTGCGCATCAACGCTGAGACGTACGATTGTGAACCAAACAAACAATACCAGCCTATGCGATCCAAAATACTTTTTGGAATCCATGCCATTGATTTTTTCATCTCCTACAAAGACAAAAAAAGGAGCAAAATATATGGATGGCTGTCATTGTATTTTTATAAGGAACAACCTGAACTGTATATCGCCATATCAGAGCAGCACAATAAAAATGCTCATCCTACCCTGTTTGGAAATGCAAAACTGGCCGAAGGAAAACACTATAGCAATCCGTTCGAAGAATATGATGAAGTTTGGAATATAAATTGTCTATGGTTTCAATTCAAGGATATCCAAATATTCAATGAAAGCAAGACTATCATGGAGCAGAAAAATCTCCTGACAAACTTCATCACCGAGGTCTTTGATTTCGTAACAATACATTAGAATCGAATCAGAGATGGGAATTATGACATTCTCAGAAACAATCCCCGCCCGCCATTCAGTTCGGGCATATACAGACCAACCAATCACCGGCGGCACTCTGGCCGCTCTTCAGCAGAAGATCGATGAGGTCAACTCTGTCGGCGATCTTCATGTGCAGCTCATACTCGATGAGCCGAAAGCCTTTTCCGGAACAATAGCCAAGTACGGCAGGTTCAGAGGCGTGAGGAACTATCTTGTCATGGCCGGGAAGAAAGCCGGTGACCTTGACGAAAGGGTCGGCTATTACGGGGAGCAAATCGTCCTGCTTGCACAGACGCTGGGTCTCAACACCTGCTGGGTCGGAATCAGTTATAGCAAGACTACGGGCGCTTTTGTTCTGGATAAAGATGAAAAAGTCGCCTGTGTCATATCCATCGGCTACGGTGAGACACAGGGAGTGTCTCACAAGATCAAATCGCCTTCAGAAGTCAGTAACGCCAGCGACATTACTCCTCGTTGGTTCGAAGAAGGTGTGAAAGCAGCACTCCTCGCCCCTACCGCCGTCAATCAGCAGAAGTTCCATTTCGAGTATGTGGGACTTGACGGAGGAAGCGGGAAGCCGAAGGTCCTGGCAAATAAAGGCACATCCATTATCGGCTTCACTCAGATGGACCTCGGCATTGTAAAGTACCACTTTGAAGTGGGAGCCGGTAAGGATAAGTTCGAATGGAAATAGATGGGGGTAAGGATATGAACGGCAAAGATGCTTTCGTAAGCACCACAAATTTTGATTTACAGACGAAGGTATCTATGACCTATGAAAAGACAAGGTGGAGAAGTGGACGGTTACAGGAAAACAAGCCACTCGGAATGATGTATATTTCCGGAGGGCTGCCGCCGGCGAGGAGGGGACCCGCAGCGAAGCTGTGGGGGGTCCCGGAGGAAATATACTCTTCCGGGGGGCGTGTGTCCAATATAGAGAAGTCCTCTTTCAGCGGAGAAGCGACAGTCGAATCAACGGAGCTCAAATAAGCGATGGATCGAATGACTCCCGAACAACGCCACGAATGTATGTCCAGCATACACTCGAAGGACACCCGCCCGGAGCAGGCTGTCAGGCGTGAACTGTGGCGTCGCGGATACCGCTTCCGCAAATGCGTCAAAACCCTGTCAGGCACTCCGG
>DCIN01000041.1:26472-26730 GCA_002315815.1 Bacteroidales bacterium UBA1725 | reverse complement strand
CTGCTATATCGAATCAAGCACGCATCCCATCACCGCACAGGGGACAAGTGGTGCATTTACCCGATGTATGACTATACTCACGGGCAGTGCGACTCCATCGAGAACATCACACACTCTATCTGTACACTCGAGTTCGACGTGCACAGGCCCCTGTATGACTGGTTCATACAGACGCTCGGCATATATCCGTCCCACCAGTACGAGTTCGCCAGACTCAACCTCACCTATACCCTGATGAGCAAGCGCAAGCTTCTCGAA
>DCIN01000041.1:0-26385 GCA_002315815.1 Bacteroidales bacterium UBA1725 | reverse complement strand
ACTGCCGAGTCGCTCAAGATGTTCTGCGAGAAGATAGGAGTCAGCAAACGTGACCAGCTTATGGATATCCAGCTTCTCGAGTGGTGTGTCCGTCAGGACTTGAATACCCGTTCCAACCGCTATATGGTTGTGCAGGATCCTCTGAAACTCACCCTTGTCGGTTGGCCTGAATCTAAGGTGGAATGGTTCGACTGTCCTCTGAATCCGGCTGAACCCGACGGTGCGTCACGCAAGGTTCCTTTTGACGGAAATCTTTACATAGACAGGGCTGACTTTATGGAGGATGCCCCCAACAAGTTCTTCCGTCTCAAGCCCGGTGGGGAAGTACGGCTGAAGTACACCTATATTATCAAGTGCGAGGAGGTTGTGAAGGATGCCGATGGCAAGGTCGTGGAGCTCAGGTGCAGTTGGGATCCGTCCACCCGTCCCGGTTCCGGTGAATGGCGTTCAGTCAAGGGTACAATTCATTGGGTAAGTTGCGCCTTTGCCAAGGATCTGGAGCTCAGGAACTACGACCGTCTTTTCACACTGGCCGATATGAGTCAGGTGCCGGAGGACAAGGATTATAAGGATTTCCTGAATCCGGACTCTCTCGTGCTCGGGAAAGGCTTTGCTGAACCGGCATTACTGGAAGACGCTTCCGGAATCGCCGTCCAGTTCGAGCGCAGCGGATACTATGTGAAGGATAAGGACAGCACACCGGACCATCCGGTATTCAACAAGACTGTTTCGCTCAAGGATTCCTACAAGCCTGAATAGGACCTACATAAGTCCGAGAATCTTGGACCTGGAAAGAAGGCAGTCTCCAACGGAGGCTGCTTTTCTGTCCAAAGCCGACAATCTGATAGTTGTATCGTGACTTACACGGCTGAGTGACAGTTTATTGACCTCTGTCTGTATGGGAAGTAGCAGGTAATCTCCGCCTACTATGAGACGGCCTCCGATAACCACAAGCCCGGGATTGAAGAGATTGATTATTCCGGCTATGCCGCGTCCCAGTATGCGTCCTGTCTTGCCTATCCCCTCTATGGCAAGCACATCCTCCTCTCTTATGGCCTGAAGTATCTCCTGCAGTTCGATATCCCCTTTCTGCTCGAAGGCGGCCGAGAGTGAGGACTTCCTTCCGGACTTGAGTTTTTCCAGAATCATCCTGTGGAGTGCCGATCCCGATGCTCCGGTTTCCAGACAACCAACCTTTCCGCAACGGCACAGGATGTCGTTGTCCAGCAGGGGGAAATGCCCGATTTCCCCTGAGTATCCGGATTTGCCGTAGTACAGGTGTCCGTCCAGTATCATTCCCATTCCAAGACCCCAGCTCAGATTAATGAAGACCATATCCTTATCGGCTTCCGGCCCAAGAGTCATATACTCTCCGTAGGTCATCGCTCTGGAATCGTTCTCCACTGTTACCGGTACGTTGAACTCTTTCTGGAACAGTTCGTTCAGAGGCAGATCATCGCTCATAAAATAGGACAGGGAGTAGCCTTTCTCAGGATTCACACGGCCGGAGAGACTCACTCCGACTCCCAGAACCTTGATCCAGGGAATCCCGCTGGCTGTAATCTGAGCCTTGACCATATGGCACATATCCCTGAACGACTGTGCATTGGGCTCAAGAACGAATTCTATGTCCTGAATGAAGCCCACAAGTTCTCCCTTGAAGTTGCACACCGCTATATGAAAGTGATGTCTGGCAACATCGACACCCACGAAATAGCCCGCTCCGGGATTGAGTCCGTATATGCTTGGACGTCTTCCCCCCGAAGTGCCGATTTTGCCCTCGTCCTGTATGAAACCTTCATCCATCAGTTCCCCGATGAGTTTTGTGACTGTGGGCACGCTGATGCCAAGAGACTTGCTGAAATCTGATATGCTGTAGTTCAGACTTGACAGACAAATCCGGAGAATCTCCCTTTTTGCCGTTGCGCTCTTGCTGCCGGAATCATTGAGAAAACTGTACATAGTGCTGGCTTTTTGTTCCATCACAAAAATAGACTATTTTCACTATATTTGTAATCAGTTTTTGAATTTTTTTAATAATGAAATTAACAATCAGGGCCAAACTGAGCTTGAGCATTTTTCTTATAGCCTCCGTCCTGCTCGTTTCTTGCATCATCCTCTTTATCGAATACGACAGGATGAGCAATTATGTGTCGTCTCTTATCGCCGATGACATAGAGAGCGTGAACGAGGCAGGAAAATTAGCCGCTATGTGCAATGACTACAATCTGGAGATTCTTTCGGTTGTTGGCGACGCTTCTTCTCAGTCACGCCCTGAGTTCGACGACAGCACTTTCCGGGCGCGTTGTGCAACCATCCCCGGGGCCGATTCCCTGCTGTACTCATATTCGGCATATATGCTCACTTCACTTGAACTCGAGGATGTACTACAGTCCGATTTTATAGACACCAGATCTTGGTATTTTGAACGTCTCCAGCCCAGATACGGGCATCTGCACGCGGATTTCGAACATCTTACCGACGGCATTCAGGCTGAGTTGAGAAAGAATTCCGCATCGTTCGACAGAGGCATTTACCGTAGCATAGTACCGGGCATAGTCGCGGTCGTGGCCGGTATCCTTCTTTGCGTGATGCTGCTTTTTTTCCTTCTTTCAGGATATGTGGAGCCTCTCGAGAAGATGTTGCGCTCTCTCTCGGCTTACCGGACGACGGACAAGAACTACAATTTCGAGTTCGAGGGGGATGATGAACTGCGTGAACTCAACGACGGTATTTCTGAAATCGTGAGTGACAACCAGCTTCTTCGCAGGCGTATCGCCTCCCTGCGCGGAAAACTGGACCCCAAAGACTGAGTCTATGAACTGGAAGACCATCAGCAGAAATACTGGAGCAGCCTTGCTTGTGAGCTCGCTGTTTATGTTTCTGTCCATTGTCGTATCGGTGCTGAATGGTAATGACAGTGCTCTGGCATCCCTCATAATCAGTTTTGTCATCACATTCATTGTCGGTGCCTTTCCCTTTATTTTCGTCCACCGTACTTCAGAGATCAGTCTCAAGGAGGGTTATGTCATAATCACTCTGTCCTGGCTCTTGTCTTTTCTGTTCGGAATGCTTCCATACGCTCTGTGGGGAGGCCCTTTCACAATACAGAATGCCTGGTTTGAAAGTGTATCAGGCTTTACCACCACCGGGGCCACAATATTGGCCGATGTGGAGGCCCTGCCTGACAGTCTTCTCTTCTGGCGCAGTTCAACCCACTTCATCGGAGGTTTGGGAGTAGTGGTGTTTCTGCTGCTCATAATTCCCACTTCCAGTCCTATGAGGCTGAGACTCACCAATATGGAACTATCATCCCTATCCAGGGGCGGATACTCCTCCCGGGCCAATCGTACCGTGTACATCTTTGCTTATGTATATCTGGCCCTGCTTATCCTCTCGTTCTTGTCCTATCTGTTGGCCGGAATGTCGCCTTTCGATGCCATATGCCACGCGATGAGCGTAAGCTCCACCGGCGGATTCAGCACCAGAAACCTTTCAATTGCGGCTTTCGACTCACGTGCAGTGGAGTTCGTCACTATGGTGTTTATGCTCCTTTCGTCACTGCACTTCGGTTTGATTTTTCTGTCGGTCATCCACCGCTCCATCAAGCCTCTCCGCAATCCTGTGGTTATATTCTACCTCTCGTGCATTCTGATTGTCACGATACTCAATGCCGTTATGCTGAGAACATCGGGAGTTGAGGACAGTATGGGAAAATCTCTTTGGACCTCTTGTTTCCAGACCATAAGCATCAGTTCCACAACCGGTTTCGCCATCTCCGACAACGCTCTGTGGCCATACTCGTCCAATGCCCTGCTTGTGATGATGGCTGTGATGTGCGGCTGTGCAGGGTCCACCAGCGGAGGTGTCAAGGCGGACAGAGTCCTGGTTTTCCTCAGGTCAGCCTCCGTGCAGGTCAACAGACATCTTCACCCTTCTTCCGTGAGCGAAGTCAGACTGGGGAAGCGTGTGCTCAGGCACTCTGACGTATATCCCCAGCTTCTGTACCTTCTTCTGTTCTTCTTTCTACTGGGCCTTTCAGTGTTTGTCAGCATCTGCCTCGGCGTCAGCGGCAGCGATTCATTGGCATCATCAATTTCCTCCCTCAGCAATGTGGGTCCTGCAATTGGTGATATGGGCACTATGGGCAATTTTTCCGGCATACCTGGTGCTGTCAAGTATCTTTACACCTTCGATATGTTTCTCGGACGTGTGGAAATTTACCCTGTACTTGCCTTCATAGTAATGTTATTCGACCGAAGAAGGCAATGAACGACAGGGCGGAAATACTCGAGGGACGTTTTCTCAAAGCATTTGGAAAGGAGCCGACGGCTTGTCAGAAATCACTTTTCCGTGACGTGGCCGATTTCGTTACCTGTGGCGATGCTGATATCCTTGTGGTGAACGGATATGCCGGTACGGGCAAGACCACCGCTCTTGCGGCCGTTATCTCCGCCTTGCGCCTTTCAGGGGTCAAATCCGTGCTGCTTGCTCCTACCGGCCGTTCCGCCAAGGTCTTGGCCGCAGTCTCCGGAAGGCCTGCTTTCACCATACACAAGCACATATACCGGCAGAAATCTGTTGGTTCAGACGGTTTCGGCAAATTCTCACTCTCACCCAACAAGTCCAAATCGACACTGTTTGTCGTTGACGAGGTTTCTCTCATCGGTACAGACAGTATGAACCGCGAGGGCAGCGCCGAATTCGGATCCGGCAACCTGCTGGAAGACCTGATAGAATTCGTACGCTCCGGAGATGACTGTCGTCTGATTCTTTCAGGTGATTCGGCTCAGCTACCACCTGTTGGCTTGGATGAATCTCCTGCACTTGCACCCGAATTCATCGACTGTTTCGGTGGTGTGCGCCATTCAACCCTCACCACTGTGGTGAGGCAGGCTTCAGAATCAGGGATTCTTGCAAATGCGACTTCGCTCAGGGAGAGTATCTGTTCTCAGCTGAACGGCCCGACCGAACTTAAGCTGAGGACCGGGGGTTTCAGGGATGTGGAGCGGATTGCCGGCTCGGAACTTATTGAAACCCTGTCCGGAGCATATTCCATATACGGAGAAGACGAGACCATAGTTCTGTGCCGGTCCAACAAGAGGGCCATACGTTACAATGCGGGGATACGTTCAACAGTTCAGTTCAAAGAGGAGAAACTGGTGCGCGATGACAAGCTGATGATAGTGAAGAATTGCTACCAGTTTGTCGATGACGTTCCGCAGATTGACTACATTGCCAACGGCGATATTGCTTATCTGGTGAGAATCAGCGGTTGGGAAGAGCGCTACGGCTTGCATTTCGCGGATGCCGTGCTGCGTTTCCCGGATTATGATGACGTGGAGATAAAGGCCAAGGTGTGCCTTGATACTTTGGAATCCGAGTCAGCATCCCTGACCTTCGATCAGCAGAACGCTCTGTATGCCGGAGTTTCGGCCGACTACGCCCATCTTGGGAGCAAGAGAAAAGTCTGGGGGGCGGTCCGTGAGGACAAGTATTACAATGCCCTCCAACTCAAATACGCCGAGGCCATCACCTGCCACAAGTCTCAGGGCGGACAATGGAAATGTGTTTTCATAGACTGCCCTTTCTGGATGGAGGAGCAGAGCGTGGATGACCTGAAATGGCTCTATACCGCCATTACGAGAGCGGTGGAAAAAGTGTATTTCGTGAATTTCAATGACAGATTTTTCAATGACTGATATTTCAACAACTCTTATGCGAAAGATAACAGCTACATTTCTCCTTGTTCTCGCCTGCGTGCTGTGCCGTGCGGGTGATATGAATGTCACAAAATCACCCGATGGCAGCTATGAAGCTTTTACAAGAGACAATGACCTGTGGGTAAGATATTTGTCCACCGGTGCGGAAAAGCGGCTCACCGATGACGGCAGTGATGTCATATTGAATGGATACGCTTCCTGGGTGTACTATGAAGAGATTTTCGGACGTGCCTCAGCATACAAGGCTTTCTGGTGGAGTCCTGATTCACGCCGAATAGCCTTCTACCGCTTCGATAATTCCGAAGTACCTGTGTTTCCAATCTATTCTCCTGCCGGTCAAGACGGAAGCCTCAAGCTGACCCGCTATCCCAAGGCGGGGGAGAAGAACCCGGAGGTGAAGGTTGCTGTGATAGACCTTGAGTCCGGCACCACAGTATGGGCCGATTTTGAACAGGGCGAGCAATATTTCGGCACCCCTTTCTGGAGTCCGGACGGAAACAGTTTCTTTGTACAGAGGGAACCCCGCAGACAGAACAGCCTCGGAATATACAGCGTGGATGTTTCCAATGGCCGTTCCCAACTTATCTACACAGAAAAGTCGGAGACTTGGGTCGAGTTTCTCGACGAGGTGGAATTCACTGACAAGGGACTCTATATGGTACGTGACTTCGAGACAGGCTGGCAGCAGATCTATTTCCTTTCCTATGACGGCAGCACGCTCAAGCGTATTACATCCGGAGAGAACTGGGGAATTCGAATCCTCAAGGTTGATGAGAGGAAGGGTGACATCTGGTTTCTGGCCAAGCGGGATTCGCCTGTCCATCCCAGTCTGTACCGTGTGGATAGACGTGGTGTCGTGACAACTCTTACCGATCCAGCCTTCAGTGCAACTGAGATTCGTTTCCTTGATTCAGGTAAAGAATTCACAGCCAAGCTGTCCACTGCCGCACGCCCTCCCAAGCTGGTGCGAAGCGACGTTTACAAGGGCTGGCGGGAATACGAGGCTCTGGAACTGGACGACTCCTTCGGCAAGGATCTGAGCACTACTCCGAAACCTGAACTTGTGAAAATCAGCAATGACGGTTTCGACCTGTACGGTCTGGTGAGTCTTCCTGCCGGCTTCGATTCCCTCAGGAAATATCCCGTATTGATGGAAGTGTACGGAGGTCCCGGAACTGCCTATGTGCGTGACAGATGGGGTGATCGTGACGCTTCGAGCAAGTGGTGTTATGACAACGGAGTGATTTATATGGTCGTGGATCCTCGTTCTTCGGGTGAAAACGGGAGGCGGGGTATGGATCAGGCTTACCGCAGGATGACTGTGATAGAACTGGAGGACTATATTGCGTGGGCCAGATATATGCAGTCATTGCCCTATGTTCGCGCCGACAGGATAGGCGTGGACGGTTTCTCTTTCGGTGGCACAACAACGGCTATGTTGGTGCTCAGGTATCCGCAATATTTCCACTGCGGAATTGCCGGAGGGGGAGTGTATAGCTGGTATCTGTACGATTCAATCTACACGGAACGCTTTATGGACATACCGTCCGACAATGAGGAAGGCTACAGAACAGCGAGTGTGCTCAGCTATATAGATTCACAGAAACCGACCTGGACCACACCGTCCCGGCTCAGACTCACTCACGGGACAGGAGATGACAACGTGCATTGTCAGAACACTCTTCAACTGGTCGATGCTCTTCAGAAGGCCGGAGTGCAGTTCGAACTGATGCTCTATCCTGACGGTATGCACGGCTACAGGGGTGACCAGCACCTGCACGATGCCGCCGCTGCGGCCGATTTCTGGACCAGAATGCTTCTGAATTAGAATATTTCCGGACTGGATTGTTTCGGGACTGGAATGTTTCCGGACAGAATCCAAAGTTGTTTAAACTAATAGATGGACAATGAAAGAATATGAAGAAAGAGCCAAATCCTGGCTTGAACCAGGTTTTGACGATGAAACGGTGACGGAGGTGAGAAGAATGATACGGGAAGACCCCGCCACCCTTGAAGATGCATTTTACAGGAATCTGGAGTTCGGCACCGGAGGACTGCGTGGAATAATGGGCGTGGGTACCAACAGGATGAACAGATACACTGTTGGAATGGCCACACAGGGACTTGCCAATTACATCCTCACTCATTGTTCCGTTCAGGAACCGTCCGTAGTCGTGTCCTTTGACTCCCGCAACCACAGCCGTGAGTTTGCGAAGATAACGGCGGAAGTCCTCACAGCCAACGGAATCGTCGTCTATCTGTTCGACAATATCAGGCCGACTCCCGAGATGAGTTATGCCGTCAGGCATAAAGCTGCAGTGGCCGGTGTGATGATTACGGCTTCCCATAATCCCAAGGATTATAACGGGTACAAGGTCTCCTGGTCGGACGGGGGCCAGGTCACTGCCCCTGTGGATGCTGAAATAGTCGCCGAAGTGGCGAAGATTGACCATCCGTCCAAAGTCAGGTTCACGTCCGATTGCCCTGCCAGGACAGTTCCGTTGGGTTCCGATGTGGACGAGAGCTATCTCTCCGACCTTTTGAGCCTGTCGCTCAGCCCCGAAGCCTGTGCCGCTCATCCGGACATCAAGTTCGTCTATACTCCACTTCACGGTTGCGGCGTACGTCTTGTACCTGAGATTCTTGCCCGCAAGGGCTTCCGAAATGTGATTCACGTGCCTGAACAGGATGTGTCGGACGGGGATTTCCCCACTGTGATTTCTCCGAATCCTGAGGAACCCGCCGCTCTCGGAATGGCTTTGGAGAAAGCTGAGGCCACCGGAGCCGATATCGTGATCGGTACGGACCCCGATGCCGACAGGATGGGGATTGCAGTGCGCGCCGACGACGGCTCAATGGTGCTCTTCAACGGCAATCAGACCGCCTCGATGCTCACATACTATATTCTGACCAGATGGAAGGAACTGGGCAGACTGGTTCCGGGCAAGTACGTTGTCAAGACTATTGTCACTACGGAGCTTGTCAGTGACATCTGTCGCAGTTTCGGAGTGCCCGTGTACAACGTGCTGACCGGCTTCAAGTATATTGCCGAAGTTGTCAAGAAACACGAGGGTGACGGAGAGTTCATCTGCGGCGGAGAGGAGAGCTACGGCTTCAATGTCGGTCAGTTTGTCCGTGACAAGGATGCCCAGGTTTCCGTGATGATGGTCGCTGAGTGTGCGGCTTGGGCGGCTGAACAGGGTCTTACCCTCTATCAGTTGATGCAGAAAATCTATGCGGAGTTCGGATTCCGCAAGGAGGCTCTCGTGAGCGTGGTGCGCCGCGGTGTCAGCGGTGTGCGTGAGATACGGGAGATGATGGATGCACTGCGCTGCAATCCGCCTGTAGAGATGTGCGGAAGCCCTGTGGTGAAGGTGGTCGATTATCTTGAACCGGAGAAGACGGGCCAGCCCTCATCCAACGTGCTGCAGTTCTTCGATGCGGACGGAGACGTCGTGTCTGTGCGCCCTTCAGGTACGGAACCCAAGATCAAGTTCTATTTCGGAGCAAAGGGAGAGGATGCCGATGCAAGGATTGAGTCACTCAAGGCTCAGTTCTGCCGCTGACAATTATGCTTTCCCTGTCGGGGGAACTGTTTTTACTGAAATACAGACAGCAATTCCTGAGGCCGCAGTCCTTGCACTGCGGCTTTTGAGACTTGCATACATATCTTCCGTGCAGGATGAGCCAATGGTGGGCTACAGCCCTGAGTTCTACCGGAATATGTTTTTCCAAATCAAGTTCCACGGCTTGGGGTGTTCTGCCCTTCGAGAGTCCAATCCTGTGAGAGACTCTGAAAACGTGAGTGTCAACGGCTATCACCGGTTTGTTGTAGATGATGGAGGCCACAACGTTGGCCGTTTTGCGACCGACTCCGGGCAGTGTCATCAGACTGTCGATGGAGTCGGGAATCTCTCCTCCGAAGTCGGACACGACTTTTCTGGCCATTCCGCACAGATGAACTGCCTTGCTGTTGGGGTAGGACACCGATTTGATGATGGGCAGCACTTCTTCAGCTTCTGCAAGAGCCAGATTGTGGATGTCCGGATATTTGCTGAACAGGGCAGGGGTGACCATATTGACCCTCTTGTCAGTGCATTGCGCGGACAGAATCACCGCGGTGATGAGCTCGTAGGCTGAACGGAAATGGAGTTCGGACTCCGCAGCAGGCATATTGTCGCGGAACCAGGCGACAACCTCAGAGTATCTCTGTGCAAGTCTCATCTCTGGTTTCGAATACGCGTCCGGGATAACGGTCACAGATGCTCCTGTTGTGTGTCACCATCATTATTGCAGCACCCCTCTCCTTGTTGATGCTGTGCAGGAGCTGGAGTATTTCTTCGGCTGTTTCACCGTCCAGATTGCCGGTAGGTTCGTCGGCCAGTATGACTTCCGGGGCATTGAGTATCGCACGGGCTATTGCTATGCGCTGCTGCTCGCCTCCCGACAACTGGTGCGGCATCTTGTGAGCTTTGGTGAGCATTCCGACGCTGTTCAGCACATCGGTGATTCTCTCGGCTATGCTGTTCCTGTCCTTCCATCCTGTGCAGGCGAGAGCGAACTTGAGGTTGTCATATACATTGCGGTCCATCAGCAGTTGGAAATCCTGAAAAACCACACCGAGCCTGCGCCTCAGGTAGGGAATGTCCTTGCGTCGCAGGCTGCGCAGATCGTATCCGCAGACCGTACACTGTCCTTTGGCCAGATGGTTCTCTCCGGTCACCGTCCGGATGATGGAAGTCTTGCCCGTCCCTACCTTGCCGACTATGTACACGATGTCGCCGGGCAGAACGTCCATATTCAGTCCATATATCACGGTTGACTCCCCGTTCAGAATGTCAGCGTCCCTGAAAGAGACCACGGGAGTGGTGGAAGAGTCCGGATTGTTCATAAAAAAGTGCTTGAGTCACTGCAAAGATAGCGTATTTTTGAGTAATTTTGTAAGATTAGTTTTTCTTTGAAGATTAGATTTTCGTTGTTATGAGATTGACTCTGCTGTTGTCCCTGTTATTGGCGGCCGTTGTCCAACCGTCCGCTTACCGTCAGGGTATGATTCTATACGAGAACGGAATGTACGGGAGCGCCAGGACAGTATTCGAATCTGTTCAGGGGGATCCTCTCTGTGAAGGGTATGTCGTGCTTTGCGCCCTCAAGATGCGATCAGATGACTGTCCTGTTCTGTTGTCTTCGTACAGGAGCAGGTATTCCTCCTCGAGTCTGTCCCGAGCCATCTCATTCGAGAATGCCTTGAGACTTTTCGATATGGGCGAATATTCTGAATCGTTCACGGACTTCGAAGCTGTGGGCCTGAAGGCGGTTCCACCAGGGAAAGAAGCCGAATACACCTTCAAGAGAGGCTATTGTCTGTACAGGGCTGACAGGTATGACGAGGCTCTTTCTGAATTCATGAAACTCGACAGCGATTTCAGTTCCGACTATTCCGCACCTGCCAGATATCTGAGCGGACTGATTACATACGGGCGATCGGAGTTCGTGACTGCTGAAAACTGGTTCCTCAAGACAATCAAAGACCCGCGTTTTGAGGATTTGTCACGTTACTATGTGATTGATTGCGAATTCAATCAGAAACATTATGAATATGTGACGGAAAAGGGTTCCGAACTTTTCCCCACTCTTTCCGGCACCAGACGCGAACGTCTTGCCAGGATGCTTTCGGAGTCGTACCTGGTGACCGGAAACAATCAGGCCGCCCGTGAATATTACGAGGTGTCGTCCAAGAAGGATATGGCCCGGTCAGATTATTTCTACGCCGGTTCGGTGATGTACGGGGTGAACGACTACGCAGAGGCCATAGACAATTTCCTGAAGATGACAGACCGCAGCGACTCCCTCGGGCAGATTGCCAACTACCATATGGCCAACTCGTATCTGCGTCTGAAGAACAAGGTCGCGGCTATGAACGCATTCGGTGATGCCGCCGCGGTGGAATTCGATCCGGTCATCACCGAGGACGCATACTTCAACTACGCCAAACTTGCGTTCGACCTGAACAAAGATACATCCGGATTCACGGGATATATGAAACGCTGGTCTACGGGCAAAAGAGGAGAGCAGATATACGGCTATATGGCTCTTGCCGCTCTTTATGACAGGGATTATGCCGGAGCGGTCGAAATCTACGACCGCTTCGATGAACTGGACGGGGATATGCGACTGAACTATGCCAAAGCCAACTACCTCAGGGCGGTGCAGCTCATCAACGGAGGGTCCTGGCGCGACGCAGTGCCTTTCCTCCGTGCCAGCGCGTACTACATTCCCAAATATGACAAGTTCAACCAGCTGTCCCGCTATTGGTTGGCAGAGGCATTCTTCCGCACTGATGACTATGCTGAGGCCCGGAAATATTTCGTCGATCTCTACAATGCTTCCTCGCTTCAGAATGTGCCTGAGGGTCAATTTCTCTCCTACAATGTGGCCTACTGCTTCCTGAATGAGAAAGACTGGGATTTTGCCGCAAAGTGGTTCGATATCTGCATCAGTTCCGGACCCGAATCCGTGCGCAAGGATGCGATGATGCGCCGTGCCGACTGCGATTTCGTGAGCAGGGACTACAAGGCGGCTGTTGAGTCCTATGGCAGACTGATTCAGGAATTTGGGATTGCAGATGATATTTATCCTGCTTATCGTCAGGCACTTTCATACGGATTATCTGGAGACTCCAAAAAGAAGATGTCCGTACTCCAGAGTATTTCGGACGTAGATTCCGGGCTTGCATTCCGCGATGATGCCATGTATGAGCTCGGACGCATTCAGATGGAGCTCAAGCATCACAACGATGCGGTGGCCACTTTCAAGAAGCTGCATTCCACCACAGAGAATCCCGAATTCAGGGCCAGGGCTCTCATCGGCCTGGGGATGGTGAACCGTAACGTGTCCAACTACACCAAGGCTCTCGAATACTACAAGGAGGTCGTATCCTCTCTTCCCGGTTCCGAATATGCCGACGATGCCTTGCTTTCCATCGAATCCATCTATCAGAAACTCAAGGAGCCGCAGAAATATCTCGAGTATCTGGAGGAGAATTCCCTGAGCGGGGATGAAAGCGACAGGGAGGGAATGTACTTCAATACTGCGGAGAAAATTTATCTTGCCGGCAACTATTCTCAGGCTATTGCATTCATTGATAAGTATATGGATATGTTCCCCGAAGGAAAGGGCAAGCCTCAGCTGATGTTCTATTATGCTGAGTCTTTCGCCGCCCTCGGAAATAAAGAGAAGGCCTGTGAGGCATACAGGACAGCCGCTTTGTATGCTTCTTCTTCGTTCGCAGAGAAAGCCAGACTCAATTATGCCGGACTCTCGTATGAGCTGGAGAGATATGACGAGGCATTGCGCTCCTATACTGAACTCAGCCGTTCCGCAGTTCTGGAACCCAACAGGCAGGCGTCTTGTGTGGGAATGATGCGCTCGGCATTCAAAGCCAAGGATTACTCAGTGGCGGCATCATCCGCAGCAGTTGTGCAGGAGATGGAAAGTTGTACGGGAAGTCTTGAGACAGAGACAGAATATATACTTGCAAAGTCCTGTATGGCTCTTTCCAAGAGGGAACAGGCTCTTTCAATCTTCAGAAAACTCTCCCTCAAGCCAAATACTCCACAGGGTGCCGAAGCCAGATATATCCTGCTTCAGGATGCATTCGACAAAGGGGAATTCGAATCCGTCGAGAAGATGGTTTACGAATATTCCGAGAATGCAGGAGACCAAAGCTACTGGTTGGCCAAATCTTATCTGCTGTTGGGCGATTCATTTCTCGAGAGAGGTAACACTGCACAGGCCCGGGCCACATTCGAGAGCATAAGGGACGGCTATGAGCCTCAGGACGGGAGCGTGGACGATATTACGGAAGGAGTCAGGTCACGTCTGGAAAAAATCGATGACAAATAAAAAGAAGTATCTATTATTCAAGAAGATATGAAACGAGCAGCTACAGCATTGTCGTTTTTCCTATGTTCGGCGCTTCTTTCCGCGCAGGGCATCAACCAGTCCGTAGAGGTTAACAACGAGTACGAATCCACGATGGACAATCTTTCCCGTCCATCAGCAACCGTATCGGTGCCGGATTCCCTTCTGAGTTTTGACTACAATTTCGACTACTCGGTGTTCGACTCTCCTTTCAAAGGTTCTTATGAGTTCACTCCATATACCATACAGATTACTCCGGAGGCATCACGGTATGACGGTAAAAAATTCTACCTCAGGGCCGGGGCCGGATGGCTGCTGCATCCAGAATTCCAACTGGCTTGGATTCCCTCAAGCAGCGAAAAATCTGTTATGAACGTCTATGCACGTGGAGGGGGATACAGCCAGAGCGACGGCTATGACCTCAGCGGTACTGCCGGAGTGGAGAAACTGTGGATGATGAAACGCTCGACTATTAAGGCCGGAGTGGAGTACAACGGCATATTCACAGAGGATTCCCGTATGGTGATAGGGTACCATAACCTACTGGCTTCGATTGGTTTGAAATCCCTTTCCCCGTCGGCAGTCATCACGTATGACGTAAAGTTCAGATACCGTCTGGGTTATGAGGACTATGAGGGAGGCACCAATCATTCTGAAAATCTTTTCTCCACTGCCGGAAACATCGGTTTCCGGCTGGCCTCAAAACACAGGCTGCTTGTGGATTTCGACCTGCGCAAGTCTTTCAATTCAGGATTGAGGGACGCATCACCGTTTTTCATCTCAGCCACGCCCAAACTCTCTTTCACACTTGGCAAGGCCAAACTGTCGGCCGGAGCCAGGTTCGACCTTGCCGACAATTTTGTATGGACTCCTGCGGTGGAGTTCTCCGTTCCCGTGTTCCGGGGAAGTGCCACGTTCAATGCCGGAATCGGGGGGGGCAAGCATCCCTTCTCCATCTATCAGTACAAGGAGGCCAACCACCGCTTCAATATGTACTGGATGTGGGATACTATGAAGGGCTTCAGTTATCTTCAGAGGGACTTCGAGGCCCACGTCGGTCTTCGTGGACACATATCCGACAAGTTCGACTACTCACTCAGGGCCGGTTATGCCTTTCTTGAAGACAATCCGACAGAAGCAATCGCTTCATTCGACTCAGGCAAGAGACTGTGCTATTTATTCAATGACTATCAGTATCTGACAGCCGGAACGACTCTGATATGGAAATCGGATCGTGTGAAGGCTGAGGGGTCATTTGATTTTGGAACCAGAGCAGGGACGAATGTATTCCACGGGTACGCTCCCGCTCAGTTGAAAGGCAAGTTGAGTTTCTCCTTCCGCTGGGCTCAAAAGCTCTGGACCGGAGTCACTCTTGATGCCTCATCCGGAAGGGAAGCATTGAATATGGAAGACGAGACAGATTTGCCGTCCTGGTTCGATTTGGGAATCAACGCCGAATATCGCATCAGTTCCCGCTGGGGAGCTTGGATCAAGGGCGGAAATATCCTTGGTCAGAAGGTCCAGAAAATTCCCGGCTATGTGGAGAAGGGTCCCTGGATTACGGCAGGTATCAGCTTGAGTTTGTAGAAAAATTAGTATCTTTGTAAGATTTGATGCATTATGATTGAGAACGAACAGATGACGAAAGCGGAACAGCAGTATTCCGCAGACAGCATACAGGTGCTCGAAGGGCTTGAGGCTGTGCGCAAGCGCCCTTCAATGTATATTGGAGACATTTCTGAAAGGGGACTCCACCATCTTGTCTATGAAGTTGTCGATAACAGCATAGACGAAGCTATGGGCGGTTTCTGTGACAATATCGATGTGCGTATTCTCGAAGACAACTCCATCAGGGTCGAGGACAATGGCCGCGGTATCCCTACCGGAATGCACGAGAAGGAGCACCGTTCAGCTCTCGAAGTCGTGCTTACCGTCCTTCACGCCGGAGGCAAGTTCAGCAAGAACAGCTATAAGGTTTCCGGAGGTCTGCACGGTGTGGGTGTGTCCTGCGTGAACGCACTTTCCGACCTTCTTGTCGCCGAAATCCACAGGGAGGGCAAGGTGTTCGTACAGAAGTATTCCAAGGGCAAGCCTTTGGGGCCTGTCGAGGTTACAGGAGAGTGCACTGACCACGGTACCATCATCACCTTCCACCCGGACCCCGAAATCTTTACACAGACCTGCATATACAAGTATGACACGCTTGCTGCCCGTCTGCGTGAACTTTCGTTCCTGAACAGAGGTATACGCATCAAACTCACAGACTATCGCGAGAAGGTGGAGGAGTTTGTCAAGGACCCCCTGAGCGGAGAGTCCAAGGCCAGCGGCATGCAGGTTTTCCGTTCTGAGGTTTTTTATTCCGAAAAGGGTCTTTCTGAGTTCATTGACTATCTCGATGCGGGGGCTGAGCGTATCACCCCGGATCCTGTCTGCGTCAATTCGGACAAGATAATCCCCATTGACATAGCTCTGCAGTACAATAATGGCTATTCCGAGAAGATTTATTCCTACGTCAACAATATCAACACCATAGAGGGTGGAACTCATCTGCAGGGATTCAAGATGGGACTTACAAGGTCCCTGAAGAATTATGCCGACAGGAACAAGATGCTTGAAAAGTACAAGGGAGACGAGCTCAAACAGAGCGACTTTCTCGAGGGACTTACGGCTGTGGTTTCCGTCAAGGTGGCGGAGCCCCAGTTCGAGGGACAGACCAAAACCAAGCTGGGCAACACTGAGGTGACATCCGCTGTATCTCAGGCAACGGCTGCGGCTGTGGATATATTTCTTGAGGAGAATCCCAAGGTCGGAAGAACCATAGTGGAAAAGGTTGTGCTTGCTGCAACTGCCCGCACTGCCGCGAGAAAAGCGCGGGAAAACATACAGCGCAAAAGCCCCTTGAGCGGAGGCGGAATGCCAGGCAAACTTGCCGACTGCTCGGAGCGTGACCCTGAGAAATGTGAAATCTTCCTCGTGGAGGGAGATTCGGCGGGTGGCACTGCAAAGCAGGGCCGTGACCGCAGGACCCAGGCCATACTTCCTCTCCGCGGAAAGATTCTGAATGTTGAGAAGGCTGCAGGTGGCAGGGCCTTTGACAGCCAGGAGATACAGAACATCTATACTGCCCTTGGCGTCACCGTGGCCCAGGAGGACGAAACAGGAGAAAAGCATATGGACCTGAGCCGTCTCCGTTACCACAAGGTGGTGATAATGACCGATGCCGATGTGGACGGATCACATATCGCCTGCCTCATCCTGACCTTCTTCTTCCGTTATATGTTCGACCTCATCAAGAACGGATACGTGTATCTCGCCACTCCTCCTCTCTATAAGGTGTGGAAGGGCAAGGAAGAAATTTACTGCTGGACTGAGGAACAGAGGGAAGAAGCGGCACTCAAACTGGGCAAAGGATCGGACAAGGGTTACAATATCCAGCGTTACAAGGGTCTGGGAGAGATGAGTGAAGCCCAGCTTTGGGACACGACAATGGATCCTTCCCGCAGACGTCTGCGCCAAATCACCATAGACAATGCCGCTCAGGCGGAACGCACCTTCTCTATGCTTATGGGTGATGATGTCCCTCCTCGCAGACAGTTCATCGAGGAGAATGCCCACTACGCCAATATTGACGCCTGATGCCCAAGAACATATACCGCATAGTCATTTCCTTTGTACTGGTTGCCGCCGTTCTGGTGCTGGCTATGCCCCGCACCCCCGAATTCGGCTACGACTACGGCAAGGGAAAACGCTGGCAGTATGAGTCGTTCTTCGCTCCTTTCGATTTTCCTATATTAAAGACTGAGGAGCAGATTGCACAGGAGCGCTATGCACGTTCCGGAGCCGGACAGGTACCGTATTACCGGTATTCGTCAGAGACTTCATCCGGGGTCTTACGGAATATAGCCGCATTGAATCTTTCCACATCTGAAAAGACTGTAATCCTGTCCTCCCTCGATGCCATTTATGAAAAAGGAGTGATGATTGAGCGCAGTTCCGACAGCAACGGAAAAACTGCAGTTTCTGAAGTCATCTATATACAGAAGGACAAGCGGGCGGTCAAATATCCGGTCACTGAGGTTTTCACTCTTGCAGAGGCGAGAAACAGGCTCCTTTCGGATGTGCAGGCATCGGAAGCCGTGTTGTCTGCAGATTCCCTCCTGAGGTCTTCAGGTATATATGATATTCTGCAACCAAATCTTGAATTTGACAGGCAGACTACCGAACTGGTCAATGCCAATGCATTGTCGTCAGTTTCCACTACCGATGGTTACATATCTGCAGGACAACTCATTGTAACCAAGGGAGAGCTTGTGACCGCAGAATTGGAACAGGTGCTCGACTCCTGCAAGGCGGAGTATGAAAGCACTATGGGCTATTCGGGACCGCACTTTCTTATGCTCCTCGGATGCATAATAATGGCCATTTCCATATCAGGTGTGCTGTTTCTCTGCATCTACCTTATGAAGCCGAAGATTTTC
This sequence comes from Bacteroidales bacterium UBA1725, assembly GCA_002315815.1. GTDB lineage: Bacteria > Bacteroidota > Bacteroidia > Bacteroidales > UBA932 > Cryptobacteroides. Next base: position 8,261 of record DCIN01000041.1, on the reverse strand, counting down.
AATGAACCGCGTTTTTATTACGTCCTTCTCGTTTTCGTGCTTTTCTCCGCGATGACTCTGATTGTAGCGAGATTGCGTGAGGACCTCCTGTACTGCATTCCATATACTCTCGTCGCTCTGTATCTGCAGGCATTCTTCCGCCCGAAGCTCATCATACCGGTCTATATGATCACACTCCTGCCTTTGCTGGTGTTTACTGACAACGGTCTGATTCTTTTCGTGATGTACCTTGTTTCCGGTCTTCTTTCCGTGTATCTGTTCGACTTTCTGGGCAGGGGCTGGAAGCAGTTGGTGGCAGCGATGGTGAATTTCTGCGTTGTAGCCCTGATTTATATGGCCTTTCATTGGATGGATCTGGTACACGCAGAAGTGCTGAGAATTCTGGCGTATCTTTTTGTGGCATCCATCTTCCAGTTTTTCGGCTATCCTCTTATCTATGTGTTCGAGAGGCTTTTCAACCTTGTATCCAACTCAAGGCTCATTGAACTCGGGGATATGTCCAATACTCTTGTCCGTGAACTCGAGCGTAAGGCTCCGGGCACTTTCCAACATTCGCTTCAAGTGATGAGTATGGCCGATTCTGCCGCCCGCGTTATCGGTGCCAATCCTCTTCTGGTGCGTGTCGGGGCACTGTATCACGATATAGGCAAGACAGTCAATCCACAGTGCTTCGTGGAGAATGAATCTCTTGTGGACAAGACTGAAGAAAACAAGTATCATTTCGGGCTGCCCTCTGTCCAGAGCGCTCACGACATCATACGGCACGTGAGCGACGGTGTGGAACTTGCGCGTCAGCATCATCTTCCTGAAAAGGTGTGCGACTTTATTCTGACCCATCACGGGACCACCGTCACATCGTTCTTCTATAACAAGTTTATCAATGAGGGAGGTTCAGATTCGGAGATTGACTTGTTCCGCTATGACGGGAAGAAACCTTTCACCAAGGAGCAGGTCATACTGATGCTCTGCGACAGTGTCGAGGCAGCGTCACGCACCCTCAGGGACTACAGTCCGAAGTCTTGCTCCGCCTTTGTGGATCACATTGTGGCAGGTAAGATAGCCGAGGGACAGTTCGAAAATGCCGACATAACCATACACGACCTCGGACTCGTGAAGCAGGAAATCAGTAATTATCTTGCAAACTCACACCACGAGCGAATAGATTATCCAAAAAGAAACAAAACAATAACAGGAAATGAACGTAAAAGAAAACAGAACAGATGAGCTCAACCTCGAACTCACTCTTGAAATCGTCGCAGCTGACTATGCTGAATCTCTGAAGAAAAAACTTTCTGAAAGACGCCGGACCGCTGAATTCAAAGGTTTCCGCAAAGGAATGGTGCCTGCATCACTCATCAAGAAGGTTTATGGAGACCAGTGTCTGATGGAATCAGTGAATGAAGTCATCAACTCCGGACTTGACGGTTATATAGAGGACAAGAAACTTCATGTTCTGGGTGAGCCGCTCTCTTCAGAAAAACAGCCTGAACTGGAGTGGAAGGACGGAAACGACTTCAATTTCGTATTTGATCTGGCCCTTGCCCCCGAGGTGAAGCTTACAGTTGAAGCAACAGACGAAATACCTTCCTACAACGTGACCGTCACAGCCAAGGACAAAGCTGATATGATAGCAAACCTCAAGAAATACTATGAAGAGAAGAAAGAGGATAAGACCGACGAGGATATTGACAAGGAGGTTACCCAGAGGATGAAGGATCAATACAAGAACGAAGCAGAATGGAGAATCAGCGAAGATATCCGCAATTATTTCATTGACAAGGCTGGTCTTCAGCTTCCGGAAGCGTTTCTTAAACGCTGGCTCTACACAGCCAACGAGGGCAAATTCAGCAAGGAGGACATAGAGAAGGAATTTCCGAAGTTTGCGAAGGATTTCAAATGGCAGATGGTGCGCGGTTTCCTTATGAAGGATTTCGGTTTCCAGATTGCCGACAAGGATATTCAGGAAGCAGCTGAATCGTACGTAGCATATCAGTATGCAATGTACGGCTTCGATACTTCCAATTTGCCCGCCGAAATACTCAAGAAAGGTGTCAATGACCTTCTGTCCGACCGCAAGCAGGTCGAGAATCTTGTTGAACAGGTAGAGGAACGCAAGGTCATTGGCAGAATCAAGGAGATTGTCACTCTCAAACCGACAAAGATCGGTGTCGCGAAATTCCGTGACCTCAATAATTCATAGACAGGAGTCTGGTGTTTGAAAGCTGATAGTGATGCGTCGTAACGGAACAATGAGACATCTGTCGGTCATACTGTTCTTCGTTCTGCTTGCAGGGCCTCAAATTCAAGGCATTGCACAGACCAAAAGCGAGACCAGACTTTACGGGAAGACCGTTTCGGCGGCTGATCTCAAGTCTTATGACAAGTTTCTCAAGAGATATCCTACATCTGTCTATGCATCTGATATTCTTGCAAGGAAGGACACACTTCTGAATATCAGCCCCTATACTCTTGAGGATGCTCGCTCCATCGCCGCCCCATTCATAGGGAAGGATGCTGCTTACGTGGCAAGCGCTCTGCGGCGGAATGCAGTGGACAGAGTCTATGCGCTGGCGGTGTCAGCCGACACTCTGGCGTATCAGGCCTGCAGGGTGTTGTGCCTTGAAAACAAAGGAGGCAAGTGGATGAAGGTGTACAGCTACGATGCAGATGATGTTCTGCCACAGGTCAAAGGTCCGGAAACTGATCGCAAGCCTTATGTTCACGACAGTTTTCTGATGAATCTTGATCCCGGCAACAGTATTATGGTAATCAATTGTCTGGTTGAGGCAAAAGACAGTACTGCGTACTGCTCGATAGCGTATTCCATTACTGACGAGAGACTCGTACATACATTCTTTGTCGGCAAAAATGCATTCAGTGAAAGTGGATCGGATTATTGCATTGAGGGTTATTACTCATACGACCGCAATTCCCGGGATTCAGTTTACAACTTTCTGTGTCGCAGGGTCGCAAACAATCCCTGTTTGATTAAAGTATCCGAAGACGACCACTACACCGATGAGATTGTCAGGTCCTGGAGCATTGCGAACGCCGGGTTGTGTTCCAATCAAAAAGGAAAAGCAACAGTCCTGACGATTTCCCGGGGTTCGCTCTATGAGCAGTTTGATAAGGCAAAGGAGAAGGCAGTAGGGCAGAAATACACTGCGGCGATGTTCGATTATCGTGGCTACACTATGATCGTGGTCAAGGTGAATCATTCGATTGAATACTTCCTTGCTTGGGCTGAACCGGAGTGCGCGAACCATAATACCGACAGACTTCTGAACAGCATTTATTTCGAGAATCAGAACACTCTGGTTATGGCATACTATCACGGTAGGAAGTTCTATAAGATTCGATACAATCTAGCTTCCAAGGTAGTCAGCAAGTGAGACTTGTCAACATCGGGACTGTGGCGTTCTCTACCTTATCGATGCTGGGCTGATAAGGCTTGATGTCAAGGACTGGTGTGCCGGTGAATGCATCAAAATAATCCAGAGAAGTGCGAGAACCCTTCAAGCCCTTATAATCCGGCTTTGAATTGCGGATTCAGCGTACCTTAAGCATTTTGCCGTAATCGTGTCGCAGCCTCTGACCATTTCTTGTGGCGTGCCGGTAAAAACTATTTCACCGCCGAAGCGGCCTCCGTCGGGACCCACATCAATAATGTAATCGGCCAGTTTCATTACGTCGAGGTTGTGTTCTATGATGATGACCGTGTTGCCTTTTTCCACCAGTCTGTCGAACAGGGCCATCAGCCTCTCGACATCTGACGCGTGAAGCCCGGTTGTGGGCTCGTCGAGTACGTAAATATTGCCTTTCTTATCCAAATACTTGGCTAGTTTAAGGCGTTGGCGCTCTCCTCCGGAAAGAGTTGATGCACTCTGCCCGAGAGAGAGGTAGGCAAGGCCCACTTCGCATAGGGCTGCCAGTTTCTTATGAATCTTCTTCCGGTCTAAAAAGAATTCCAACGCTTCTCCGGCAGGCATCTCCAGAATGTCGACGATAGTCTTTCCTTTATACGTGTATGAAAGTGCCTTGTTGGAATAACGTTTCCCGTCACAAGCCTCGCATTTCATAGTCACAGGATCCATAAACACAAGCTCAGTGGTAATGAATCCGCGACCGCCACAGGCAGGACAGGCCCCATCGGAATTGAAAGAGAACATTCCGGAGTCAACACCGTTTGCCTCTGCCATAGTCTTGCGGATTTCATCAAAAACCCCAAGATACGAAACTGGAGTTGAACGGTTCGTGGCAGTGATTGGCGATTGATCCACTAAAACCACGCGGTCGGAGTATTCCCGTGCGAACACATCCCGGATCAGGGACGATTTGCCGCTTCCAGCAACTCCGGTCACTACTGTCAGAACGTTCAGAGGAATATCCACATCCACGTTCTTCAGGTTATGGACACTCGCACCGCGCACCGGGAGAAACTCCTTGGGAACGCGCACACAGGTTTTCAGCGGCACATTCTTACGGAATGCCTCACCGGTGAGGCTTGGGCAGTCCACCAGTTTGTCAAAGCTGCCCTGGAAGAGTATTTCGCCGCCGGCTGTCCCGGCAAGAGGACCAACGTCAATGATTTCATCGGCAATTGATATGATGTCTTTGTCGTGTTCAACTACAAGAACGGTGTTGCCCTTGTCGCGAAGGCTCTGCAGCAGCTTTACCATACGGAAAACGTCGCGCGGGTGCATCCCGGTGGAAGGTTCGTCAAAGATGTAGGTCATCCCCGTGAGCGAGGAGCCCATATAGCGCACCAGCTTGAGCCTCTGCGCCTCGCCGCCGGAGAGTGTCGAAGACTCGCGGTCCATCGAAAGATACGGCAGGCCTATGTCTATCATACGCGTAAGCGAGAGTATAAGCGAGTCCAACACGTTCTGCACACCGGGAGCATCGATGCCCTGCAGCACCTTCTTCAGGGTTGTGAACTCCATCGCCGTCATCTCGTCAATGGAGTATCCGTTTATCTTGGATGTAAGCGCCATACGGTTCAGCCGCTTTCCGTGGCACATCGGACAGGGTTTCTCAGACAGGAGACTCGTGAGCCGGATAACCGAGGCTTCCTTCAGCTCGCCCACGTCCCTGTGAAGGAGCATTCGCGAAAGATAAGTCTCGATACCCTCGACGTTATTGTCGATGCGTGCCCCGCCGCGCTCGTCGGCTCCGTACAGCAGGCGGTTGCGTTCCTTCGGTGTGAAATCTCGATACTTTTTATCCAGCGGGAAGATGGCGGCCTCCTTATATTTCTTCCAATACCAGTTACCAACGTGAAATGCAGGCAAATCGGCCATTCCTTCGAGCCAGGTCTTGTCAGGGTCGATACGGTTTTCCAAGTCGATGGTCATCACCTTGCCAAGGCCGCTGCACTTAGGACACATTCCCTGAGGGTCGTTGAACGAAAAGAAGGAGGCAGTGCCGACGTGAGGCGTGCCAATACGTGAGAACAGCAGTCTGAGTGAGGCATACATATCGCTGATCGTGCCCACGGTGGATCGGGAATTGCCGCCCAGCCGCGACTGGTCCACTATTACCGAGGCCGAGAGGTTCTCGATGCTCTCGACCTTCGGTTTCTCATATTTTGGCAGCCTTCCCCGTATCCAAGAGGAGTACGTGTCATTCATCTGCCGCTGGCTTTCGGCGGCAATCGTGTCGAATACGATGCTGGACTTCCCACTTCCGGAGACTCCTGTGAACACTACAATCCTGTTCTTGGGAATCTCCAGCGAGATGTTTTTCAGGTTGTTCTGCCTTAAGCCTTTGATAATGATTTTATCATTCATCAGTTCTTTTCCACGGGAACTTGAATAATGGTAAGCCACATATCGGAATCTTCCTGATTCCAGATGCCGTCGATGTAATTGGACCTTGGCTCGCCTACAACTTTGTAACCCTCTTTCTCAATCCAAGCGAAAAGGTCAACGAAATTCTGGTAGAGTTTGTCGTAACTGCCGAATACCTTCATATATACCGCTGTGGGCACCTCCGGTATCTCCTTGAATTTGATGATGTCCGAGTCGGTACCTTTACTGTTCACTTTCTCGCAGTATTCAATATCTATGTCCTGAGGCTTGTATCCGCCGTGTTCGATGGTGTAGCAATAACCCGGCTCGGGGCATTCACAGCCCAGACGGGCCATTTCTGGGCCGATGACTTCGCAACAGAGGCGGCCGAGATCGTCGTAAGTGGGAATGATGGTGCGGTGACTTGCAACTGTGATTGCAGGCAGTGATTCAATGTAAATCTGTTCCATTGTTTTAATTTTTAAGCGGGAAGCAATCATTGTCCTGAGCATACGGAGGCGTTTGTTCAGACGCTCGAGTTCGGATTCGCAGACGGTGATTTTCTCTTCGAGAGAATCCAACGAAGGCACGTGGCTGTCGTCTTCCCACAGGTCTCGAATCTCTTCAAGAGAGTAACCGAGTTCCTTGAGTGTGAGGATGCTCTGCATCTTTTGAAGCTGGCCGAAGGTGTAGTACCTGTATCCGGTCCACCTGTCGATTATTTCCGGAACCAGCAATCCTATCTGCTCGTAGTGCCTGAGTGTCCTTACCGTCACCCTGCATAGGCGTGAAAACTCCCCGATTTTCAAACGATTTTTGTTCATAACATCTGTGCACTGAATGTTAACGGCTGCAAAGATATATCGCGACGCAAGGTACGAGTCAAGAGTTTTCCCAGTATTTCCGTGGCTATTTGCAGCGCCTTTTAATCATCACCAGCTCAGCATCAGCACCGTCTTTGCCGTATTCGCTTACTACGATGTACTGCTCATTGCAGGCGATTCCATAGCACCTGCCGTCTTCTTTCTCAATCTGGTTTCCCCAGTAGAAAGCTTTGTCGTCAAACAAAGGGAATGTATTGCCGTTGATGGTGTAAGGTTGGTTGATGAATGAACCCGGAAGCACCTGCAGGTTGTCGATATACAACTCGGGTATTCCGAGAGCGTTGACCTCTTCTATGAAAACCTTCTTCATAGGGTGGTCAGCGTGAGGGATGGAACCGGTAGAAAGATTCCAACGCTTAAGCGACGGGAAGAACTTGCGAAGTACCTCCTTGTACTCACAACAAGTCAGATTCTGACCGGTGTTCTTGTTGTACTGATCCACAAACGTTGAACAGTAATCAACCATCTGCTCCATAGTGAAATCGCCGGTGAACGCACCGTCCTTGTAGCAGTAGATACAGTAATCTGTACTCTTTGAGCCATCGGCATTCGTGCCGAGGACTTCGTCTGAAAGAGGCATTCCGCAACTCTGACAGAATTTCATTTCTTTTTCCATTTTTGTTATTGCACGAGTCATTTGCGTATCGTGAAAAGCCGAGCTGCTACGTTCTTTGCAATAGAGGAAGGTCATTCTGATTATTTGGGTGATTGCAACAATCCCGATTACCCACCAGAGCCAGCCTGGAATTGACAATTCCGGGATGATCTTTATGGCAGCCACTATAATGAAAATCAAATCTGCAATGCTGTCTATTGCTGCTCCAGTCCTGCTTTCTGCTTTCAATCGCCTTGCCAATGCCCCGTCTATCATATCAGATAATCCGCACCATACATATAATAGCCAGAAAGGTAAACTGAAAACTGATGTGAACAACAGTGTCAATGACGCAGCAGCTCTGGAGATGGAAATCAGGTTCGGAAGTTTTTTAATAGAGCTCATTTCTCAATCTTCTTCGGAGTGATGTCTTCCACTTTGGTTTCTGATTTTGCCTGCATTAGAAGTGCCTGGAAATGGTTCGACAGCATCTGACTTACTTTTTCCTCCGGATATTGTTCCGAATTTTTGTTGCTCAGAACGGCAAGACCGCAAGTAAATGGCCAGATGTGCTGCCAGATAAATTCGGATTGCTCTTGTGACAGACCTAAATGTGCCTCGTTCTTCCTGAGAAACTCTTTTGCAAGACTATCTGAGAAGCCTCTATCCGATTCTTTGTCAAGAAACAGGTAATGGAACAGGCTGGGATTCTCTGCTCATCAATTTGTCCATATTCTCGAAAGCCCAGAAGAGAGGAGCGACAGAACACCCGAGCTTTTTGCATATTGAGCGTGCAGTAAGTGCCTCAGCACCCTCTGTCTTAATAATATCGATACAGGTTCTTATGATTGTTTCTTTTGTAAACTGCGCGTGTTTTGGCATATATTCACTTTTTTATGCAAAGATATAAGATATATAAGATATAACAACTGTTATATAAAATGCAGACAATAACATTACATCGTTTGGTTTAAGTAAAGAGAAAAAAATAAG
>DCIN01000085.1:7133-7323 GCA_002315815.1 Bacteroidales bacterium UBA1725 | reverse complement strand
ATTTACTTGCGAAACTTAAATAATAATAATTGATTGTCTTTGATTAAATTTGTACAACCCTTTATCAAGTTCAAGGAATTCCTTGCCGGCATCGTGCCTGTTCCTTCCGAAGGAACTTCATGCAGTCTTGACAAAAAAGGAGGATGTTAGATATGGAAAGTATGATACAGGTTTGGATAAGTGCGGCGGG
>DCIN01000085.1:0-7102 GCA_002315815.1 Bacteroidales bacterium UBA1725 | reverse complement strand
CATTGGAGCCCTTCTGGGCTTTGTCATCAAGGCACTGCCACACAAGTGGAATGATACGGTGCTAGGGTTCTGTGCGGGCATCATGCTTGCCGCATCGACCATCGGACTGATAGTCCCCGCAGCCGAAAACGCAGGTCTTGGAAAATGGTGGCTCATCCTCATTGGAGTCATTGTTGGTGCACTCTTTCTCAATGTCCTCGATCTTGTCACCCCGCACCTTCACAAGATAACCGGACTGGATGCCGAAGAACATAGGAACAACGCCTCCATCAACCACGTTCTTCTGTTCGTGATGGCAATTGCCTTGCATAAACTCCCCGAGGGTATTGCTGCTGGAGTAGGTTTCAATGCAGCAGAGACCTCTGATGCGTGGGCTGTCACCCTCGGCATAGCACTCCAGAATATTCCGGAAGGAATGGTCGTCATAGCACCGTTGCTGATTGCCGGTGTAAGCAGATGGAGAACAATTTTCATCTCGCTGGGCATTGCCCTTCTGGAAGTGACGGGAGTATGGATCGGATACGTAATAGGAGCGATATCGGCAGTCCTGCTTCCGGTGATGCTTGCAATGGCCGGTGGCGCAATGCTCTATGTTGTCAGCGACGAGATGATTCCTGAGACTCACGCACACGGCTACCAGAAGATGGCTACCTATGCGCTCATACTGGGATTTATCTCACTTGTCTTCCTTGAAATGGCATTCTGATGGAACCGATTCTCAACTCACATTACAAGGCCGAATACGTGCCCCGAACCCGGTTATTGTTACACCGTCGAACACGGTGGTTACAAACCTCAGGACATCGACATAGAATACTGCGAGAAAGTAACAGCAAAAGGTACCGACTCCGCGCCAAGGTCCAATTACATTGACGGCATTTGGAATCAGGAGGACTCAGATATGTGGCTCACAATTATTCAAGTTCCTGTAAAAAAGATCTGATGGATGACAAAATAATCATAAAAGGCTTACGGCAGAACAACTTAAAGAACATCTCGCTGGAGATTCCCAAGAACAAGATTGTAGTGTTCACGGGAGTCTCCGGAAGCGGGAAGTCCAGCATCGTATTCGACACGGTCGCCGCCGAAAGCCAGCGGCAGATGAATGATACGTATTCAGCCTGGATACGTGGAAGGCTGCCAAAGTTCGAGAAACCGAAGGTCGAGAGCATTGAGAATCTTTCGGCCTCGGTTATCGTGGACCAGACGCGTCTGGGAGGCAATTCGCGCTCCACCGTAGGTACCATCAGCGACATGTACGCCTCGCTCAGGCTGCTGTTATCGCGCATTGGCATACCTCACGTGGGTACTGCTTCCTTCTTCTCGTTCAACGACCCTCAGGGAATGTGCCCGAAGTGCAGCGGACTCGGGAAGGTGATGACCATCGACCTGGAAAACCGTATTGACCCGGACAAAACCTGGCTTGAGGGGATGGCCGACCTGCCGGCATTCCACGTGGGCAACTGGTACTGGAAAAAGTACAAGGAAGCTGCGATCTTCCCGCTGGACAAAAAGTACAAGGACTTCACGCCGCAGGAGCGCAACCGCCTGCTGTATGGTGCCGACCAGCGCGGCGGGAATCGCATCGACAAGAACGTCGAGGGCATCGAGACCTATCTTTCGCGAATGCTGCTTCACAGGGACGTGGGCGAGTTGAAGGAAGCCTCCGTCATCAGACTCACGAACCTGCTGTCCGAAGAAACCTGCCCGATGTGCCACGGCAAGCGTCTGAACCGTATGGCGCTGACCGCGAAGATAAACGGATACTCCATTGACGAGATGACTGCAATGGAGTTCACCACCCTGAGGAAGGTGCTGCAGAGTATCGATGCCCCCGGCGTGCAGAACGTACTGGACTCGCTGATACTTTCGCTTACGCGAATGATTGACATCGGACTGCCGTATCTTTCGATGGACCGCGAGTCTTCGACGCTTTCCGGCGGTGAGGCGCAGAGACTCAAGTTGGTTCGCTATATGGGATCCTCGCTCACGGGGATGACATATATCTTTGATGAACCATCTACAGGTATGCATCCGCGCGACGTGTTCCGTATGGTGAAGCTGCTGCAGAGCCTTCGCGACAAGGGCAACACCGTTCTTGTGGTCGAGCACGACAAGGACATCATCTCGATTGCCGATGAAATCATCGACGTCGGTCCTCTCGCCGGAACAGCCGGAGGCGAAATCGTCTTCCATGGGAACTTTGAAAATCTGGTTAATTGCGCAAGTATCACAGGAGAAGCTTTCCGTAAGAACGTGCCGCTGAAGCATTCTGTACGCGTCCCGAAGGAGTTTCTGCCGGTGCGCGGCGCGAGTGTACATAACCTGAAGAACGTGGATGTGGATATTCCAATGAACGTCCTGACAGTAGTGACCGGAGTTGCGGGAAGCGGCAAATCATCTCTGATTCGCGACGTGTTCGCACGGCAGTACGCTGACCGCGTGGTGCTGGTTGACCAATCGCCCATTACCGCCACCAATCGCTCCACTCCCGTTTCTTTCCTAGGCATTTTCGACGAAATCAGGAAGGTGATGGCCAAGGCAAACGACGTGGATCCCGGCCTGTTCTCATTTAATTCCGATGGCGCCTGCCCCGCCTGCGGCGGTAAGGGGTTCATCACCACGGAACTGGTATTCATGGACCCCGTGACTACCAAATGCGAGGCCTGCGACGGCAAGCGCTATTCTACCAAGGCCCTCTCACATACATATAAGGGGAAGACCATCGTTGAAATTCTTGAAATGTCCGCAAAGGATGCTCTGGAATTCTTCTCAGACCAGAAAAAGATACGGAAAAAGCTGGAGGTTTTGTGTGAAGTCGGGCTTTCCTACCTGTCACTGGGACAACCGGCATCGACCCTGTCCGGCGGAGAACGCCAACGCCTGAAACTGGCAAAGGAACTGGGAGGGAAAGGCAATATCTACGTGCTTGACGAGCCCACAACCGGACTTCATGCATCAGATGTTGAAAAGCTGATGGCCCTGTTTGACCGTCTGGTGGACAAAGGCAATACGGTCATCATAATAGAGCACAATCTTGACGTGATGAAACTGGCCGACTACATTATTGACGTGGGTCCCGACGGAGGCCGCTTCGGAGGCCGGATAGTATTCACCGGCACGCCACGGGATATGGTCAGAGTCTGCGACACTATCACGGCAAAATGCTTAAGCTACGCTGTCGAAGGCATTAAACTCACTTCGGCGCAGCTCGAGAGCCTGACCAGGAGCTTGGAATCCGAAGATGATATCGTTTCAAAGCCGGACTGAAAGGGCTTGAGGGTTTCTCGCACCTGCAGATCATCTGGTGGTTCTGCGTATGTGACAATGCCGTCGAAAATGTCACCGTCCCGACCTGGTGCAGCCATTGGCCCGAGAACTACGAGAGCAGCGGAGATTTTGACTGGGGAAAATAGTTCAATTTCTAACTGTTCAACTGTGGCATAATCAGATATCCGATTCGAAAGATTATGAGTTACGTTATTCTTGCCCTTGTCGGATTCGTTTCGGGGCTGCTTTCCGGATCTGTCGGATTCGGGGGTGGAATGATACTTCTGCCTGTCATAACGTACTTCTACGGCGTTGACATTGCTGTGCCGGTTTCCACACTTGCCCAGATGCTCAGCAACCTTTCCCGTGCCGGTATGGGCTTCTCGGAAATCAAGTGGAAGAAAGTCGGGCTGTTCCTTCTCACAGCCGCACCTTTGACCGCTTTGGGAGCCTTGGGCTTCGCCAAGGTCTCTGGAGAAATGAAGCCGTTGATGACCAGGATACTGTGCGTATGCCTCATCATATTTGCCGTTATCAAGATTACCGGAAAGATACGTCTTCCTAAAGGAAACGGAACAGTCCTGGTTGGTGGTGGGATAACCGGGTTCGTGAACGGGATGCTTGGCATTTCAGGGCTTGAAGTCATGCGTATTGCCATCAGCGTCACTGTAACGCCTAGCGCATACGAGACCAACGGTGTCCTCAAATACCTGATAGCGGTATTACATTGTTCCATCCAATATTTGTCGGGAAGAGCCCGGATTTTCTTGAACTCCGAAGGAGTAATCATTATGAGTCCAGCCATTTGTCCATCTCGATGAGGTTCATGACATTCAAGCCAATATATTTGGAGTGGTCTATATCGAAGGCTGTCTCAACGATGACCATGCAGTCTTCAGGCAGGTTGATTGTGTCTTTGGTAACGATGAAATTCTCGTTTGCGATGTTGAGAAGGTGCATTCTCTTGCAGCCCTTGAATGCGTTCCTCCCCAATGAAATAAGGTCGTTGGGCAGCGTGGGGCAGACCAGATTCGTATAGATGAATGCCTCGTCGCATATTGATGTGAGGGTGGCGGGCATATAGACAGACCAGATTCCTGTGTTGGCAAAGCATCGTGTGGGGATGGACTTGACGTTTTGGGAGATAAAGACATCGGACAGGATGGAGGGGATAACCTTTCCATCCGTAAAGGCGAACTGACCGATTTCTTTGACAGTATCGGGCATGTGGTAAACCTTGCGGTGCTTGTTTCTCGGGTAGTAGATGAGGGCTGTCTTGTCGCGGTTGTAGAGCACTCCATTGAGTGCAGAGAAGTGTCTGTTTCCTTTCTCGACAAAGACTTTTGAGATGCTTGTCATGTCGTGAAACAGCTTGTCCGCAAAGGCATCTCCAAATGAGGCGGCCCCTGCGGGGATGGTGATTGATTTGGCGCTTGTGATGTCACCGGCGCAGTCGACTATGATGTCGTCCTGCATGGTAGTACTTTAGTTAGACTTTATAAGTATCTGTGTATCAATCAATTACTTCCCGATGCAGATGAGAATAATTGATTGAGTGCCAGTGTTTTAACACTTTCCGGAAAGCAAGTCTTTGAAACCACTAAAAATCACTTCCGGATGTATCCGGCCAAAGGGCTTTTTAGGCCGTTATCAGTATTGCCTAATTGCAGCACACAATTGTTATATCAGTCCACAAATTCATTGAGCTTCATTACGAGTTCATGGACTGTCGTGCTGGATTCGGCCATTGAAGGTTTTATGTCTTTCATTTCTTCCATCGGTATCTGTGCATTCTTGATTGCAGAGTCTTGGAAGGGCTTTATCATGTTATATAATGTCGCTGCAAAACCGCTCTTCTTTGAGTATTCCATTCCCAAATGTTTTGTCAGCAACGATGCATACCTTGAACGATTGAGGGGCCCTTTATTGAGCTTGAAGTGCAGCACCTTGTCGAACACCAACCAGCAGAAATCGAAGCTCTTTCCTTTTCTCCTTGCTTCCTCTCTGATAGCTATCGCTTCCTTTACAAGAGACATTGTGCCCAAGCCCTTTCCGACTGCCTTAACTGTTGCAGAGGTCAAGCGGAATGCGTTGAAGTATTCAGGCTCCGTATTCTCACCCTCGCAAACAATCAAGAAGGTTTTCTTGGTCAGTTTGAATCCTGCCGTCTCCTGATATCATGCTCTTTTCTCGGGTTGTATCTGGCGCTCATACTACTTCAGCACTTTAGCAAGATTATCAATAATAGGAGTCGCCCCATATTTTCCCGAAAGGTAATCCTTTTCATAGGATGCGTCATTTCTGACCTTATAATCGGACAACGCATACAGGCTGCTGGCACTGAAGCTGTCCTTCTGTGTGAACCATATCTGATCCCGACGCAGGAGTTTGCTGCTCAGAATGTTTGTGTCATGGAGCGTTGCCACAAACTGAGCATTTGCGCTGTTTGATTCCGCAGAATTGAACAGGGAGATGATACGCTCCAACAGGAGAGTATGGAGTTTGGCGCCGAATTCATCTATGATAAGCCTTTTCCCATTCTCCAGGGCATCAATTATTGGATATGCAAGGCAGAAGTATTTGATTGTACCTTCCGATTCAGCATCATTCATCGAAAGGCTGACAATCCCTTCCGGTTTTCCGTTTTCATCATATCGTGTGTGGGAAGAAAGGACACCAGCTTCACTCTTGGTAATATCCTCTATGCCAAGGTCTGCATACCGTGAGAAGTCAACTATCTTTCGTCTGGTCTCGACATCATCAAGCCTCTTGACGGCAGCTTCCCAGATTTCCTTTTCAGATCCGGCGGTTATGATTGTCGTGTCCACCATCCATTTCATAATTGACACTGCAACAGGATCGTTGAATTGTCCGGCGAGAGACAGCAGCAGAGCATTATCACGAAGCATATTCTTGCTGGCCAGTTCTTTTGCAATGCCCATTCGTGGGTGTATCGTGCAGGATGTGCCTTCCCTATAAAGTAATTCAATTTCCTTTGAACGTTTCTTCCCGGACCTGATATAGAGCCATTCTGATGAGACCCCAGATTTCGCTACCTCAAATCCATATCGGTAACTGCTGCCCTCAATCCATATCACAGCCTCGAACATTGTTGGTTCCGATGCTGATGGATTGGCAGGCTGCTCCGGAATCAAGTTGTCAATGCGTTCCAGAAGACCAACCTGGCGGAGGAGCGACATCAGGTTGTAAACGTTCATATTGGTCGCCGTACCGGTCTCGAACTTGTGCAAGGTGGGGACAGACACTCCGGCCGCCTTTGCAAGATCTTCTTGCGAAAGATTGAGTCCCAACTTGTCGTAAACGAAGTGAGATTATATTACCTTTCATCATTCTTGTAAGAGGCATAATAGATTATTATAATTGGCCGTCTTTGATTAAATTTGTGCATCTGTTACGACTATTAACAAGATTACTACAGTTATGATCAAAGTATACAAAATGGCTTTGTGCCCTGACTGCATCAGGATTGCGGACCAGCTTTCAGACAGCTCGAAATACGAAGTCATAGACATCGGAGAGCATCCGAGGAAGCTCAAGGAATTCCTCGCCCTTCGGGACGGCAGTCCGGCATTCGCAAAGGTTCGCGAAAGAGGAACCATCGGAATCCCTTGCTTCGTACTTGAAGACGGTACTATAACTTTCAAGCCTGAGATGGCAGGTATCTTGCCTGCTCCCGCTGAAGGAAGTTCATGCAGCCTGGATAACAAAGGAGGATGTTAGATATGGAAAGAACACTTGTGATAATCAAGCCCTGATGCCCGTTCAGTGAAGAGTCTCTGAATGAATTGTTCGGTAAAGCGGAGAAGTGATG
>DCIN01000006.1:22202-45396 GCA_002315815.1 Bacteroidales bacterium UBA1725 | reverse complement strand
GAATGCGCTCAGCCCCGGGATAACCGGCCAGAATCTAAGGCTATAAGCGGGCATAATTCAGGGCTTTATCATTGATTTATCGGACTTAATGATAAAGAGCTGAAAAAGTTTTCTTAAATTTGAATTCTCAAGGGAATCAAAATGGCAAATTCAAATAATATTCTTCACGCCGCAAAAGCTGCAAAAAAGGATGAGTTCTATACTCAACTATGCGATATTGAAAATGAACTGAAGCATTATCGTGAGCATTTTGTAGGAAAGGTTGTTCTTTGCAATTGCGACGACCCACGGGTAAGCAACTTCTTTAAGTATTTTGCGTTGAATTTTGAAGTACTTGGACTAAAGCGTTTAATCTGCACTTGTTACAAAAATCAAGATGTAGATTTGTTCTCTCAAAACGAATCAGAGCAAGCTGTATACATTATCTATGAGGGAGATAAGAATGGGAATAAAACTCCTGTAACATTAGTTTCGGGAACAAATTGGGAACAATCAAAACAAAAACCCCTCTACAATATGATGTAGCGGGGTTTATCGTGACTCCTACAGAGTCTCTTGCTTCAGCTTCTCAAGATAGCCGTCAATCCGGCTCAATTCGGAGGGGATGCGGATATGCTGGGGACAGCGTTGGCTGCATTGGCCGCAGCCTATGCAGTGATCGGCCTGACGTACCGTTGGGATGGCTTTGTCATATTCCAACAGATATTTACGGCGGGCTTTCCTATAGTCTTCCTGCTCTGAACTGACTACATATGTCCCTTCGTTCACGGAATTGTTGTAGAATTTAAAAATACCCGGTATGTTGATACCGTAGGGGCAGGGCATACAGTACTGGCAGCCGGTGCAGTTAATAAGGGGATAGTCATTGAATCTTTTGCCTACACTGCACAGGAAACTCTTCTGCTCATCTGTGAGTGCTTCGAAGTCCAGATAGGTTTCAAGATTATCCTGCAGATGCTCCATATAGGTCATTCCGCTGAGTACGGTGAGTACTCCGGGATAACTTCCGCAGAAACGGAAAGCCCAGGAGGCCAATGATTTCTGTGGCTCTCTGGCCTTGAGTTCATCGGAGAGAGCAGCCGGCATATTGGCCAGACGTCCGCCCAGAAGAGGTTCCATTATCACCACGGGAATACCTCTCTTCTCCAGTTCGGTATACATATATTCGGCCTTGCAGTTCCTGCCTCCGGCGTTTTCCCAATCCACGTAGTTCATCTGAATCTGCACGAAGTCCCAATGGTATTTCTCGTGCAGAGCCATCATCTCATCGAATCCGCTCTGGTTTCCGTGGAAGGAGAATCCCAGATGCCGTATATGACCCTTCTTCCTCTCCTCGAGGAGATAGTCCATAAGTCCGTTGTTGCCGAATCTGTCTTCGAAAGCCTTCCTGTCGCCCAAGGCGTGCAGCAGGTAGTAGTCCAGATAGTCTGTATGGTAGTATTTGAGCGACTGCTGGTACATCTGCTTTCCCATTTCGAAACTTGCGGGGAAGGAACATTTGGTGGCTATCTGATAGCTGTCCCTTGGGTGGCGTGCGAGGGCGATGCCGGCAGCCTCTTCGCTCTGGCCCTGCAGATAAACCGGTGCGGAGTCGAAGTAGGTGACTCCGTGTTCGAGGGCGTAGTCCACAAGGCGGTTTACATCCTCCTGGTCAATGACTTCCTTTCCGTCTTCGCCCCTGTTCATCTTCCAGCGCATACAACCGTAGCCGAGAAGACCGACTCCGGGATAGTGCTGGGCCATCTTGCCGTCCAGGGATTTCGTGGATTCTTCCTGATTGAGGATAATGTCGCTTCCTTTGCCGGGAGCACAGGCTGCAAGTCCAAGGGCTGCTGTGCCCAGACCTGCTTTCTTTATGAAATCTCTTCTATTCATGGTGTACAGAGAGTCCGTTGACTGTTATTGCGCTTATTGGACGGCTGGGGCAGAGGTTCTCGCAGGCGCCGCAGCCTATGCATAGTTCTTCGTTCACGACTGGAATCATCATTCCGGATTCGTTTCTGACCATTCTTATGGCTCCAACCGGGCAGTGACGTGAGCAGTTGCCGCAGCGTGCCTCACCCTTTGCCGAAAGGCAAAGTTCGAGTTTGAGAGTGGCGCGGCCGATGTGTGTTATCAGCTTCTCTTCCTTGCTGATTGGCAGTATTGCCCCGGAAGGGCAGACCTTCGAACATTCTGTACATTCCGGACGGCAGTAACCTTTTTCGTAGCCCATCACCGGCTGAAGAAGATGTTTGAGGTCGGTGGACGGACGCAGTACTCCGTTAGGGCACGCGCTTACGCAGAGCTGGCAGGCTGTGCAACGGGAATAGAAGTCTTCAACTCCTCTGGATCCGAAAGGAACTAGTCGTTCACTTCTCTCAGGGTTCTGCTTCGGGGTCACTTCCGCCAGTCCTCCGTCCAGATGCTTGCTCTGGGCCGCAGCGCTGATGGCGGCTCCGCCGAGCAGGGCTGTTGTGAGTATGAACTGTCTGCGGCCGTTGTCACTGCCTTCGGTACCGTCTTTTCCGTTGTCGGAGGTTTCTTCCGCCGCCTTCGTTTTCTTTGTGCAGGCCAAACGGTATTTTATCGCTCCGCTGCTGCAGTTGTCAAGGCAGTCGAAGCAACTCAGACACCTTGTGTAGTCTATCTTGTGATTGAAAGTGTCAATGCAGGAAGCCTTGCAGTCGCGCCCGCATTTGCCGCAGTTGATGCATTTGTCGGTGTTGATTGTCGGGCGGAAAAGTGAGAAGCGGCTGAACAGGCTCAGCACCGTGCCCACGGGGCAGACGTTGTTGCAGTATGCGCGTCCCCAGAGCCAGGCGCAGAGCACTATTGCGATGAGGGTGACGGAGGCAGTAATCAGAAGAGCCGGTGCTATGCTTTGTCCCGAAGAAAGTCCGGCTATGCTGTTCACGATTCTTCCATAGGCACTGTAAGGGGCTATCAGAGCAACAATGAACTGGGTCCCTGTGACCAGTGCCGCAACCAGAATGCCGAGGACTATGTATCTCGAAATCTTGCGTTCTTTGCTGAACTCGAATTTCTTGGTCTTGTGGAACAGATGTCCTGTCTTCCTGCGAAGCCAGATGACAAAGTCCTGGAATACGCCCATAGGGCAGAT
Organism: Bacteroidales bacterium UBA1725; assembly: GCA_002315815.1. Taxonomy (GTDB): domain Bacteria; phylum Bacteroidota; class Bacteroidia; order Bacteroidales; family UBA932; genus Cryptobacteroides. The sequence goes on along the minus strand of DCIN01000006.1, from coordinate 42,293 downwards.
TACCGAGCAGTAGATACGCCCGAACAGAAGAGTGAGCAGAGTGATGCCGACAATCACCGCAAGATTCAGGGCGAGACAGGATGGCAGGAACTGAAGTTTGGCCATCCAGCCCCACCATTGAGCACCTACGCCCACGCAGAGCAATGTGATTCCAATAAGGAACAATGCTGCAAGAATGATTCTTGTTTTACGTAACATATTGTTTTATATGCATTTATATCTTTCTATCCCCCGGAAGCCGCGCAGGAATTCCTCCACGCCCATACGCTTCTTGCCCTGCAACTGGAGTTCCAGAACCGACAGGCTGCCGTTTGCAGTGACAATCTTTATCCCGGTTTTACCGTCGCTCAAAATGGTTCCGGGAGTGCATCCATCGCAGGGTTCTCCTATCTCTGTCCGGAATATCTTCATCTGTATGGGTGAGGCTCCTTCTTCGCCGGAAATAATCTCCGTGAATGCGGCCGGATAGGGTGAAAGACCTCTAATCAGATTGTGTACTGTGACGGTATTTGAATTCCAGTTTATCCGGCAGGTTTCCCTGGTCAGTTTCGGGGCGGATTTGAGCACTTCGGACCCCTGAATGAAGGATCGCTGTGTCCTCAGCTCCACAGTGCCTTCCAATATGCTCTGGACGGTCTGGACCACCAGGGCGGAGCCCGCCGTCATCAGTTTGTCGTGTATGTCTCCGGCATTGTCTTCAGGGTCTATTCTGCATTCCTGTCTGAAAATGATTCCTCCGGTGTCAATATTATGGTCAATCATAAAGGTGGTCACACCGGTGATTTTCTCTCCGTTGATTACGGCCCAGTTGATGGGGGCTGCGCCACGGTACTGGGGCAGAAGTGCAGCGTGGAGGTTGAATGTTCCCAGATGTGGCATCTTCCAGACTTCCTCCGGCAGCATTCTGAATGCTACAACCACGAAGAGATCCGCTTTCCAGGCTGACAACTGTTTCAGGAAATCAGGATCTTTAAGCTTGACGGGTTGAAGAACGGGGATGCCGTGAGCCACGGCATACTGCTTCACCGGGCTCTCGTTCATCTTCAGGCCGCGTCCGCTGGGCTTGTCCGCCACCGTCACCACACCCACAATCTTGTACCCGTGAGCAATCAGCCTGACAAGCGGAGCCACTGCGAATTCAGGGGTGCCCATATACACTATCCGCATAGGTTTGAAGAACCTGAATATTTTGCTCCAAAGTTTCCGCACCATTATCTTGAAGGAATCCATATTGCTGAAAATGTCCGAATCCTCTATTGCTTTCTTGGTCAGGAACCATCCTATCGGCCCCAGCACCAGTGCGGAGATAAAGATTCCGAGTGCGGGGGTGATGGTCCCGTTGTTTGCCAGTTTGGTGCCGGATATGTCCACCACCCAGTACAACATAAAGAAGAGAACGGATACAATGGCACTGACTCCCAGTCCGCCTTTCTTTATCAATGCTCCGAGCGGGGCGCCGATGAAGAAGAGTATCAGACAGGCAAGCGCCTGGGCGAACTTCTTGAACAGTCCTATCTTCATAAGGCGCAGGAAGAAGTTGCTCTGGTCGATTCTGCCACAATTGATCGTTATCTCCGTACAGTATAGGTTTGCGGCCCTTACTGCCGCAGAATATGCTTCTTTGGCATCATTGGAGGATCGCCAGTGCAGGAATTCGTCTTCGTGAAACCAATTCGCGGATTTGGATCGCATTGCAGTGTCAAGCTGATTGGCCTTTCGCAGCAGTTTGTCGGATGACAAGGCCTTGAAGGCATCGGGATGGGCCAGTTCGATTCTCCGGAGAAGGGTGTCCGATTCTTGCTTCAACTGATTGATTCCCATTGACCTGCTGTCTTCTCCATAGCGCACCGAATCTGACTTCTCAAAACTGTAGTTGTTCAGCTTTATCACCAGTTCCTGCTTGCGGAAATTGATTCTTTCCAACCTCAAATTGGTGTCTCGATACTGTATCTTGTTTGTCTCCTGATAATTTGAACCATTGAAGAGGCTGAAAATCAGATATGATTTGTCCGATGACATTTTTATCGTTGCAGAATCCGCAATCGACAGGGTGGTGTTGCCGGCGTTTCCCGTATGATCATAGACCATCACTCCTGTCATCGTGCCGTTGTCCTTCTTTTCATTTATCCGCAGGACATAGCCCTCAATGCCGTCGTAGAATACACCCAGTGGAATCTTGATTTCACTCTTGGTGCTCTTGATATCCTGCCTGAGGGTCATAATCTCGTTGAATGCCTTGGGGGCCAGATTGTTGCCGGAAAAGAACGCCAGAATACTTATCACAAGCGCAGCACCGACAAGAGGCAGCATAACCCTTCCGAAAGATACTCCGGAGGCCTTGATGGCCATCAACTCCTTGTTTTCCGCCATCTGCCCCACAACCATCATCGATGACAGAAGGGTGGCCAGAGGTATGGCCAGATAGAGTATCGTGCAACCGCCCCACATCATAAATTCGAGTATGACCCCGAATCCAAGTCCTTTGCCTACAAGTTCGTCCACATATACCCAGATGAACTGCATCACGAGGACAAACACCGCCACACAGAGGATGGCGATGAACGGTCCTATGAAAGACTTGAGTATGAAGCGGTCGAACTTCTTCATCCGTTACAGTTTGGAAATGAGTGCGTCAAGTGCCTTGTTGAGTCCTGAGCAGTCCTTTCCGCCGGCGGTAGCAAGTCCTGCCTGTCCTCCTCCTCCTCCCTGAATGAATCTGGCAGCATCGCGTATATCGGCCCCTGCATTGCGGCCCGATTTTACGAGATCGTTTGTATAGGCGAGTATGAGATTGGGCTTGCCTTCGTACTCAAAGGCCGCAGCGAATACTGTGTTGAGTGCGTCCTTCTGCACGATGGAAGCGATATTGCGCACGAGAACGGGGTTTCGTTTTGTCTCCCTGTATTCCACAAGTCTTATTCCGTTTGCCGTGGTCTTGGCGTGGTCTGCAAGATCGTGTGCCAGATGGTTGGCCCTCTTCTTCTCGTCCTCCTCAGCAACTTTCTTGTACTGCGCATTGTCTGCAATGAGCCTGTTGATTGCGGAAAGAATGTTGGGGGCGTTGTTGAACAGGCTTCTGATGTCGCGCAGAGTGTCCTCCTCCTCTTTGACCTTGTTCAGCGCACCTGTACCGCTCACGGCCTCTATTCTTCTCACGCCTGCGGCCACGGCACTTTCGCTCACTATCTTGAACAGACCTATCTGCCCGGTTGCATCAGAGTGACAGCCTCCGCAAAGTTCCACGGAGTCTCCGAACTTGATTACTCGCACCCTGTCTCCGTACTTCTCTCCGAACAGAGCTATCGCACCCATCTCCCGGGCTTCGTCCATAGTCGCGTGACGGTTCTCCTCTCTGCGGTAGTTGGCACGGATGAGTTCGTTCACACGGACTTCCACTCTCTGGAGTTCGTCGTCGCTGAGTTTGGCGAAATGGGAGAAGTCGAAACGGAAATAATCGGGTCCCACGAACGAACCCTTCTGCTGTACGTGGGTGCCGAGTATCTCGCGGAGGGCCTGATCCAGAAGGTGGGTGGCGGTATGGTTGTTGGCGATGGCCAGACGCCTTGCCTCATCTACGTGGAGTTTGAATAGTCCGCGGCAGTTGTCCGGAATCTTCTCTGCAATGTGAACTATCAGTTTATTTTCTTCTAATGTATTGAGGATGTTGATTTTCTCGCCGTCGGCAGAGACGATATATCCGGTGTCTCCCACCTCTCCTCCCTTCTCTGCATAGAAGGGGGTGTAGTTGAATACGAGCTGGTAGAGGGTCTTGCCCTTCTGGACCACTGTCCTGTGCTTGAGAAGGCGTACGTCCACGTATTCGAGCTTGTCGTAGCCCTTGAACTCCACTTCTCCCGGATAGAAATCCACCCAGTCGCCGAATTCGTTGGCGGTGGCGTTGCGGGCACGGTCCTTCTGCTTCTGGAGCTCTGCCCTGAACCCATCCATATCCACGGAGAATCCATTCTCGGATGCTATGAGCTGGGTGAGGTCGATTGGGAAGCCGAAGGTGTCGTAGAGGGTGAAGGCATTCACACCGGCCACTGTCTTGTCGGTGTCGTCCTTGTGGACCGCCATATAGTCCGCGATGAACTTGATGCCCCTGTCCAGAGTGCGCAGGAAAGCCATTTCCTCCTCCCTGATGACGTTCTCTATGAGTTTCTCCTGCTCCTTGATTTCGGGATATGCTTCTCCCATATCGCTGATGAGCTGTGGTACAAGGCGGCAGAGGAAGGGCTCAGACAGTCCGAGGAAGGTGTAGCCGTAACGTACTGCGCGGCGCAGAATTCTTCTTATCACGTATCCGGCTTTTACGTTGGATGGCAATTGACCGTCGGCGATGGAGAAGCTGATGGCTCGAATGTGGTCTGCAATCACACGCATAGCCACGCTCACGTCTTCACTTTCTCCGTATCTGTGACCGGAAATCGCAGCTATTTCGGCGAGCATTCCCGTGAACACATCGCTGTCGTAGTTGGAGTTCTTTCCCTGAAGTACGGCGCAGAGGCGCTCGAAGCCCATACCCGTATCGATGTTCTTTGCAGGAAGCGACTCCAAATGACCGTCAGCCATCCTCTGATACTGCATAAACACGAGATTCCATATTTCTATCACGTGGGGGTCGGACTGGTTCACCAGATCACGTCCGGGTATTCCAGAAGCCTTCTCCTCAGGGGTGCGGATGTCAATATGAATCTCGGAACAGGGGCCGCAGGGACCGGTGTCACCCATTTCCCAGAAATTGTCGTGCTTGTTGCCGAGAACGATATGGTCTTCGGGGAGGTGTTTGAGCCAGGTCTGTCTGGCCTCATCATCCTGAGGGCATTCGTCAGAGCCCTCGAATATGGTGGCGTACAGCAGGCTGCTGTCTATCTTGTACACTTCGGTCAGGAGTTCCCAGGCCCAGTCAATGGCTTCGGTCTTGAAGTAGTCTCCGAAGCTCCAGTTGCCCAGCATCTCGAACATTGTGTGGTGGTATGTGTCGTGTCCGACTTCCTCAAGGTCGTTGTGCTTGCCCGAAACGCGCAGACATTTCTGCGAATCGGCCGCACGATAGAACTTGGCCTTGGCGTTGCCCAGGAAGATATCCTTGAACTGATTCATTCCTGCATTGGTGAACATTAGGGTGGGGTCATCCTTGACGACCATCGGTGAAGAGGGTACCACATTGTGCCCTTTAGATGCGAAGAAGTCCAGAAACTGCTGTCTGATCTCTTTGGAAGTCATATTTCGTTGTATTGTATATATCCCGCAAATTTACAATAAATCACGAAAAAAAAGTATATTTGCCGGGATGAGGAGCAAGTTGATATTCAATCCCGCCACACTGGAATTCGAATCCGCCCGTGAATCCGCCCTTTACAGGTCTCTGAGGTTCGCGGTTCTCATTGTGGCGACGTTTGCGATGGTCATCCTCTATTTCTGGATTTTCACTGCTGTCTTCGGTTTCACCCTGCCCAAGACAGCAATCCTTCAGGCCGAGAATGATCGCTGGTCGGGGGAAACGGAAAGGCTACTCAGGGAAATGGAAAAATGCGAACTCGTCCTGTCCGCACTGGAGGAGAGGGACAACGACGTGTTCCGCACCATATACGGACTTGCCGAAATTGAACGCGGGGTGCAGCTGTCTCCATCACTTTCCGCCAGGATGAAGGAAATGGAAGACGAAGGAGCCGGTGTCGGTTTGAGAATGCTGGAATTCAGAATGAAAGAACTCGAGGAGAGGACTTGCCGGCAGAGTGTCGCACTCGACGAGGTAGGTATCGTGTCCAGAGAGGCGGGGGATATCGCTGCCAGCATCCCTGCAGTGTCTCCCATAGTGCCCAGGACCGGGGAATACAGGCTCAGCAGCGGTTTCGGCTACAGGTCGGATCCGGTTTATGGCCGCAGAGCCTTTCACAAGGGGCAGGATTTCGCAACAAAAAAGGGTACCCCGGTGTACGCTACCGGAGGCGGGGTGGTGGAGTCCGTGCATTTCTCCAGAAGCGGCTATGGCAATGTACTTGTCATCAATCACGGTTACGGGTACAGGACTCTCTATGCACATCTCAATACGGTGGAGGTGCAGAAAGGGGTCAAGGTCGAAAGGGGAGACAGGATTGCTACAGTGGGAAGCACCGGCAAGTCCACCGGGCCACATCTTCATTACGAGGTGATATACAGGGGGAAGAATGTCAAGCCGGGAAACTTCTTCGATATGGACCAGCCTGTGGACGAATATGTTTCGATGATAGACAAACGAGCGGCGGAATCCACGCTGGGCAAGATGGAAAGCACTTCCGAACTGCTGAAGAGAGAGAAAAAGTGAGATGAAAAAATTTGAATTCGACTTCGGCAGCATCAGTCTGCGAAAGGTAAGGCTGGGAGGGGCTGCAATCATCAGGAACATTCTGGTGTTCGTGGCCGTGACTTTTGCTGTATTTGTGGCATCTTATATTGTGATTGCCTTGTTTTTCAGCACAGGGACCGAGCGCAGGTTATGGAGAGAGAATGTGATCAGCAGGCAGACCGTTCCCATACTCGAAAGCCGGAAAATCCGCTTGGAAGAAGCCATAGCCGCCTTGCAGCATAAAGACGAAGAAATATACAGGCAGGTGTTCCATTCGCAATCCCCGGATATGAATTCATCCGGGACGGGTTATGAGGTGTCCGCCTCCGACACGGTAGCGCCGGAAAGACTGGCTCTTTACACCAGTGACAAGGCTGACAAGCTTTTCTCCAGAGCCGATGCCGTGGAGGATAATTTCCGCAGAATCGCGGGAATGCTGGCTTCGGACTCGCTTGCCCTGCCACCTATGAAAATGCCTGTTTCGGACATCAGCTTCACCAGAGTCGGTGCTTCGGTCGGCGACAGATACAATCCATTCTACAAGACTATGGCACGGCACAACGGCATTGACCTGATGACTCCCACCGGAGTTGAGGTTTACGCCCCGGCCGACGGCGTCGTCCTCCAGTCTCAGACGATGTCGGGAACTATGGGCACTATGGTGAGACTGAGCCACGAAGGAGGGTATGAAACAGTTTTCTCGCACTTGGGAGCCAGATATGTGAAGAACGGTCAGAAGGTCAAGGCCGGCGATAAGATTGGTACGGTGGGAGTTACGGGTAATTCCTTTGCCCCGCACCTGCATTACGAAATTTATCTCCACGGGGTGGTGGCCGACCCCGTCAATTATTTCTTTGCATCCGTAGGCCCCTATGAATACGTCAATATGGTGCGGATGTCAGCCGATACGAGACAATCAATGGACTGATCGGACAATAAATGAATTGACAAGAGAATGCAGAAATTGTACTACAGCATAGGTGAGGTTGCACAGCGGATTTCGGAGCCGGTTTCTCTCGTCCGTTTCTGGTCTGAAAAATTCTCGCGCTTCATCAAGCCTGAGAGAAACGCCAAGGGCAATCGCCTGTATTCGGCGGAGGATCTGGAGATTCTCTGCCAGATTCATTATCTGGTCAAGGACACCGGCCTGAGCCTGGACGGTGCAGCCCGCCGTCTCACCGCCGACCGTGCTTCCGTGGAGGGGAGGGTGAAGGTTCTGGAGTCCCTCAAGGCGATAAGGGCTCAGCTTGTGGAGGTCAAGGATTCAATTTGACTTTACCAACTTGCTTTTTGAGATTCACTTAATTTTTCGTTTCACCTATTTTATTCATAACTTTGCCGTTCATTATTAACTGAGATATGGCCAGTACCAAGAAAACAACAAAAGTCCAGGCTCCGGTAGACGAGCGCGAAACATTTCTTTCTCTCCGCAAGTCGTTTGCGGAGAACGAGCAGGACACACAGGAAAAACTCCGTACACTTTATGAACTCCAGGAGGCGGACAACGAGATAGACAGAATCGTGCAGCTGCGCGGTGAACTTCCCGACGAGGTTGCATCCCTCGAGGACGAGATAGGGTCCCTCAAAGCCAAATGTTCCCATCTTGAGGAAATCATCGACGGATACAGGCAGAACATAGAGCAGAACAATGCTCATATTGGGGAACTTGATTCGGATGTTGACAAATACAACAAGCAGCTTGTAAACGTGGCCAACAGCCGCGAATACGATTCCATCAACAAGGAAATCGAGAACACGACTCTCCTCAGGGCCATCGCTGAGAAGAACATCAGGGAAGCCAGGGAGGCCATAGAGGCCAAAAAACAGGATATAGCCAAGATTTCTGACAGGATTCTCATCCGCGAGGATGACCTGCAGGCCAAGAAGGACGAACTTGCTGTGATAGTCGAGTCCACTGCAGGAGAAGAGGAAAAACTCCGTGCCGGGCGCGATGCCTGTGCGTCACGTATCGACGAGCGCACTCTAAGCGCATACGAGCGCATCCGTTCAAGCGTACGCAACCATCAGGCTGTGGTAGGTCTTGTGAACGAGGATTCCTGTGGAGGATGCTTCAGCGCCATCACTCCGCAGCGCATCATTGACATCAATTCCGGAAAGAAACTGGTTATCTGCGAACATTGCGGAAGAATCATTGTCTCTCCTGAAATGTAATGCCGGACAGCAGTTCCAAAAATACTCGCAAGAAGGATCGGCAGGTCGATCTTGACAATATCGGGCTTGAGATAGGCAACAAACCTCCTCAAGCTCTCGATGTCGAAGAGGCTGTGCTCGGTGCTATGTTGCTCGAGCCGTCCTGCGTGGATCAGGCACTTGAGGAACTTTCGCCGTCCTGCTTCTATGACCCCAGACACAGGATGATTTTCTCCGCGATGTCATCGCTCGTGAGTGAGCATACGTCCGTGGACATCATCACCGTGAGTGCCAAACTCAAGGAGCAGGGCAATCTCGAGGCCGTGGGGGGGTCCGTGGTGCTTGCAGACCTTTCTCAGAAAGTCGCCTCTGCCGCACATATCGAGTATTATGTCAAGATTCTCAAACAGAAGACGATACAGCGTGAGCTGATAACAGCTTCCTATGAGATTCTCAAGGACTCCTTCGACGACTCCGTTAAGGTTGATGAACTTATCGACGGGGCTCAGAGCAAGATTTACAATGCCATTCAGAGCAATGTCCGCAAGGATGTGCAGGAAATCGGAGCAATCATCAACGAAGCGATGTCCGATATTGAGGAGGCTCAGAAGAGTACAGGTCTCAACGGTGTCCCTTCCGGTTTCGAATCCATAGACAGAGTCACCCAGGGCTGGCAGAGGTCTGATCTCATAATACTCGCCGCGAGACCATCGGTGGGAAAGACAGCCTTTTCGCTGAACCTTGCGAGGAACGCTTCTGTCGACCATCATATGCCGGTGGCATTCTTTTCTCTGGAAATGTCGGCGCTTCAACTTGCCAAGCGTCTTATGACCTCTGAATCAGGTCTCAGTGCCGACAAGATAAAGGGAGGGTCCAAACTGGAACCTTATGAATGGGAACAGCTCGAGTACAAGCTCAAGGCACTGTCCCAAGCCCCTCTCTATATTGACGACACTCCCAGCCTTCAGCTGATGGAGTTCCGTACCAAGGCCAAGAATCTTGTGAAGAACAAGGGCGTGAGGCTTATCATAGTGGATTATCTTCAGCTTATGCAGGGTCCTTCGGAATTGAGAGGAATGCGTGAGCAGGAGGTAGCGGCCATCTCCCGCACTCTCAAGGCCACGGCCAAGGAGCTCGACATACCCATCATCGCTCTGTCCCAGCTTTCCCGACAGGCAGTTCAGCGTCAGGGCGGAGGAGGAAAGCCCCAGCTCTCAGACCTCAGGGAGTCCGGTTCCATAGAGCAGGATGCCGATATGGTGATTTTCATCCACAGACCCGACTTTGTCGGGCTCAGCGAAAATCCCGAAGACAGGGACAAGACACAGATAATAATAGCCAAGCACCGCAACGGCGAAACGGGCGAGATAGATATGACCTTCCGCAGCGGTGAAATCAAGTTTGTCGAGATGAATGATGCTCTGGACATACGTGCGGGGCAGATGTCTTATGACTCGGCGATGAATATGGAATCCAATGAGTTCGAGTAGGGATATCACACATCGTGGTAAGGTTGTCGGAATCTCCGGGGACGGTACGGTGGATGTTGAGATAGTTTCCGAATCCGCTTGTGGATCCTGTCACGCCAGAGGATTGTGCGGTCTGGCTGAATCCAAAGTCAAGACGGTGACTGTACCCGGTTCCGGATGGGACAATCTCTCGCCCGGCGACGATGTTGAGGTTGTGCTCACGGCGACTATGGGATACAAGGCCGTTTGGTTGGCCTATGTGGTGCCGCTCGCGATTCTCGTGGCAGTGATGGCGTGTATGTCTCTTCTGGGGGCCGGGGAGTTGTGTACGGGACTCTCCGCCATAGCGTCAGTGGCCGTTTATTACTTCATAATATGGCTGATGCGCGCCAAATTGAGTAACCAGTATATATTTAAGATAAGAAAACAATAATGTCAGCAACACTTATTTGGACCATTGTGGTTCTTGCGGGTCTTGGTCTGGTTCTTTCCCTGGTCCTTTATCTCGTAGCCAAGAAATTCAAGGTCGAGGAGGATCCCAGAATAGATGAAGTTGAGAAGGTGATGCCGGGAGCCAACTGTGGCGGATGCGGTTTCGCGGGCTGCAGGGCTTTTGCCGATGCTGCCGTGAAGGCATCCAATCCCGACCAGAATTTCTGCCCTGTGGGAGGGAATGAGGTTATGAAGAAAGTCGCCGCAATACTCGGCTTTGAAATGGCGGAGAAACTTCCCCGGGTGGCAGTTGTCCGTTGCAACGGCAACTGTGAGGCAAGACCCGTGACCAACATATACGGTGGAGTCCGTTCCTGCCGGGTCAAGGCTGCGCTTTATTCCGGAGATACGCTATGTTCCTTTGGTTGTCTGGGCTGCGGAGATTGTGTGGAAGCCTGTGCCTTCGGTGCAATCACTATGGATGCTGCGACAGGTTTGCCAGTGGTGGACGAGAGCAAGTGCACGTCCTGCGGAGCCTGTGTCAAGGCCTGCCCGAAAAACATCATCGAGCTCAGAAACAAGGGCCCCAGGTCTATGAGGGTGTACGTAAGTTGCTTGAACAAGGACAAGGGGGCAGTGGCCAGAAAGGCCTGCCTGTCTGCCTGCATAGGTTGCGGCAAATGTACAAAGGTCTGCTCCCACGATGCAATCACTCTGGAAAACAATCTGGCTTACATAGACTTCAGCAAGTGCAAACTCTGCAAGAAGTGTGTGGCAGAGTGTCCTACCGGTGCTATCCACGCCGTGAATTTCCCAGTACTTCCGCCCAAGCCGTCGCCTGTGGCAAAACCAGCAGAAAAGGAGCAGACAAATGAATAAGAAAACTTTCAGAATCGGTGGAATCCACCCCGATGATTCCAAGGATACAAGAGGTTGCGCCATAGAGGTTCTTCCTCTCCCCGATACGGTTTATGTCTCTATGGCACAGCATCTCGGAGCACCGGCAAAACCGCTGGTGGTTCCCGGAGAAAGCGTCAGGACCGGACAGGTGATAGCTGAGCCCGGCGGTTTCATATCAGCCTTCGTCCATTCTCCGGTCTCGGGAACCGTCAAATCCGTCGGCCCCCGCAAGGACATTGCCGGCAACTGGCAGACTCACGTGGAGATAGCTGTGGAAGGAGACGTGTGGGAGGATGGAATAGACCTCAGCAGAAAACTCATCACTGCACTTCCCGAAAGCCGGGAGGAGATACTTGACAAGATAAGGCTCAACGGAGTCGTCGGTCTTGGCGGAGCCACTTTTCCCACCCACGTGAAACTTAATCCCGCTCCCGGAAAGAAGGCCGAATGCCTTATTGTCAACGGAGCAGAATGTGAGCCTTTTCTGACCAGCGACTACCGTATTATGGTCGAAAGGCCTAAGGAGATAGTGGTTGGTGCAGCGCTTATGCAGAAAGTTCTGGGCGGATGCCGTTGCGTCATAGCCATAGAGGATAACAAGCCGGAGGCCATAGAGGCGATGAAGGATGCCGTGAGCTTCCTTGCCTTCCCCGGCATCAGCGTCTGCGTACTCAGAAAGAAATACCCTCAGGGCGGCGAGAAGCAGCTCATCGATGCCATTATGGGGCGTCAGGTCAAATCCGGAGGACTTCCGATAGATGTGGGAGCAGTTGTCCAGAACGTCGGTACAGCCCTTGCCGTATACGAGGCTGTCCAGAAGAACAAGCCCCTTGTAACCAATATCCTTACCGTCACCGGAGAGAACGTACCGGTGAATATGCAGCACAATTATCTTTTCAGAATAGGTGTTCCTCTCTCGTTCATCATCAATCAGGCCGGCGGAATTCCGGAGACAGCCTGCAAGATAATAAGCGGAGGTCCTATGATGGGCAAGGCTGTGAGCAACATCGATGCTACGACTGTCAAGGGCTCGTCATCGATACTATATCTTCCGGAATCAGTGACTGCCCGGCCTGCCGAGACTCAGTGCATCCGCTGCGGCCGCTGTGCAGATGCCTGCCCTATGGGTCTGGAACCTTTCCTCCTCTACAGGCTTATCAAGGCCGGGGACCTTGCCGGACTGGAGGAGAACGCTGTTCACGACTGCATCGAATGTGGATGTTGCCTTTACAGCTGTCCGGCTGGCATACCCCTGCTTGACCGTATCCGCATTGCCAAGGGTCAGGTAATAGGCATCATCAGATCAAGGAACGTTAAAAAGTAGAAAAAGTGGAAATATATGGATAAACTGCTTGTTTCACCCAACCCGCACATCCACGCCGACGTGTCCACACGATCCCTGATGAGGGACGTGCTTATCGCTCTGGCACCGGCTCAGATTCTTGCCATACTTGTTTATGGCTGGGCCGAACTGCTTGTCACTCTGGTCAGTGTGCTGTCCTGCGTTCTGCTCGAGTGGGCAGTGACCAGATGGATGCTCAAGAGACCTTCCACTATAGGGGATCTCTCTGCAGCCGTGACGGGACTGCTGCTTGCAATGAATCTTCCTTCCAGCATCAGTCTGTGGATAGTATTCATTGGAGCGGTAATAGCTATATGCGTGGCCAAACTTACTTTCGGAGGCATAGGCCAGAATGTATTCAATCCGGCCATCACTGCCAGAGTGTTCCTTCTGATTTCCTTCCCGCAGCAGATGACGAACTGGACTGCCACCAGAGGCTTCATCAACTGTCCTGACGCAATATCTGGTGCAACTCTTCTGGGCAAGTACTCAGAAGGAGGTATGGCGGAAATCTCCAGTCTCGGATATGCTCCAGACAATCTTAGATTCTTCTTCGACATAGGCGGAAGTGCCGGCGAGATATCCGCCGTGCTGCTGCTCATAGGTTTTGCCTATCTGCTGGTGCGCCGTGTAGTCAAGATATGGATTCCACTTTCCATTTTCGTAACTGTCATTATCTTCTCCGGGACTTTCTGGCTCATCGATTCGTCCACATTCACAGGACCTGCATTCAATCTTCTGACCGGAGGAATGATTCTTGGATCCTGCTTTATGGCCACGGATTATGTAACTTCCCCTATGAGCAAATGGGGATGCATCATATACGGAGTAGGTATTGGCTTGATAGTGATGCTGATACGTTATTTCGGATCCTATCCGGAGGGAATGAGTTTCGCGATTCTGCTGATGAATATGGCGGTTCCCCTCATCAACAGGAAGTTTCATAACAAAAAATACGGGAGGGCATAGACAATGGCGGCACAATCTACTCTAAAGAATATGGTGATTTGCCTGACGGGCGTATGCCTGATATGCGCAGCTATCCTCGGATTCACCTACAGTCTTACCGAAAAGCCGATAGAACAGGCGAATAAAAAGGCCCTTCAAGAGGCTCTGTCCCTCGTTCTTCCTCAGGAGGGGACGATTTCTCCTGAGCCTCTCAAGGCAGAGTTGGATGGGACAGAATATGAATATTACTTACAGACCGTGAATGACTCCACCTGCAACTGGGCCATAAAGTCTTCGGTTATCGGTTTCGGAGGCACTCTTACTGTACTGGTTGGAGTGGAGCCGGGCGGAATCGTCCACGCCACAAGAGTTCTTTCACATTCAGAAACTCCGGGTCTGGGTGCCAAATGCCAGACTGAGTCTTCCTTCATCGACCAGTTCAGGTCTTTCGACAGCGTGGCCGGCAAGCTTGCCGTCAGGAAGGACGGAGGCGACATAGACGCTATCACAGCATCCACCATTACTTCCAGGGCCTACACTCTAGCCGTTTCCAATGCGGCCAGACTGGCTCTCAAACTTCAGGAGGAAAAGCAATGAGCAAGTTCGGACTAATAACAAAGGGAATCATCAAGGAAAACCCTACTTTCGTTCTAGTGCTCGGAATGTGTCCGACACTTGCAACCACCACTTCGGCCTTGAACGGCCTTGAAATGGGTCTGGCCACTATGTTCGTGCTGATACTCTCGAACATCTTCATCTCTCTCATATCCCCGCTTGTGCCAGACAAGGTGCATATACCCGTCTATATAGTCGTGATTGCCACCTTCGTGACAGCACTTCAGCTGTTGATGCAGGCCTTCGTTCCCGAAGTGTATTCAACACTCGGTCTTTTCATACCTCTTATCGTGGTCAACTGCATAGTTCTCGGTCGTGCCGAGGCATTCGCCAACAAAAACTCGGTTCTCGACTCGACACTAGACGGCATAGGAATAGGCATTGGTTTTACACTTTCCCTTATGGTGATAGGTATCATACGCGAGATACTGGGCAGCGGCTCAGTATTCGGTTGCAAGTTCATTCCCGGAGACGGCATTCTGGCCTTCATTATGGCACCGGGTGCATTTATGGTGTTGGGTTACCTTATGGTCCTGTTCAATAAATTCTTGAAGAAGCAGTAGTACTTAGTAGTTATGGAATATATCATTATAGTGATATCGGCGATATTCGTCAACAATATACTCCTTGCCCAGTTTTTGGGGATATGTCCTTTCCTGGGCGTGTCCAACAAATTGTCTACGGCTACGGGAATGTCAGGTGCGGTATGCTTCGTGATTACGCTGGCCACCATTGTGACATATCTGGTAAACCAGTATCTTCTCAGGCCCTTCAATCTTGAATTCCTCCAGACCATTGCATTCATACTTGTGATTGCGGCTCTGGTCCAGATGGTGGAGATTGTGCTCAAGAAAATAAGCCCTTCGCTCTATCAGGCTCTCGGCATCTTCCTGCCATTGATAACTACCAACTGTGCGGTGCTTGGCGTTGCGATAACAGTGGTTACCAAGGAGTTCAGCTTTTCCGGTGCTGCTCCGCATATGCTCAATCTGGGAGAGGCAACAGTTTACGCGCTGGCTACTTCTCTTGGCTACGGACTTGCAATGATTCTTTTTGCCGGACTCAGGGAACATCTTGCAGGTAATGACGTACCCAAGTCATTCAAGGGCCTTCCAATAGCTCTCATTACGGTGAGCATTATGGCTATGGCTTTTCTCGGCTTCTCAGGCCTTGTGAAATAAGCTGCAGACGGAGTCAGCACAATCTGCAATTTTTTCGCGGTGGGATACGAACAATATTGTTTTCCTGCCGCGATATTCTTTTATTATATTTTCGAGAAGCCTTTCTTCCGTCGTTGTATCCAAGGCGGATGTGGATTCGTCCATTATCAGTATTCCGCCTTTGTGCAGGAGGGCGCGTGCTATGGCAATGCGTTGCGCCTGACCTTCGCTGAGGCCGCTTCCGTCCTCTCCGCAACGGCTGTCCAGACCTTTCGGAAGAGAGAGGACGAAATCTGCCACTGCTGTGTGCAGGACTTTCTTCATATCTTCATCGTCCGCACATTCATCTGCCAGAAGCAGGTTCTCTCTGATGGTTCCGCTCATAAGACTGTTTCCCTGAGGAACATACATATAGTTGCAAAGCGGATATGAAGTCACCGTTCCCTCGTCAGGTCGGGACATCCCCATTGCCAGTCTCACCAGAGTGCTCTTACCGGCTCCTGTCTCTCCGCAGATGGCAGTGAGTTCACCGGCCTTGAAGGTGAAGTTGAAATTGTCCAGCACTTTTTCATCTCTGCCGGGATAAGTATAGGATACGTTTGTGAATGCAATGGTTGGTGCTTCATCCAGCATTACCATTCCGCCATCTTCCATTAGAGGAAGGTCAGTGAGCTCGAGGAGCCTTTCGTTGGAGGTGATGGCGTGGATGAACGCCGGTACGTGCCTTGCCAGATCTGCCACCGGCTTCTGAATCTGGCCCACAAGCTGCAGAAATGCAGTCATCATTCCGTAGGTCACGCTGCCGTCTTTGATTCCGAATACGCCCCAGAGAAATGCCGCTGAATAACCGGCCATAAAGCCGAAACCCATAAACCCTCGTGCCACTGCATTGTAGTCAAGCCTTTTTACGGTAAATCCAGCCACATCTTTTTGGATGAGGCCCAAACGTGTCAGCACCCTTTCCGTGCCAGTCATCGTGAGAACGAGCAGCCTGTTGCGAATATTTTCCTGAATGTGCTGCTGTTCGGTGCTTTCAGCTTCGCGTATTTTTTCAGTGAGTTTCCTGAGAGTCCTGAAGAAAAGGCGGGAACCGACCACTCCCACAACCATCAGACCCAGTAGCAGCCACAAAAGTTGAGGTGCCATTGATGTGAGATATATTGAGGCAGCAACAAGCTGGCTGAAAGTCACTACTACATCGGGAATCCTTGTGCATACCAATTCGGTGATGACTCTTACATCCTCCTCAAGCCTGTTGGTTACGTCTCCGCTATGGAATTTGTCTTGTCCATCCCATCTGCTCTTGAGAACGTAAGAGAAACAGTCGAACCTTATCTTATTGGAAGTAAGCACTATGTTCCTTTTCTCCCACCAGTTTGAAGCGAGATTGCTGAGAATCTGCACTGTGATGATGCACAACAATATGCACACGCCGGGACCGAAGTCCGCGTCGCTCTTTCCTGTCGCGGTGTCCACCAGATTCTTGCATATCCATACAAAGGAAAGTGAGGCTGCGATGCGCACAAAGCCTATGACCACACTCACGAGAACTCGCAGGCGGGCCGGCCGGAAAAACTGTCCGAATCTTCTTATTCCATCAGACAGGCTTCTTCCCATTTGACCAGAAGATTTTCTGCATCCTTTCTGGCCAGTTCCTCATCCACATCATATTTTGAGAGAAGCAGAGCCACGATATCATCTGTTGTAAAGTCCTTTCCACACAGCTCCTCCCAAAGATAGGCGGCAGTCGAGTTAAGGACTATCATCTTGTTGAAATCGACAAGTCGGGCACTTTCGGGCACGAGTAACGTGTCCTGTGCAATCCGGCGAATCTTGAATCCTTCCTTAAGTCTCATATCTATCGAATAAACAAAAGTCTCCTGTATATTCCCAGAATATACCTTCTGAAGGGTTTGAGCATCATCCAGCACCTGCCGTTTCCCGGTATCTTCTCTCCGCCTGCGGGGCCGATGATTGCCGCCACTGTCCCCAGTACGTCCTCCCTGCGACATTTCTCAGTGCCCCTTATGTTCCCATCTCCCATAAGCTTGAGTATATCTCCTTCAGAATCAATCACTCTATGAAGAACGAAGGAATCGGTAAGGGTTTTGGCGAGAACTATGTCACCACGCTTCACTTCAACTCTCTTTACAAGCCTGACCTTATCCCTGTCGGAACGGATGAAAGGAAGCATACTGTTGCCTTTTGCCGTGATGATAACCTCTTTCCCTTCATCCAGCAGATGTCCTATTTCGGGCAAAAGCACTTCGTTCGGAATATCCTTTCTCGTTCTCATCCTCATTCTCATCCTTTCCTTTCTTTTCTTATACCCTCTTCTTGAGCCTTGAGGAGAGAAGTCTGATTGCAGCCACAAGTGCAATTCCTGTCATACACCAAAGGACAGCTCCTGGAATCTGCAGATCGAGAGGGCTCTGTATTCCAGTCCTGAGGAATTGGGCGTCGGCCAGATTCTGCATATCCTTATAGGGCCAGATATTCAAAAGCGACCCGGCTACGAATCCGACAAGCACGAGCAGAGTGGCTTTCTCCCACTTGCTCATAAGCCATTTGAGAAATTTGGAGAAGGCGAGAATACCGACCACGCAACCGCATCCGAATACCAGAAGCACGTCCCAGTCGGGGTTCTGGAAATCCAGGGCTTTCATAATGTACTCATACTTACCCATTATCTGCAGCACAAAACTGCCGGCAATTCCCGGGAGCACCATTGTGCATACCGAGACGGCTCCGCAGATGAAGATGTACAGCAGACTGTCCGGAGATTCATTCGGACTGAGTTGGAACACTCCTATTCCGAGTCCGGCTCCTGCGATGATGAAAAAACAGTCAACAGGTCTGAAGCCCTTGATTCCAATCAGAAGCAGGACAGTGGATGCCACTATGAGTCCGAAAAAAAACGACCAGGTCTGTACCGGCCAGTATGAGAGTCCCCATACTGCCAATTTTGCAAGGGCGAGTATGCTGACGACAAAACCGAGGGACAGGGAGAGCAGGAAAGTGCCTCCGATGAGATTCCAGAACTCTTTGAAATGACCGGAAAAGAATGCTTTCCAGGTCCTGCCGTTTCCAAGGGCATCCAGCGAGTCTATCAGTTTGGGATAAATTCCTGTCAGCAGGGCTATGGTACCGGCTGAGACACAAGGAGTGACGCTGCCTGCCCCCATACCGAAGCCCTTGAGGGCGTTGAAAGCGAATTCGGATTTACGGTTCATCTTATCATATTCAAAATGCCGGCGAGTTGCCGGAATGATTCTGACTGACAATTGGCCACGGAACCTTCCGGGCTGGTTACGGTCAGGTCAAATGTTTTCTGTGGCATCTTACAGCACCCGGCCTTGAAAACACTTCTTGAGCATAGGGATTCGTAGTCCACAGCAAAGTTTCTCCCTGAAAACAGGGAGATGAAAATATCAGCTTTCAGAAAATTGCCTTCGTCAGGCCTGAGCTTTCGTTTTAATCTGCCGAGCCAGTCGAAATCCTCTTTGGTGGGGCAGATTGTCATCACTTCAATCTTTTTGCAGCCGAAGAATTTCTTGACTTCGCTTGCTGCAAGCTGGGATTCGGTTTCACTCCCGTCTATCAGCACCACTGCTGTCCTGATTTCCGACAAAGGAGTCAGTCCGGTGTTCAAAGGACTTCGGTTTCGTTTCAGTACAATCTTTCTGATGAGTTTCTTGACAAGAAGATCCATCCGGTTAAAGCTTTTAGTATCTTGATATCAGGTCTCTGATTTCAGCCTTGGCAGTTTTCCATCTTGGAATGTCGATTTTGGTGCCGATGACTTCGACGACTTTGGCCGCGATGATGGAGCCTGTCTCTCCGCAAGCCTTCAGAGGCAGACCGAGAGAATGTGCGTAGAGGAAGCCGGCTGCATAAGTATCACCTGCACCGGTGGCATCAACGGCTGTTCCCGGCCAAGATTCGATGAAATGCACTTCGTCACCACTCTTGACCCAGCTGCCGTTCTTGCCGATTTTCACCACTGCGATGTGGCACTGGCGGGCAATCTCGTCAAGTGCGAGCCTCGGGTCGGAGATTTTGGTGTAGGCTTTGGATTCGGTTTCGTTGGCAAATACTATGTCCACATATTTTCCCACCAGGTCGTGGAGAAAAGCATTGTTGGACTCGACGACATTATATGAAGCCATATCTATGGATATTGTGCATCCAGCCTCTTTCGCCATCTGCACCGCCTTGCGTATAAGCGCTTGGTTCTGAACAAGATATCCTTCGATATGAAAATAATCGTATCCTTCGAAATATTCGGGTTTCAAATCTTCGGGCACGAGTTCCAGCGCTGCTCCGAGATACACGGCAAAGGTCCTTTCGGCGTTGGCTTCAGTCACGAAAACCATTGACCTTCCGGATGAGTGTGTTCCCTTGAGGAGAGTGCATTTCACACCGTACTGTTCTTCGTCGCTTTTGAAGAGCAGGCCGAGTTCATCGTCACCTATCTTGCCTATGTAACCCGAAGGCATTCCGAGTATCGATGTGCAGGTTATTGTGTTGGCTGCTGACCCCCCGGCCACGTAGTGGACTCCGAGAGGTCTGAGCATATTCCATATTTCGTCACCTGTTTCCATATCCACGTGCTGCATACTCCCGGGCGGGAGATGGAAGCGTTCCAACAGGGAGGAGTCCGGCAAGATGGCAAGAATGTCGGTCAGAGCATTGCCTATTCCGAGAATACTTTTCATTTGATAAGTAAAGAGAAAAAAATAAGTT
>DCIN01000006.1:10830-22096 GCA_002315815.1 Bacteroidales bacterium UBA1725 | reverse complement strand
GTTATTTTTTGAGATTTACTAAAGATAACGTTCGGTTTATTCAATGATCTTGGTGAATCTCAAAATCAAATCATTCATTGACTTTGACATTCAGGACTGTGAAGTTCTCAACCACCTCAGGGGTGAATTCGGGTTTCTTGGAAGCCCGGATATCGAGGTTTTCGAAGTGGAAGTTGGTGAGTTTGTACTGGTCATCGTTCTTGCCGACGTTGAAGAAGACATCGCAATCCACCTTGCAGTTCTTCATAGCTATGTGGTCTCCGTAGGACATAGGAGGATCCTGACGTCCCTTGAGATCGAAGAACTGGCTCCAAGGCTGTACATAGAAGAAATACTTTGCTGTACCGTTGCAATTCTCCACGGTGGTGTATTCATACTGCTGGGGTGTGTCTCCGCGCATCTTGAGGCGGAAGAGTATTCCTTCGGGGCAGTTGATGCTGCAATTGCGCATTACCACGTTGTGGTCATAGATGGACTCGCTTCCGAGGGTGAGGCAGCTGTGGGTCGCAGGACCGAAGTCGCAGTTTTCAATGATTACGTTCTCGTTGCCTCCGTTGCCTTCTGTCTTGGTCGGGTCATCGGCCCAGGGGCCTTTGCCTCCCTTCATCGCGATGCCGTCGTCATTGACGGAGATGTAACAACCTTTCACGTGAATGTTCTTGACTACGTCGAGATCGATGGCATCGGTACTGGGACCTGCTGCATCGGCGGGCTTGCCGAAACTGTTGATATGGAGATTGAAGAGCCTTACAAATTCGCTATTGTAGATATGGGTGGTCCAGAAAGGACTGTTCTGCAGACTTACGTTCTCTATTTGAACGTTCTTGCAGTTAGATATATATACAAGTCTGGGGCGCTGCTCGTCCTTGTTGGTGCAGGACCAGTTCCAGCGGCGGCGCAGCCAGAACGCCTGATGATAGCGCAGTCCGTTTCCGTCGATTGTACCCTTGCCGCTGATGGTGAATCCGTCCAGTCCGTCGGCGTTGATGAGGGCTCCGAAATATGTGCAGGTCTCGCCCTCGATTCTTGTCTTGCCGAGAGGGTAGTCACCGATGAAGTCGCTTCCCATCAGAGTCGCACCCTCTTCCAGATAGAGGTGAGTGCCCTGTTTGAACCTGAGTCCGCCCGTCTTGAAAGTTCCGGAGGGAACGACTATCACTCCGCCACCGTCGGAGGCCGCCTTGTCGATGAGGGCCTGGATTTCCGCTGTATGAAGATTCCCGTCGGGGAAGATGCGGTAGTCTGTGAGAACGTATTTCTTGCCGAGATTGTCCACGTTTACGGGGCTGTATTCACGGAACCATCCGGATACCGGTGTTCCATCGGGGAACAGGTCCTGGGGAATCTGGTTCTTCTTGACATTTTTGGCCTGAAGGCCGAGCCCGGCGCACAGGATGGCAAGCGCAGTGATGAGAATTCTTTTGTTCATAGAAACAGTCAATGTGTTGGTTATCCTGCAAATTTAACAAAAATTTGAGTATAACCCTCCTCTTGCATACTGCATACGCAAGTATTTTCCGGGTATAGTGAAACGCATCAGGACTGCGCTGCTTTTCTGGAAAACAGGTGGATGAAAGCGGGAATAAGAAAAATGACGGAGGAACTGGCTCCTACTGCAGCAAGCGGACTGATTCCCAGAAATCTGCCTACAATTGCAGCGTCAATGAGGGAATAGGTCTGCTGGAGAATCTGCCCCAGAAGTAGAGGAATCGAGAATCTGAGCAACAGGGGGAGAGTCCTGCCTTGTGTAAGTTCCTTGGTCTGTGCCATTGCAGCCCGCAAAGATACTCAAGAATAGATGGAAGCAGGCACACGACTGCTGATTTTTTGTTAAATTTGCCGGGATGAAAGAGAAAGTCGGAAAAATCATCAGATACCTGCTTTCGATGCTGGTGGCTGTTGCCCTTGTATGGTTCGCTTTCCGTGGCAATGACTGGAAAGAGTTCCTGCAGGGTTTCACCGACACCAGATGGTGGTATATTGTTCTGTCAATCATTGCCGCCGTGGCTGCTCTTGTTTTCCGAGAGGAAAGATGGCGCTTTCAGCTCCTGCCTCTCGATTCGGACATCAGAAGGTCTTCCGTGTGGCACGGTTCCAATATCGGCAACCTGCTCAATGTGGTCATTCCCGGAGTGGGGGAGTTCTACCGTTGCAACTCCGTCAATACGGCCAAGGCCGGTTTTGACAGAGTTTTCGGCACAATTCTGATGGAGAGGTCCTGGGATGTTCTGGCAGTGTTCCTGCTTCTGCTTCTGGCCACGGTCTTCAATGTGGACACCATAGTACCGTTTATGAGGGACAATGTGCTGGGTCCTTTCTCCTCCCGCTTCAACTTCTCCATCTGGTGGGCAGTGGCTTCCTTCGTCGTGATTCTGGTCCTGGCCGTACTGCTCGTGATCAGGCTGGCTCCGAGAAACAAGTTCTGCTCAATGCTCGCCGGTTGGCTCAAGGGTATGCTCGGAGGCTTTGTATCATTCTCTAAAGTGAGAAAGAAACTGCTGTTTATATTATATACTGTCGGTATCTGGCTGATGTACATACTGATGACTTGGTTTACCTTCCTTGCGGTGCCCGGTCTGGAAGGCCTCAGCCTTGCCGATGCAGTGTTTATTTCCGCGGTGGGCAACATAGCTTCGGTTATCCCTACTCCGGGCAATCTCGGTCCCTACCACTATCTGGTCGGACTTGCCGTCTCGACGATTTACCTCGGCGCCTCCGGGATGCATACTGCCGGATTGCTCTTCGCCACGCTGTCTCACGGATCACACGCACTGCTTATCATTGTACTGGGTATCTGGTCATATTTCCACAATACCATTGCATCACAAAACAAAGCAAAGCAATCAAGATGAAACTTACGATTCCCCCTCATTATGTGAACCTGCTCGGCGGAGTCGAGAATACGGAGAAAGCCATCAAAGCCGTGAAGGATATGTTTCAGAATAACCTCTCCGCACAACTGGCCCTGCTCAGGGTCACTGCGCCTATGATGGTTCTTTCCGGAACCGGTCTCAACGACGATTTGAACGGAATAGAAAGGCCTGTGCGCTTTCCAATCAAGGATATGGGCGATGCAGGGGCTGAGGTGGTACATTCCCTCGCCAAATGGAAACGGATGAAACTCTTCGAGATGGGAGTGGAGCCCGGTCGCGGAATATATACCGATATGAACGCCCTTCGCCCTGATGAGGAACTGGACAACATCCATTCCATCTATGTGGATCAGTGGGACTGGGAGAAAGTGATAAACCGTAGTGACAGGAACGTGGACTTTCTCAAGAAGACGGTCAGACGGATATATGAGGCGATAAAAGTCACCGAAAACAAACTTTATGTCGAGTTTCCGCAGATTCTGCCCGGACTTCCGGAAGAGATTCATTTCATAAGTTCCCAGGAACTTCTGGACCTGTATCCTTCCAAGGATGCGAAGGAGAGGGAACACGCAATCACCCGCGAATACGGAGCAGTGTTCATCATCGGCATAGGTGCCCCCCTTTCTGACGGACATCCCCACGACGGCAGGGCTGCCGACTACGACGACTGGTCACTCAATGGAGACCTTCTAGTATGGGATGATG
This sequence comes from Bacteroidales bacterium UBA1725, assembly GCA_002315815.1. GTDB lineage: Bacteria > Bacteroidota > Bacteroidia > Bacteroidales > UBA932 > Cryptobacteroides. Next base: position 18,518 of record DCIN01000006.1, on the reverse strand, counting down.
TTCTGGACCGTTCCCTCGAACTTTCCAGTATGGGAATAAGGGTGGATGAAACCTCTTTGCGCACACAGCTCAAGGCGAGAGGGGAAGAGTATAAGGAAGGTCTGCTCTACCACAGCAGGCTTCTTGCAGGAGAATTGCCGTGTACCATAGGTGGCGGTGTCGGACAGTCCCGTTTGTGTATGTTCCTTCTTCGCAAGGCTCATATCGGGGAGATACAGAGCAGTATCTGGCCGGAAGAGATGCGCAGGGTTTGCACTGAGGCAGGAATTTATCTTGTGTAATCGCAGAAAATGACTATATTTGCGGTCCCCAACAGGGATTCAGTGTCGGTTCCGTAGCTCAGCTGGATAGAGCAACAGCCTTCTAAGCTGTGGGTCGCGCGTTCGAATCGCGCCGGAATCACAGAAGCCAATATACTGGAAAACAGTGTATTGGCTTTTTTGCCTGATTGGAATATACTCAATCTACTTTTCCGACAGTTCTTCTTGCCTTTTTTCTCTTGAAAAGAGGACAGCGGATAGCGGCAGAGCAATGAGTGCCATTGTTGCGCTTACAGGGAGGTATATGCCGAAGTTGCAATATTCCACCACCACGTATGTTATCAACAGCAATGATACTCCGAGCAGCGCGGACCAGGCGTATTGTTTGCGTATGTCTCCGGGCTTTACCAATGCGCGTACAAGATTGGGCACTCCCAGACTTACAAAGCCTATGGTCCCGCAAATGCTGACCACGCTGGTAACCAGGACACTGATCATAAACAGTATCCCGGCTTTTGCAGCATTGGACAGTTCAATCTCACCCTTGAAATGACTCGTGAGTTTTTTTGCACAGAAAAACGCGGTGAAAAGGCCTGAAGCAAACAGGAACAGGCTGATTACAATGTCAAGAGTGGTAACTCCCTGCAATTTGAAGTTGGCGGCTCCCCAAAGATAATATTGCTTCAGCAAATCACCTGTAGGTGCATTGGTGACCACTATCGTGCCTATAGAGCCGATGAACGTTCCGAACAGAATGCCGAAAGTTATCAGACGGGATGTATCAAGTCTGATGGCAACCAGAGAAACAATCAGTGCGCAGACAGCCTGACAAATGAAGGCTCCGACAGTAAGAGTGCACCACCCTGTCATTGTGGCGGCCGCAGCCCCGAGACAAGCGGCACTGCCCAGCCCGAGAGAGTAGATGTCCCCGAGCTGGTTCCGCCATAGATACTGCATCTGCACGCCTCCTACCGGGAGTGCAATGCCGCAAAGGAATACATATAGAATATTGAGCATAATCATCAGAAATTGAATGCGACAGTACAATAGAAGGCTCGTCCCGGCATAGGATACCCGGAAGTCAGTTCGAACCTGGTATCTGTAATGTTGCGGGCAAGCAACTTCAGAGAAAGTGAGTTCCTTTTCCAGATTGAAAAGTCTTTCCCCACGGTGATATCAAGAGTGTTGTAGTCGGGCATTTCGCCGTAACTGTCCCTGCGCCCAGAACGGAGATTCCATATAAGGTCAAGTTTGACTCCCTTGAACGAGCCATCCAAAGAAAGGGTCAGAGAATGTTTGGGCACATAAGGAAGTTGCTCGTCGTATGACGAGCTTCCGGGAGTCTTGTCCTTCGTCCCCTGCCAGGTATATGCTGCTGACAAGGAAGTGGCCCAATCTCCTTTTTTGAATGCTAAGCCTGTCTGCAGGTCCGCACCATACATCAGAGCCTTGCCGATGTTGTATGGGTACCAGTAGCTTGGGTTGTCCTCTGATGGGGCCGACACTATCTTGTCCTTGATGGCATTGAAGTAAAAGTCCGCCCCGGCGTTCACACTCCAGTCGGAAATCTGCTTTCGCCATTGAGGCCCCAGAGACATAAGCCACGCATCCTCGAATCTCAAATCAGGATTGCCGAATCCGGGGTAATACAGTTCATTGAATGAAGGGGCTCTGAAAGCGCGCCGGCCGAACGCCATAATGCATAATGCGTCACTGATTCCGTAACGGAAATCAACCGATGGTGACAAGATGCTGATTCCTTTTGATCCACTGTCAAAAATACCTGAATATTCGATGGAAAAATCGGCCTTGAACTTTGGTAAACGGAACATAGACGACAGCACTGAAACCACGTTCGTCCTCCCGGCATTATAATCAGTAGCCTTCAGATCGTCGCGATGTATGTCGGCTGCAACGGAGATGTCAGCCCAGGTTGCCAATCGGAAAATATGGGAGGTGTTAAGCTGGAATCCCGTCGCCTGGTACCGGCTGTCTCCCCATTCGCTGAAATAAGACAAATCATCGTATGCTGCCTTGGCACTGACATTCAAGGTATATCGTGAAGTAAACCTGTTCTGCACCACTCCCTGTACATAGAAGTTCCTGTCCTTCTGCCTGTCTGCAGATGGCCAGTCGCTTGAGCCCGGCGTACCTCTTTCAACACCGTTGAAATACACTTTTGAGTGCCACGATCCTCTTTCCATCCGCCCCCACAGATCCACGCCTGCACGTATTTGGCCGATATCGTTGTTCTCTCTGCGCGAATTGTCTCCAAACCGGAAATTGCCCTTGCTGAAAGTTCCAGAGGCTGTCGCAGACAAGGACAGCTTGTCGGACAATTTGAAATCCAATCTTGCCGCAGGCTCATAAGTTTCAAATGAACCACCGCGGAACATAATGCTTCCGACAAATTTCCTTGAGCCGAATTGTGGTTTGGATGTGTTGAATGAAATGCTGTTTTGAGCATAATCCACCACAATGTCGCTGCAACTGCCAATATCCAGCATTCCCAGGTCAGTCTGCCCGCTCTGAACATTGTTCACGCGGACTCCGTCAACATAGACTGCCGTATGTGCACTGCCCAGACCTCGCAGGTTTACGGTTTTCAATCCTGCGACACCACCCAAATCACCTACGACAAGAGCCGGAATCCGGCTTAAGGCTTCAGAAACATCGACCTGGGTTGAAATCCGGATAGTATCCGAATGGGATACTATCATACCCTTGTCTGCAACAACAACAGCAGTCGCCAAAGTGTCAGGCATATCTGCCAACAGCAGACCGGCCGCAATCAATAATGAGGAGATAAACATTATTTGAACATCTAAAAGGAAACCTGCCCCCGGGTTTCGACAGTTAAACTTAACTATGGCAGGTATTCTGACTTGTTCCAGAGTCACGCCTTCTCATCCGATTGGACAATGGCACAGATAGTGACACCCTGACGGAACTTACAGCTGCGGGCACAGCTCAGGTTTTTCACCTGATTCCCTTTTCAAGCCACGACAAGCGGCTTACCATAGAACGTGCAAATATAAGAACATTTTCCCAGTGAATAGTCTTAATGCTAGTCTTTATACCAGTCTTTGTAGAGGAGGTATCCTTGCGCGTTGTTATGAGCTGCAGCGGCAACGGCCTCGGATGAGTCCTTGACCTTCTTTGCCGGAATGCCGGCATAAACGCCGGGCTCAAGAATCTGATTGCTGAGAACAACTGCACCGGCACCTATTACGGTATTGTCCGGAACAACGGTGTTGTCCATCAATATCGCGCCCATTCCCACGAGCACATTGTTGCCGATTTTTGCACCGTGAATCACTGCATTATGTCCCACGGATACGTCATTGCCGATTTCGACGACCGAACGTTTGTAGAGTGTGTGGATTACGGCACCATCCTGAATGTTCACCCTGTCACCAATCACAATGGGGTTCACATCCCCGCGCAGCACTGTTCCATACCATATACTGCAGTCATCACCAACGGTGACTTCACCTATCAACGCGGCGTTCTCTGCCAGAAAACACCGTTGCCCAACTATGGGTTTCTTGCCATTCAGTTCTTTGACTATTGCCATTTGCCGGAGAAATCCTGATTGATATTAACTTCGCGAAGCATCTCCACAAAAGCTTCTGCGCTTCGCTTTTGAAATGCACGTTTGAGGGTGTGGACACATCCCTGCATCCGATTGTACGGAAGATCAAGAGGTACGTTCTTGAGAAGGTCACGCCCGCGTATGGAAGCCTCGGACAGCATAGTCAGCAGATTGTTGTCCTGGACAATGTCGAGCAGAATATTGGCCTCATTGATTTCCAGACAGACATTCAGGTCGGAGCGCTCTATGCAGATATACTTCTCAAGCGCGTTGCGTGCCTGCAGACCTTTTGCCGGAATTGCAAGTCGGTAATTGCCGAGTTCTTTCAGACTTATTGATTCCCTGCCCGCGAGCGGATGGTCTTTGCGCATTATTACTGACAACTTTTCACTGAAAAGAACGCGGGAATCAATTTCACTGTAAGGTTGGTCCGGCTTGAACGCCAGCACCAGATCCACATCCCTATGACGGAGCGCCTCCATCAACTCCACCATATTCCGATAAAAGATATTGAGCTTGACGTTAGGGTACACCTTGACGAAATTCTTCACGGTTTCTGTGAGAATATGGCTGAAAGAGTATGTCACACCTATGTTGAGATCACCGGTCAGCATCTCCTTGAGGTCATTCATCTGTGCTTTGCAGGCCTCGGCGGACTGTATGGTCTGAATTGCAAGAGGCAGGAGCATCTCCCCGCTTTGAGTGAGAAAAGCTGAATGGGAATCACGTTGGAAAAGAATCGTTCCAAGCTCATTCTCAAGTGACTTTATCTGTTGTGAAAGAGTGCTTTGGCTGACATACAAACTGCGTGCAGCCTCAGAGAAATTCAGAGTCTGCGCCGTTCTGACGAAATACTTCAACTGTCTGAGTTCCATATAAAACAGACTTGAGCTTCGCAAATATAGCTCGTTTTTTCAAGAAAAACTTGTAAGGTTGTATATTTGCAGGATTTTTCAAAACAAGGACAATGGAAAGCAGCATAATTTGGTTGAAGAGTACCGATTCGACGAACAGCGAACTCAGAAGACGATTGAATCAGTCCGGAGATTTAACAATAATCGCCGCCGAAATGCAATCGGCGGGACGGGGTCAGGGCGAACATACCTGGCATTCCGCTCCGGGCCAGAACCTCACTTTCTCCATTCTGTTGCGGCACCGTAGTCTGCAAGCCTCTGACGCTCTGTCTGTAACATCCATAATGGCACTTGGCATACGTGATTATCTGAATTCGAAAGGAATCAATCCTTGGATAAAATGGCCTAACGATATCTGGGTCGGAGAGAAGAAAATCTGCGGGATACTTGTAGAGAACTCCATCCGCTCGGGAATGATTGATTTCTCAATAATTGGGGTAGGGCTGGACCTCAACCAGACAGATTGGCCTTCTGAATTGCCCAACCCGGTGAGCCTCAAAGATTTAACCGGGTTGGATTATAACCCGCACGAAGAACTGCGTCAGCTGTCGGAAGCACTCGCGCATCGCAGCGCCCAAGCCTCCGCTCCCGGAGGTGCATCCGAAATCATTGAAGAGTTCAACCGGATTGTTGTCAGACTTGAATGTTGACGTCATTTTTGAAAGCAACCGATTGCCGTTATCGAAAAATACAATAGCAAATACTGCGAAAGGATGGACAAAATCAAGTAAATTTGCAAGCTTTTATTATTCATAGCACCGTGACAATATATTATTACGTTTTATAAGATATGGAAGACAAACTCAGTTCTCTCAAGGCACGCAGAGCCAAAGCCGAGCTTGGCGGAGGTCAGAAAAGAATCGATGCACAGCACGAGAAAGGAAAGCTGACCGCACGCGAGCGTCTGGCTCTATTGCTTGACGAAGGCAGCTTCGAAGAATTCGACACCTTCGTCCAGCACCGTTGCACCAACTTCGGTATGGAAAAATCCCATACCGACGGAGATGGTGTTGTAACCGGAAGAGGTACGATTGATGGTCGTATCGTTTACGTTTTTGCTCAGGATTTCACCGTCAGCGGTGGCTCTTTGAGCAAGACAATGTCAGAGAAAATCTGCAAAGTTATGGATATGGCCATACAGTGTGGAGCACCCTTTATCGGAATCAATGACTCTGGCGGAGCACGTATTCAGGAAGGCATCGACGCACTTGCGGGATATGCCGAAATATTCGAAAGAAATATTCTTTGTTCGGGAGTTATCCCCCAGATCAGCGGTATCTTCGGCCCTTGTGCCGGCGGAGCAGTTTATTCCCCTGCTCTGACCGACTTCACACTTATGGTCAAGGACACCTCCTATATGTTCCTCACCGGACCGTCCGTTGTCAAGAGCGTAACCGGAGAAGTGGTGAGCCAGGAGGACCTTGGCGGTGCTTGGATTCACACATCCAAGAGCGGTGTGGCACATTTTGCCGCCGACAATGAGACTGAAGCCATTGCATCCTTGAAGAAGCTCCTTTCCTTCCTCCCTCAAAACAATCTGGAAGAAGCACCTCTCAAGCCTACAAACGACCCTGTCGGCAGGCTCGAAGACTCTCTCAATTTTTTCATTCCGGAAAACATCAATCAGGCATACGATATGTACACCGTTATCAACAGCATAGTTGATGATGGCGATTTCTTTGAGGTGCACGCTTCATACGCAAAGAACATCATCGTGGGTTTCGCCCATATGAACGGTCAGAGCGTAGGAGTTGTTGCAAACCAGCCAAAGGCTATGGCCGGAGTGCTCGACATCAACGCAAGCCGCAAGGCTGCCAGATTCGTACGCTTCTGCGACGCATTCAACATTCCTCTCGTGACTCTTGTGGACGTTCCCGGATTCCTCTGCGGCACGCAGCAGGAATATGGCGGCATCATCACCCACGGAGCAAAACTTCTCTATGCATACGGCGAGGCCACTGTTCCCAAGGTTACAGTAACTCTGCGCAAGAGCTACGGTGGAGCCCATATCGTGATGAGCTGCAAACAGCTGCGCGGTGATATCAACTACGCTTGGCCTTCTGCCAACATTGCAGTTATGGGTGCCGACGGTGCCGTTGGTGTTCTTTACGGAAAAGAACTGAAGGACGAGGAAGATCCGCAGAAGAGGGCGCAGCTCAAAGCCGAACGCACTGCCGAGTACAATGACCTCTTCGCAAATCCTTATCAGGCAGCACAGAAGGGCTACATCGAAGATGTAATTGAGCCGGCAACCACACGTTTCCGCGTGATTCGCGCTCTTGAAGCACTTAGAGGCAAGCAGCAGAGCGTTCCTGCCAAGAAACACGATAATCTGCCGTTATGATAAGTTTGATAGCCAATACATTGCCTAACGGGCACACCATCACGGATAAGGCTGTTGAACTTGCCCGGACCGACCCGCACGGTTTCACACTTACCATCATTGCAGTAAGTGCCGTATTCCTCGGATTGATCATATTGTGCTTCATCTACACTCTGTCCGGAAACATTTTCTCGGGGAAATACAAGAAAGCTCCGAAGCAAAAGAAGGTGGCAGCCGTCAGTAAGGTATCCGGGAAGGTGGATGGCGAGGTGGCTACAGCCATAGCCCTGGCCCTTCAGATGAACGGAGGTGATGAGGTTTATGCCGCCATCGCCACCGCGCTGCATTTGCACATCAGCTGCAACTCACACGACGGTGGCCCGTTCGTGCTCACAATAAAACCCTGCCAGAGCGCTTGGGGAAACAAGATGTTGAACTTAAGAAAACAAAGATAATTATGAAAGAATATACATTCAAAATCAATGGCAACGAGTATAAGGTGGCCATCAACGGAATAGAAGGCAAGAATGCCGATGTCACAGTAAATGGTGTATCATACAATGTGGAACTTGAAAACGCTCCTGCAGCCGCTCCTG
>DCIN01000006.1:5205-10750 GCA_002315815.1 Bacteroidales bacterium UBA1725 | reverse complement strand
GTTGCACAGGCTGCTCCTGCATCTGCAGCTCCTAAGGCAGCGGCTCCCGGCGGCGGAAAGACCATCACCAGCCCTCTTCCCGGCGTGATAATCAGCATTGACGTAAAGGAAGGCCAGGCAGTGAAGAGAGGCCAGAAGATTGCAGTCCTCGAGGCTATGAAAATGGAGAACGAGATTCTTTCAGAGTTCGATGGAACAGTCACGGCCATTTTCGTGAACAAGGGCGATTCAATCCTTGAAGGAGCCAACGTAGCAACTATCGCATAATGACTAATATTATTGACAGTCTTCAGCAATTCTGGCAATTCACCGGATTTGCGAACTGCACCTGGCAGCATCTGGTAATGATACTGATAGGTCTGATTTTCATCACTCTGGGAGTTGTCAAACATTGGGAACCATTGCTGCTTGTCCCTATCGGATTCGGTATGGTTCTGGGAAACATCCCTCTGTTTATGAATCCTGACACAGGTCTCGGACTGCAGGTGGGCATATATGAGCAAGGTTCAGTTATGAACATTCTCTACCAGGGAGTCAAACAGGGATGGTATCCGCCTCTGATATTCCTCGGCATCGGTGCTATGACTGACTTCTCCGCACTGATATCACAGCCTCGACTGATTCTTATTGGAGCAGCCGCACAATGTGGTATTTTCGGAGCATATCTCCTTGCGCTTCTGTTTGGTTTCACTCCCAGCGAGGCTGGAGCCATCGGCATTATCGGAGGCGCGGACGGTCCTACGGCCATCTTCCTCAGCGGCCGTCTTGCTCCTGAACTTATGGGAGCCATCGCAGTATCGGCATATTCTTATATGGCTCTTGTACCTGTCATCCAGAAGCCTATTATGCTTCTGCTTACCACAAAAAAAGAGAGGTTGATAAGAATGGCCCCTCCACGTGTGGTATCACAGAAAGAAAAGATTATCTTCCCTATCATAGGATTCATTTGTACGGCTTTCATCGTTCCGTCAGGTCTTCCGCTGTTGGGAATGCTCTTCTTCGGAAACCTTCTTAAGGAATCGGGAGTCACACGCCGTCTTGCTGAAACTGCAAGAGGTCCGCTCATTGACGTAGTCACCACTCTTATCGGTCTGACAGTAGGAGCGTCCACTCAGGCTGACGTATTCATAACCGGTAATTCAATAAAAATTTTCGGACTCGGTCTTCTCTCATTCGTCATTGCCACGACCTGCGGAGTGTTGTTCGTGAAGTTTATGAATCTTTTCTGCAAAGAAGGACATAAGATCAATCCTCTCATCGGAAATGCCGGAGTATCGGCGGTGCCTGACAGTGCACGAGTATCTGAGGTCGTTGGACTTGAATGTGACCCCGGCAACCACCTGCTTATGCACGCAATGGCACCGAATGTGGCAGGAGTCATAGGATCAGCGGTTGCTGCAGGTATTCTTCTGGGATTCCTCGGATAGACGTTTCAACTTAGTCAGACGATACAATTCAGACAGACAATTTTACAAATCCAACAGTATTATGAAAATATCACATATCGAACACATTGGCATCGCCGTCAACAGCATAGAAGAGGCACTCCCTTTCTATGAGAACGTGCTTGGTTTCGAATGTTACAAGACGGAAGAGGTCGCAGACCAGAAAGTCAAGACTGCCTTCCTCAAGGTCGGAGATACAAAGCTCGAGCTTCTCGAGCCCACAAGCCCTGACAGCACAGTGGCAAAGTTCCTTGAGACAAGAGGCCCCGGATTCCACCATATGGCCTATGCCGTTGAGGATGGCGTTGCAAATGCCCTCGCCGAGTGCGGAGAGAAGTCAATCCGTACCATAGATGCCGCTCCTAGAGCAGGTGCTGACGGGATGAATATTGCCTTCCTTCATCCGAAGGCTACACAAAGCATCCTCACTGAACTTTGTGAAAAGAAGAAGTAATGTCTCTTTATACAAAGAAAGGAGATAGTGGAAAAACATCCCTGTCGGACGGTAAACGGGTGTCCAAAGATGATGCTCGAGTGGAAGCGTACGGAGATGTGGATGAATTGAGTTCGCAAATCTCTTTTCTGAATGCGATATGCTCTGCGGAAGGCAATATACCTGCCATTCGCAGAGTTTCGTATTACAAGCCGCTGTTTGAAAGGATTATCCGGGAACTGTTCGCACTTGGAGGCGTCATTGCCTGCCCCGGAGCAGAAAGGTCGTTTTCCGAAGAAATCAAGGCTCTTGAGAATGAGATTGACTCCATTGACAGCAGCCTGCCACCTCTCAAATGCTTCATCCTCCCTGTCGGAAACCCCGCATCCTGTCAATGTCAGGTATGCAGAACCGTATGCAGGAGGGTTGAACGGCGCGTGGTGACATTTCTTCGTGAAAGCCGGACCGAATACGACAGCAATGGAGTACTTATGTATCTCAACCGCCTCTCCGACCTCCTTTTTGCTCTATCACGCAAGATCAACGCCGAAGCGGGCATAGCTGATACGATTCTATAGAAGCCTTGGGAATATGCAACATCCCGAAAACGATGAAGCCTACAAAGGGCTTGCGGTAAATAAAGGAATTGCGCAGCCGCCTGCAGTCAATCCCTACCTTACAAAGAACAGTTTCCGCCGCAACGAACTGTCAGTGGCAGAAATGGTCGAGGGCATAGCAAAAGGGGACATAACTGTCCTCTCTCAGGCGGTGACCCTTGTGGAAAGTACCAACCCGGACCACTATGCCAAGGCGCAGGAAGTAATCGAGAAATGCCTTCCTCTCAGTGGCAGGTCGGTGCGCATCGGTATAAGCGGTGTGCCGGGAGCGGGCAAGAGTACGTCAATAGACAAGTTCGGTGTTCATCTGCTGGACAATTACGGTGGGAAACTGGCCGTACTGGCCATCGACCCTTCATCAGAGTTCGGCAAAGGCAGCATACTCGGAGACAAGACTCGTATGGAAACCCTTGTACAACGCAGGGATGCATTCATACGTCCAAGCCCGTCGGCCGGCAGTTTGGGCGGTGTCGCCCGGAAGACAAGGGAAACAGTTCTGCTATGCGAAGCTGCAGGCTATGACAAAATTTTCATCGAGACAGTAGGCGTCGGCCAAAGTGAAACGGCCTGCCAGTCTATGGTGGATTTCTTCCTTGTAATCCAACTCTCCGGTGCCGGTGACGAGCTTCAGGGCATCAAACGGGGAATTATGGAAATGGCTGACGGAATTGTCATCAACAAATGCGACGGAGACAATGTTGATGCCTGCAACCTTTCTGCAATACAACTGCGCAACGCCTTTCATTTCTTCCCTGCGCCCGAAAGCGGCTGGACACGCCGGGTTCTTACCTACTCCGGGCTTAACGGCAGCGGGATAAAGGAGATATTCGAAATGATTTTCTCCTACATTGACTTTGTGAAGGCCAATGGGCATTTCGACATCCGTCGTCGTAGGCAGAACAATTACTGGATGAAAGAGACCATAGAATCAGCGATTCTCGGAGATTTCTATAACAGGATGGAGATTCGCATCAATCAGGCCGAAGAATCTGTTTGGAACGGGCAGATGACACCTTTTACCGCCGCACATTCACTTCTGGATGAATATTACAAACTTATCAGATAGATTATTTCAGATTAAATAACAATACTCAAAATGTCAGACAAAAAACTATTTTCTGAATTCACTTCTCCAACCCGTCAGGATTGGCTTGACAAGATTCAGGTCGATCTCAAGGGAGCAGATTTCCAAAAAAAGCTGGTGTGGAAGACCGATGAGGGATTCTCAGTACAGCCTTTTTATATGAAAGAAGATTTGGAAAAGCTCAGTACCCTTGGTTCAGAGCCGGGCGAATTTCCTTTTGTAAGGGGAAACAAGGCGTGTGACAACAACTGGTTTGTCCGCCAGGAGATTTGCGGCGATTCTGCCGCAGAAGCAAACAAGAAAGCGCTCGTAGTCCTCGGAAAGGGCGTCGATTCGCTTGGTTTTCGTATTCCCGCAGATCAGCTCAGCGCAGATTATGTGCAGGCTTTGCTCGAGGGTATCCATTGCGACTGTGTAGAGCTCAATTTCAAGGTATGTGCAAAGCGTGCTTTGGAACTCACGCAAATTCTTGTCGCTTATTTCGCAGACAAGGGTTATGATCCTGCCCGCATCAATGCTTCTGTCGATTTCGACCCGATCAAGGTTATGATAATGAAGGGTATGGATACCGAAAGCCTTATTTCGGACGGAAAGGCACTGATTGAGACCGTCAGGAATTATCCTGATTTCAAGGTTATTTCAGTTAACGGTTCAGCTCTCAGCGACAGTGGGGCATACATTGTCCAGGAGCTCGGCTATTCTCTCGCTTGGGGAGCTGAGTATATGAATCGTCTTGCTGAAGAGGGTGTTGCAGGAAGCGAAATCGCCCGCAGAATCAAATTCAATATGGGCATCAGCACAAACTATTTTATGGAGATAGCCAAATTCCGTGCTGCACGTATGCTCTGGTCCAAGATTGTTGAGGAATATGCCGGAGAGGACAAGGAAGCCTGCAAAGCCTGCATCCACGCAAAGACATCCTTCTACAATATGACTCTGTTTGATTCTTATGTCAATCTGCTTCGTTCCCAGACAGAGACAATGTCCGCTGCAATCGCCGGTGTCAACTCAATCACCGTGACACCTTTCGATGCTGCATACGAAAAGCCGGATGAGTTCTCGGAGCGCATAGCCCGCAACCAGCAGCTTCTTCTCAAGGAGGAATCTCATTTCGACAAGGTTGTTGACCCTGCCGGCGGTTCCTACTACATAGAGGTGTTGACGGATTCTCTGGCGGCCGAAGCCTGGAAGATTTTCCTCAAGGTTCAGGAAAACGGTGGACTCGTTGAATGTGCAAAGAAAGGTCTTGTTCAGGACGACATTGTCGCTTCTGATACAAAACGTCACACATTGGCCGCTCAGTCACGCGAATTCATCCTCGGAACCAACCAGTTCCCTAACTTTACTGAAGATTCAGGCGGCAAGGTTCCTATGACCTGCTGCTGCAATTGTACAAATACAAAAGAGGAAGCTCCTTACAAGGGCATAAGCACATCCAGGCTTTCTTCTGAGTTCGAGGCCCTTCGTCTTTCAACGGAGAAAGCTGCAAAGAGACCTGTTGCCTTTATGCTCACTGTTGGAAATCTTGTATGGCGTCAGGCACGCGCACAGTTCTCTTGTAATTTCCTTGCATCCGCAGGATATAAAGTTGTGGACAACCTTGGTTTCGCAACCGTTGAAGAAGGTGTGGAAGCTGCAATGAAGGCCGGTGCCGACATAGTGGTGATATGCTCTTCAGACGAGGAATATGCTCAGTATGCCATTCCTGCATACAATTGTCTTGCAGGAAGAGCATTGTTCGTGGTAGCAGGCAATCCTGAATGTGCAGAAGAACTCAAAGCCGCAGGTATTGAGAACTTCATACACGTCAGGGTAAACCAGCTCGAGACCTTGAAATCGTTTAATCAAAAACTCGGTATCTAATTATGGCAAAAAATGATATAGTTTGGAAAACCCCAGAACAAATCGGTGTGAAGGCGGTTTATACTAAGAAAGATCTTGAGGGGATGGAGCATCTGGACTTCGT
>DCIN01000006.1:0-5146 GCA_002315815.1 Bacteroidales bacterium UBA1725 | reverse complement strand
ATGATGTATCCTTTCAAGCCGTGGACCATCCGTCAGTATGCCGGATTCTCCACTGCCGAAGAATCAAACGCATTCTACAGACGCAACCTCGCATCTGGTCAGAAAGGCTTGTCCGTGGCCTTTGACCTTCCTACCCACCGTGGCTATGACCCTGACAATATGAGAGTCATCGGTGATGTCGGAAAGGCCGGCGTAAGCATCTGTTCAGTTGAGAATATGAAGAGACTCTTCGAGGGTATTCCTCTGAACAAGATGTCCGTATCAATGACAATGAACGGTGCCGTGCTTCCTATTCTTGCATTCTACATCGTTACCGGTCTTGAGCAAGGAGCAAAACTCGAGGAAATGGCAGGAACCATCCAGAACGATATTCTCAAGGAATTTATGGTGCGCAACACCTACATCTATCCACCTGAGTTCTCGATGAAAATCATTGCCGACATCTTCGAATTCACATCCAAGAATATGCCGAAGTTCAACAGCATCTCCATCTCCGGATATCATATCCAGGAGGCTGGAGCAACCGCAGACATCGAACTGGCATACACTCTTGCCGATGGTATGGAATACCTCAGGGCCGGTGTCAATGCAGGAATCGACGTTGATGCTTTCGCACCCAGGCTTTCATTCTTCTGGGGCATTGGTATGAATCACTTTATGGAGATTGCCAAGCTTCGCGCAGGTCGTCTTCTCTGGGCGAAAATCGTGAAGAGTTTCGGAGCAAAGAGCGATAAGTCAATGCCTTTGAGAACCCATAGCCAGACTTCAGGATGGTCACTCACAGAGCAGGATCCTTTCAACAATGTCGGACGTACAGCAATCGAAGCTATGTCAGCTGTACTCGGACATACTCAGAGCTTGCATACAAATGCACTTGACGAGGCTATCGCACTTCCTACGGACTTCTCAGCCCGTATCGCCCGCAACACTCAGATTTACATACAGAATGAGACAAAGGTCTGCAAGCAGATAGATCCTTGGGCAGGGTCATACTATGTCGAGAAATTGACAAACGAGCTTGTAGAGAAGGCCTGGGCTCTCATCGAGGAAGTTGAGAAACTCGGCGGTATGGCAAAGGCCATCGAAACCGGTGTTCCAAAGATGCGTATCGAAGAGGCTGCCGCCCGCACACAGGCACGTATTGATTCCGGTGCACAGACAATAGTCGGTATCAACAAATACGGTCTTGAGCAGGAAGATCCTATCGATATTCTCGAAATCGACAATGCTGAAGTCAGAAAACAGCAGGAAGAATCTCTCGCTGCCCTTCGTGCAAACCGTGACGAGAATGCTTGCCGTGCAGCTCTCGATGCTCTTACCGAAGTCGTTCGTACAGGAAAGGGCAATCTTCTTGAAGCCGCCATCGAGTGCGCAAAATTACGCTGCACCCTTGGTGAAATCAGTGATGCTTGTGAGAAAATCGTGGGCCGTTATCAGGCAACTATCAGAACAATTTCAGGAGTGTACAGTTCAGAATATCAGAAGGATGCACAGTTCGAGGAAGCTGTTCGCCTTACAGACGAATTCGCCAGGAAAGAAGGACGTCGTCCTCGTATATTCATCGCCAAGATGGGACAGGACGGACACGACCGCGGAGCAAAGGTTGTAGCTACAGGTTACGCTGACTGCGGGTATGACGTTGATATGGGGCCTCTCTTCCAGACACCTGAGGAGGCTGCCCGTGCGGCGGTGGAGAACGATGTGCATATTGTGGGAGCATCCTCACTTGCTGCAGGTCACAAGACCCTTGTGCCTCAGCTCATCGAGGAACTGCGCAAACTCGGTCGCGAGGACATTATGGTCGTTGCCGGAGGTGTAATACCTACCCAGGACTATGACTTCCTCTATAAATCCGGTGTTGCAGCAATCTTCGGTCCCGGTACTCCTGTGGCATATTCTGCCGCTACTATGATGAAACTTATGTTGGGAAAAGAATAGTGACAGATTCTTAGTAAAGATTTTGAGATTTACTTAAGTTGCAAGATTATGAAACAAATAAATTATGTAAGTGCAGACGAGGCTGTTAAGGTTGTCAAATCTGGTGACCACATCCATTTCAGCAGCGTCGCAAGTGCACCGCAGTGCCTGATTCAGGCTTTGTGCCGCAGAGGTGATGCAGGAGAACTGGAAGATGTACGCATCCATCATCTGCATACGGAAGGTCCTGCACCTTACGCTGAGGAGAAATATAGCGGAATCTTCTTCCATCAGGGCTTTTTCATCGGTGCGAATGTACGCAAAGGTGTTCAGAGCGGCTATGCGGACTACATCCCTGTATTCCTTTCTGAGACTCAGAAGCTGTACCGTTGTGGAGCCGTGCCCTGTGATGTGGCGATGATTCAGGTATGCCCTCCGGATGAGAACGGTATGGTATCTCTTGGAACCAGCGTGGATGCCACTCTTGCTGCTGTTGAGTGTGCAAAAACTGTAATTGCCGTAATCAATCCGCACGTGCCGCGTGCATTCGGTCAGGCTATGATTTCAATCGATCAGATTGATATCTTTGTCCAGGACGACACGCCGCTGATGGAAGCCAAAGTCGTTGTTCCGGACGAGACAGACCTTGCCATAGGAGAGAATTGTTTGCCTCTTATCAAGGACGGAGCCTGTCTCCAGCTTGGAATTGGTGCTCTCCCGAATGCCATACTGGCAAAGCTTGGAAATCACAAGAACCTTGGTATCCACACTGAGATGTTCGCTGACGGAGTGCTTGACCTGGTTGAAAAGGGAGTCATCAATGGATCCAACAAGGTTACCGACAAGGGCAAGATAGTATCCACTTTCCTTATGGGTTCACAGAAAGTATATGACTTCATCGACAACAATCCTGACGTATTGATGATGGATGTAGGCTACACAAACAATCCATTTATTATCAGTCAGAACCCTCGTATGACAGCCATCAACTCAGCGGTTGAGATCGACATTACCGGACAAGTTTGTGCAGACTCCATCGGAACAAAGCATTTCAGCGGTGTCGGCGGACAGATTGACTTCATTTATGGGGCATCTCTTGCAGAGGAAGGTGTGCCAATCATCGCTATGTCCTCACGCACAAAGAAGGGCGCATCCAAGATATCACCGGTTTTGAAGGAAGGCGCAGGTGTCGTGACTTCACGATTCCACGTGCATTGGGTAGTAACCGAATGGGGTGCAGTCAACCTTTATGGCAAGAGCTATCAGGAGCGTGCCCGCCTTCTGACCTCAATCGCCCATCCGGACGACCGCGAGGCACTTGAGAAAGCTGCTTTTGAACGTTTCGGCAGACACTACTTGACTGTGAAGTAACCATCTGGTTGTGAAGTAACCAACTGATTGTAAAGTAGTCAACTGATTGTAAAGCAGTCAGCTGCAGAGACAAAGATACCCCCAAAATTATTGAGGTTCGCTAAGGACAGACGGCAGTAAGCGATTCTGCCGTCTGTCCTTTGGTAAAGATTGGCGAGTAATTATCAGGACAGCTTTGCTCTGAATTAAAATTGCGTAATAATGATATTATTGTTACCTTTAGAAGACTATCATTAATCATCTTCTTATGAAAAAGTTATTCATATTCACTGCTATGCTGGCTTTGTTGGCCGCTTGTCAGACAAAAGAAAAGCTCAGCCCGGTTCTCACCATAGATGGCGGGCAGATTCAAGGAGTTTCAGCTGATGTTAAGGGCGTGTTCGTTTTTCGTGGAATCCCTTATGCAGCCGCTCCCATCAAGGAAAACCGTTGGAAAGCTCCTCAACCTGTAGTGCCCTGGGATGGCGTGTATCTGGCACGGAGATTCGGCAATCCCAGTTATCAGCACATTCAATACAAAGGCGGGTACTATACTGAATGGGGTTATGGAGACGAAGCGCCTTTCAGCGAAGACTGTCTGTATGCTAATGTCTGGACGAAGAAACCCGGTGTCACTGATGCCAAGCTGCCAGTCGCTCTCTGGATTCACGGCGGCGGATACAGGGAAGGATTCGGAACTGAGCCTGAATTCGATGCACAGGAGTGGGCCGGAAAAGATGTCGTGATTGTATCCATAAACTATCGTCTCGGAGTGTTCGGATTCCTCACCCATCCTGAGCTTTCTGCCGAAAGTCCCAACGGAGTGTCCGGCAACTACGGCATTCTGGACCAGATTGAAGCCCTCAAGTGGATAAAGAACAACATATCACAGTTCGGTGGAGATCCTGACAACGTGATGATTTTTGGACAGAGTGCGGGCGGCGGTTCCGTCAGGACGCTCTGCGAATCTCCACTTGCACGCGGACTGTTCCATAAGGCTGTCATTATGAGCGCGAACGGACTGTCCGTTCCCAATCCGGCATTTGCCAATATGGGCCGAGGCGGTTTTTCCGGTTTTTCCGGTTTCCCCGGATTCCCCGGGACGGGTGCTCAAGCTCCAAAAAAACTTGCGGCTTACACGGCTCCCACAGTTCCCGAAGGGCTTAATGCTCTGCAGCGTGCGGAATTCAACACCAAAGTTGTAATGGACTGGGGCGGATACACCGATCTGGAGAAAATGCGTGCCGCCGAGACTGAAACCATCCATTCTCTGGCTACAATTTACACCAATGCTACCGGTAATCGCGGAAGCGTCACAGGAGCACCTGTCATTGACGGATACGTTTCCCTGGAGAGCTTTGATGCAGCCGCTCTGGACGGTACTCTGGCCAATGTCCCCTATATGATAGGCTATACGTTGAACGATATGGGCAATATGGCTGCAGGAATCGCCGCGTTCTGCGAGAACAGGGAGGCCGCCGGGAATAAGGCCTGGGCATACGAATTCGCACGTCCTCTGCCGGATGACGGTTCACATCCCGAAGTTACCGTTCGTCTCAAGGGTGCGTTCCATTCTTCGGACCTCTGGTATGTCTTCAAATCCTTGAAACACTGCTGGCGTCCCTGGGCTAAGGGTGACTGGGATCTTTCCGAGAAGATGCTCACAGCCTGGACCAACTTCGCCAAGTACAGCGATCCCAACGGCCCTGATGGAGGGGAGTGGACTCCCTGCACAAAGGACAATGGTAATTTTATGATTTTCAAACTGGACGAGAACGATGTGGAAGCCTCAGCAATGGGAGCTCCCATAACTGAGCTCGGATATTGAGAGGGGGCTTCGCTGCGGTCCTGCGATTGCTCTCTTTGAGCTGGTCCTCGT
>DCIN01000084.1:32266-41744 GCA_002315815.1 Bacteroidales bacterium UBA1725 | reverse complement strand
GACTGTCCTGATTCTGATTCTTTTCAAGTCATATAATCTTAATGCCCGGGAGGCTGTGGGCATCTATTCCGGTTCCGTCACCAACACCCCTATGCTCATCGCGGCCCAGGAGGCTTCCGCCGGTTCGGGCGACGCGGACCTCATAGGCGCCGCTTCAGCCGCCGTCTTCACCGCCGTCAAAGTGAGCCGCTCATCGGAAGACCTGTTTATTATTGAAAATGCAGAAGCATTGGCTGACCCGGAAAGCGATGCCATCACATTACCATGTACACCGTGTCAGAACGATAAATGTGTAGTTTCAGTAGTCTTACCATATGTAGGTACTGGAACATTGACGATTGAAGATATGACAAACACTAATCGTCCCCCATTTAGGATATGAAGCAC
Source organism: Bacteroidales bacterium UBA1725 (assembly GCA_002315815.1). Taxonomy (GTDB): domain Bacteria; phylum Bacteroidota; class Bacteroidia; order Bacteroidales; family UBA932; genus Cryptobacteroides. Next base: position 41,357 of record DCIN01000084.1, on the reverse strand, counting down.
AAAGGTATTCTTATTATTTTGTTGCCACTGTTGATTTCCTGTGAGTCAACGGTAGCAACCGTTGAGGAGTATTCACTTCTTGCCAATAGTGTGACACCTATTGACACTTGTTCTCTTTTTCAATTGCTATATGCGGATGATGAGCGTCTGTTGGCATCAACCGTTCGTTCTTCATATGATTTGGTATCTATCCCTATTCGTGAATCCGAGCTGAAAGTTGAAGAAAGCGAGTTATTCTTGAACTATGGCCGTTCCATTAGCGAAGTGATGAGAAATAATACCTGTTCCGGTGTTTGTAATGATACAATTCATGTTCTGGCATCCAATCTATTCGGAATAGATAAGATTATCAAAATTCCATTTGAAGGTATCAATGACATCTCATCCTGGGAAATAGAAAGCACTCCTTATTACCAAGGTATAGATGTAAATGGTGTAACTGGATTTGACTTTTTGGACAGTGACAGCTATGTCTTTGCAGGCGGTTTGATGGATTCGGAAAAAGTAATCTGCATTCTTAATAACAAGGAGCATACTTCCAAGCAGTATGATTATATACCTGATGACGGATTTGATTCGAATCCCCGAATAAAGAAATTGGTTTACTTTTCAAATTCAGTGGTACACGTAAATGGCAGTGCTATTCTTTATGTTTGTGGGTCGGGGCATCTGGCTTTGATTATCGATTCCAATGATGGAACAATCCGATATCTGTATGATGAGTTTCCGAAATATTCTGCATCCAATGACGGTTTAACCTTCGTTCGAGATTCAAAATCATCGTTAGGTATAAAGGCTTCTGCTTCTGATAAGGCGATATATCTTTCTCCCCGTATGGCAAAGATGGTTAACGGAAAGTTTGTTCCAGATAACTTCAAAGGATATCCTCCAACCTATATGGATCGAATCGAAGTGTTCTCTTGGGAAGGAGAAAGACTTCATTCCCTTTGTCTAGACTATCCTTTTAGCTCTTTTTTAGTAGATAAGAGCGGAAAAAAGCTTTATACGACAACTGAAGATTTAGATACCGGCGATGACATAATCTGCCAATACGACCTGCCTGAAGTTGTTGCTCAGTAAATCGGAAACAGATGATTCATTCATCTGTTTCTGCCTCACCAAATGAGAACAGCAGCCTCACATTGCAGTTCTTCCGCACCGGCAATGACTGGGTTTTTGCGGCAGAAGTTTTTTTTGAAGAAATACTTGCAGCTTTGTTTTTTTTTTTAGTTTCGCACAATGACGGATTTGAACGGTGCCGGAATGCGTCAAAAACAACAAAAAACAATTTAACAGATGAAAACTAAAATTCTTTTGGCGGTTTCTGCCGCTGTTGTGTGTGTGACTATTCCTGCACTATTGTCTGTCGCAGCGTTGTCCTCTGCAAGCATTTTGCTCAGTTCCTGCACGCAATCAGGTGATGGCCGTTTCGATGTCATTGATGCCGGCAATCCGGAAGAAGTGCAGTTCACGGAAATAGCTGACAACTATAGGATACTTCAGCTTGATGAGGAACAAACTCCATTGGGAGCCATCTTTCACATAAAGTGTTATGGAGATGACTTTTTTTTGCTTGAGCATTCTCGGAAGCGTTTATTCCACTATGATAATACCGGACATCTGGTGAACATTCTGGATAAGCTTGGTCGGGGCCGGGACGAGTATCTTGATATTTTTTCTTTTGCTTTCTCCGAAACCGACAGGATTTTATATATCTACTCGAACTCTCAGAAAATAATCAAGGCATATTCAGTTTCTGATATGAGTTATTGTAGGGATATTCCTTTCGAGAGTTATCTGGAAACGATGGAGTGTACGGATTGGGGCACAATTGTCGCTGCCACAAACAAGTATCCATCTGGAGGTGCGATTGTGTCCATCGATTTGTCAACAGATAACCAGAATATCCTTAAAAGTGACAACAGGCATGATCGTTATAGTAAGATGCAAGCCAGCAGCAATTGTCCTGCCGGGGACGGATCATTGCTGTTGTGCTTGCCTGGCTATCCAAATGAAACCATCAGAGTGTCATCTGAAGGAGTGAAAACTGTTTCCAAATATGTATTGAAGAATGCCGTCTTTAATAAAGACTATTGGGAAGGCTCTTATACCCAGGAAAAGGATATTTCTTTCCAGATTGACGGACTCAGACATCCTGACAAGTTTAACAGGTCGGCGTTTTATGTCGGAGACAGAAAGCATTATTGCTTCTGGGCGGTCACCGGTTATCTTCACGATGAAGAGACTCTTCTCTCCGGGGAAGTGATGTACCTTGTCATTTCGGGCAAGTCTTACAAAGTTCTGCTTCCCGACGGCAGCATCATCAACCCTATTGGTATGACAGATACCGGTGAATACGTTTCTCTTGTCAGAACCGAACAAATCAAAGATTATTTGAATGAGGATGTCAGAAGTGAACAGTCGCTTGTCATTTACTCTTTCTAGTCTTGTTGCGGCTATCGTTTTGTTGGCAATCGGTAATCCTGTGAGCAATCCGTCCCTCACTGATTTTTTCAGGGAGAGACTTGATTCGCCTGTAGCTTCGGAGCTTCCCCCCAATTAATTATCAATCAAATCAATGAAAGCAGCAGTCTCATTCTTTCTTCTTGCCTCGTTAATTACCTCCTGCACTCTCAACAATCTGCCCTCGGAGGTGGAGACAGCCTTGTCGCAGGCAGGGCGTAACCGTTACGAACTACTGAAAGTGTTGCGGCATTACGAGGTAGGCACGGAGGAGTATGAGGCCGCGTGTTTCCTCATTTCCAATATGCCGGGGCTTTACTTCAATGATGGTCCGGCGATAGACCAGTACCGGAAAAGGATGATGGCGCTCATATCCGACTCCCAGATGAAGGACTCCGTGGTCAGATACTCCAAGATGTATCAGGCGGAGATAGAGAAGGCTTTGCCGGACGGGGTCAGGAATATTGCCGACATCAGGTCTGTGGACAGTCGTTTTCTGATAGAGAACATCGATGGGGCCCTGGCAGCCTGGCGCAGTTCACTCTGGAAGGATGAGGTGAGTTTTGATATCTTCTGCCGCTATATCTTGCCCTATCGGGTCGGGACGGAGCAGCTTGTTGGGCATTGGAGGGACAGTCTGAGAGCCGTGTATTCCGGATATGTTGAAGGCGTGACTGACTTGAAGGAGGCTTATGGCCGCCTGATGAAGGTGCTGACGGCCGAAACCACCTTCAGCGCCACGACCAAGTATCCGTACTCTCTGGATGTTCTGGCTATCAGGAATCTTCGTTTCTCAATCTGTGAACAGTCGTGCGTGGTCATAGCAGACGCTTTGAGGTCTGTCGGTATCCCTGCGGCCTTCGACGGTGTGCCGCGCTGGGCCAACTACAGCACCACCGGCCATCATTGGATTTCTCTCCCGGTGTCGGAGGACAGGACATTCGCGTTCTGCGAAACCGACAGTACTGTCAGGGAACGGTGGTGGGTTGATTCTTCACACTTCGGAGCACTCGCTGTGCCTGACGAGGAGACTTTTCCCCATCATCTTGATTCGCTGAAGATTCCTTTCAAGGTTTACCGTTCCGGCTTCCAGTTCGCCGCAAGGAAACTGGACGTTTCCTCACATTACGGCCTTGACGATGAAGTCATCCTTCATCCCGGGGATTCCTGCAGCAGCCTCACATTGCAGACCTTCCGTACCGGCAATGACTGGACTCACGCGGCGGAGGGTGAGCTGACCGATGACGGGTGGGTTTTCCGCAACCTTGGTACTCCTGTTCTTTATCTCCCGGTGGAACTTGGCGGTGTTGCACCCGGGACCTCTGCAATGTACCCGTTCATACTCCGGAAGGGAGGAGCTGTTGAGGAGCTGATACCTAGCGGAAAGACCATCAGTGTGAGGCTATTACGGAAATACCCTATGACAACGTACTGGACCAACCGCTGGAGTCAGATGAGGGGAGGGGTGTTCGAGGCTTCCAACGATTCTGTTTTTCTGGACCGCGAAGTGCTGGACAGCATAGCCCGGATACCTGTGAATTACAATGAATGCAATCTGTCCGGCGTCAGAAAGTACCGTTACATCCGTTTCGTCTATCCCGAAGGAGCAAAGCTGAAGATAGAAAAATTCACTGTTTATGGCAGTTCCGGGACACTTGACGGGGCTGTCATTGGCCGTGATTTTGACTACAAGCCTGTAACATACGCTACTAACCACAATATCAGATACGTCTCCCCGCCGAAGGGGGAATTGTGGACGGGCTATGATTTCGGTGAAGCTGTGGAGATTGCCGGATTCAGCTATGAGTTCAAGAATGACGACAACTTTATTGTGCCTGGCGAGGAATATGAACTGTTCTGGTGGGACGGGGCCTGGCTGTCATTAGGACGAAAGACTGCAGACCGCAGATGGCTGGATTATGACAATGTCCCCGAGGGAGCGCTGCTGCTTCTTCGTGACCATACAAAAGGAAAAGAGGAGAGACCGTTCATCTACAGGGACGGCAAGCAGGTCTTCTGGTAGCGAAATAATGTCCATTATACCAAAATAACAGGAGGAAAACCATTTCGATTTTCCTCCTGACTGACTGCCTTTCAAGGCTTCTTTGTGGGGTGCGATGTGGGGCTCGAACCCACGACAACCAGAACCACAATCTGGTGCTCTACCAACTGAACTAATCGCACCGTGTTGGACTGCAAATGTACAACTTTTTTGTCAAATTCAAAACATCGGTCTCAAAAAACAGGGTTCCGCCGCACGATTTCCATCAGTTCTTCCAGAGAAGCGCAGGTTTCCCACCCGATATGCAGTGCCGCTTCTCTATTGTCTTTTCTGTCATCTATGAAGAAAATGTCTGCGGCTGAGAGACCTGTGCGCTTCTCCACTGCCCGGTATATCTTCTCATCGGGTTTGGAGCAGTGCTCCACAAAAGAAAGAAACACGTCGTCGAACAGCATCTCCGGATGATAATTGTCGCAGATATCCTTCCAGTGTATAGCATTGTTGTTGGACAGAAGGTACAGTCTGAAGCCAGCCCCTTTGAGGTCCTGAAGTGCTGTGATGCGTTCAGGTGGGATTCCGGCGTGCATCAGATTCCAGGCTTCCACAACATCTTCGGCCGTGGTCCCGGGCCTCGAACGGGCGAGTATGGTGTCCGTGAATTCCTCCGTCCCCGCCAATCCTTTCTCGAATCTGTCCAGCAGTCCGGTCCATTCTCCGCAGCCTCCGGGTCCGGGCAGAGGACAGTCCTCTTCAAGGATTTCCCCGAAACGGGCAATGCATCCGGGTATGTTGTGCTCCATCAGCACTCCTCCCATATCAAAAACGAGACTTTTCATATATGTGCTGTTTTCGTTCCTGTTATCAAGTGTCAAGTGTCAAGTGCTCTGCAAATGTAGCGAAACGAAACCAAAATACAGCATTTCAACACCTCGTCTCATTCGTCTGTATTGGGTTTTTCACTGCTCTCTTTTTTCTTTTCGTCTTTTTTGTTGTAAATTTGAGAGTTTTAGTGAAGCGAAAAAAATAAGTTACCAAAGATTGTCGAGTATATTTGAGGACAGCTTTTGCTTTGAAGAGGGAGCTTGGCAGGCTATGTGACCGGTTATTTTTCGAGATTCACTCAGGCTTGTTGTGACAAAGAAATAAAACTATATGATATGAAACGTGAGATACAATTTTCCCTTGTTTACAGGGATATGTGGCAGTCATCGGGCAAGTATCAGCCTAGAGTGGATCAGTTGGTGAGGGTTGCGCCGGCTATCATCGATATGGGATGCTTTGACCGTGTCGAGACAAACGGAGGCGCTTTTGAGCAGGTGAATCTTCTTTATGGGGAGAACCCCAATGTGTCTGTCAGGAAGTGGACTGCTCCATTTCACGCCGCCGGTATTCAGACACATATGCTTGAGCGCGGTCTTAATGCGTTGAGAATGAATCCGGTTCCTGCCGATGTCCGGGAGCTTATGTTCAAGGTCAAGAAGGCGCAGGGGACTGACATCGCCCGCAGTTTCTGCGGTCTCAACGATCATCGCAACCTCAAGCTGTCGGTAGAATATGCCAAAAAGGCCGGAATGATATCTCAGGCAGCCCTTTCAATAACCAGCTCCCCGGTTCACACCGTCGAGTATTATATGGGTGTGGTCGATCATCTCGTGGAGTATGGTGCAGATGAGATATGTCTGAAGGATATGGCAGGCGTCGGCCGCCCAACTTTCCTTGCCGAACTGGTTTCCGACATCAAGAAAAAATATCCTCATATCAAAGTGCAATATCACGGGCACAGCGGCCCCGGATTCTCAGTGGCGTCGATGCTTGAGGTTGCGCGTGCCGGTATCGATTATATCGACGTAGCGGTGGAGCCCCTTTCCTGGGGAAAGATTCATCCGGATGTCATCACCATACAGCAGATGCTCAAGGCGGACGGCTTCCTTGTCAAGGATGTGAATATGGACGCGTATATGCAGGTGCGTTCACTTACTCAGGAGTTCATCGACGATTTCCTCGGTTATTGGATTAACTCGTCCAATTCCAAAATGACTTCCCTCCTTGTGGGATGCGGTCTCCCTGGCGGTATGATGGGTTCGATGATGGCAGATCTCAAGGGCTTCAAAGCCGCTATCAATGCCTCAGAACGTGTCAACGGGAAGCCAGAGAGCGACCTCGACACCCTTATGGTCAAACTTTTCAGGGAAGTCGAGTTTGTGTGGCCAAAACTTGGTTACCCTCCGCTCGTAACTCCTTTCAGCCAGTATGTCAAGAACACAGCGCTGATGAACCTGCTTGCAATGAGCCAGAACAAGCCAAGATTCAGCAGCATAGACAAGGATACCTGGGGAATGATTCAGGGCAAGATGGGTACTCTTCCAGGCAAGCTTGCCGATGAAATCGTGGACCTTGCCAAGGTTAAGGGAATGGAGTTCCATACCGAGAACCCTCAGGACAATTATCCCGACGAACTTCCAAAGTTCCGTCAGATGATGAAGGATGAGGGATGGGACTGTGGTCAGGACGACGAAGAACTCTTCGAGCTTGCGATGCACGAGCGTCAGTACAGGGATTATCGTTCCGGTATAGCCAAACAGCGCTTCAATGCCGAATTGGAGGATTTCAGGGCCAAGGCCGGAGTCCCCGTAATAATCAAGCGTCCCGTGGTGGAAATGCCCGAGTACGATATAAACAGACTCGTTGCAGAGTACCCTGGTGCAGTACCCGTTCAGGCACCTGCCAAGGGCAGAATCCTCTGGCAGATAGATGTTGCCGATGATTCCAAGGCCCCTGTAGCCGGTACCCCCGTCGAGGCCGGGAAACCTTGCGGTTATGTCCAGACATACTATGGGATGGAGGAGATTGTTCCTGCCGTGAGCGGTCGTCTTATTGCCGTCCCCGCCGCTCAGGGCAAGGACGTGGTCAAGAACGAAATAGTGGCTCTGGTCAAATGACCTTACTGTCTTCCGAGAAGGAATAATGACAGTCATCGGCCACGATGACGTGGTCCACCAGACATATTTCCAATGCGTTGAGGGCATCGTGCAGACTTTTGGTCCGTGCGGTGTCCGCTTTGCTTGGCAAGGGACTGCCGGAAGGGTGGTTGTGCACCAGTATGATGCCCGCCGCACCTTTCTCGAGAGCCTTTCTGGCCACTTGTGCACAGTCCATCACCGTGGAACCCGCTCCTCCCTTGCTTACCATCTCCTTGCCTGTAAGATAGTTGTGTCCGTTCAGATACAACACCCAACATTCTTCGTGATCCAGCCCCTTGAGAATAGGGACCATAAGATCGTAGACTTCTCTGGAACTTGTAATAATCCTTTTACCGATGAATGATTTTTCCTGGAGGTATCGTTTTCCCAATTCCATTGCCGCCATCAGAGAGGCAGCCTTGCAGGGACCTATTCCCGGGATTTTCCCAAGTTGTTCAGGTGTTTTGTTGAACAGGACCGGCAGCTTTCCTTCGCAGGCGGACAGAAGTTTCTGTCCCACATCCACGGCACTGGAACCTTTTGTTCCGTTGCCTATCAGAATTGCCAACAGTTCACCGTTGGTAAGGGCCGTCGGCCCCATTGCAAGCATTTTTTCCCGAGGCCTTTCGGCTTCGCAGAGTTCTTTGATTTTCATAGATTAAGTGAGTTTTTTTCGCTGCTGATTCCGGAGCTGCTGATTCCGGCGTTACTGATTCCGGCGTCCGAACAACTGGTCTACATCGTGCGGGCTTATACCAATGATGCGTCTGATCTGGCCATTTGAGGACCGGTACTTGAAATGGAGAATTTTGGCGATATCAAGTTTCTGGGCTGGAGACAATGAGTGCAGTTGCGCTCCGGCATACTGATCGGATAGTAAGATCTGAAATTCGTTGAACAGTTCCGCATCTGTCAGGAATTCGCTGTCGTCCAGCTCTGAAGCGACCTCGGAATAGGATTCGACATTTTTACTGACACAGAAAAAGTATTGATGGGCATCGCGGAATAACGCCATTGACCATCTTCCGGAGAGCAGGTACAAACAGATTTCCCAAGGTGCAATCGCTGGGATAATGATTGAAATAATATCTGCCTGTGCCCCAAGGGTAGCTGAACGGAGTATAGTCGGGACTGGCCACGAATCCATTTCTGTTCACGTAGACAATGTTGTTCCTGAATGTATTGAGGTCTTTGATTTGTTTGAGGAATGGTGTCAGATGTTTGGCATCTGGAATGGACGTGCATAGTCTCCGTCTCAGGAATCTGAAGAAGTCGATGATATCATCTTCTGCTCCGGCAAGGCTGAAGTGCAAATGGTTGTTCATTACTTCAAATGCAATGACTGTCAATTTGTCTTTGAGAACAAAGGCAGTTTGGGCGATTACATTCATCGCAAAACGCATTCCATCATCATTGACAAAGATGATGGGCGAGTCATTTCCATTAGTGAAAGCATGCCAATACGGTCCACTACCGGCAAAAGTTGCTTGGCATCTTCGTTCTTTTTCTCCAAAAGTTTTCATAGTTGTTCTATAATCAAAATGTTACTGTAAAAGTATTTCTGTATTCATAGTTTGGTACCGCAGGAGGTCTTGAGCGGTACGGGAGGCCCTCCTGATGGCGTTTGGTACCGCAGGAGGCCCTGAGCGGTACGGGAGGCCCTCCT
>DCIN01000084.1:25381-32196 GCA_002315815.1 Bacteroidales bacterium UBA1725 | reverse complement strand
CGGGAGGCCCTCCTGATGGCGTTTGTCCAGTGACTTGCCCTGTTGTGTGTCAGCGCCCTATCTGATTGTCTGTCAGTCTGCACAGTAGGGTTGCCTGGGTGCAGGCTGTCACTTCAACCTCCACCAGTTCACCCGGCTTGTGTTCTGTGTCCGCCCATACGCACATCTTGTTCTGGCTGTTGCGGCCGCAAAGTTCACTGTCTGTCTTCTTCGATGCACCTTCGACGAGTACGGTGAACGTCTTTCCAATGTCACGTCGGTTGCTCTCCAGCGAGAGCCTGTTCTGCAGGGCGATTATTTCTTCCAGCCTTCTGGTCTTGACTTCCTTTGGAACATCGTCGCCATATTTCATCGCTGCAAGTGTCCCCGGCCTTTCAGAATAGTAGAACATATATGCGGCGTCGAATCCCACCTCTTCGAAAAGATTCAGCGTCAGTCTGTGGTCCTCCTCGGTCTCCGAACAGAACCCTGCTATCACATCCGTGGTGATGGCACAGTCCGGCATCCTGCTCCGTATCTCACGTACCAGTTCAAGATAGCGTTCTCTGGTATAGCGACGCCGCATCTTCGCTAGAATCCTGTTCGAGCCGGATTGAACGGGGAGGTGAATATGACGGCAGACATTGGAATGAGAAGCCATTACCTCCAGTACTTCGGACGAGATGTCCTGTGGGTTGGACGTGGAGAATCTCACCCTGAGTCCGGGTACAGATTCGGCCACGAGGGCCAAAAGACCGGCAAATGACATATCTTCAAAATGCCAGGAATCCACATTTTGTCCCAGAAGTGTGATTTCTTTGTATCCCGATTCTGCACATCCGCAGGCCTCCCTGACGATGGAGTGCCAGTCCCGGCTTCTTTCGACGCCTCTGGTGTAGGGCACCACACAGTAGGAGCAGACGTTGTTGCAGCCTCTCATTATCGAGATGAAGGCGGAGACTCCCTTGCCGTCAGTGCGCATAGGTATTATGTCGGAGTAGGTCTCCTCACGCGACAGTGTCACGTCCACGGCGGGGAATCCCTGCGAGGCCTGCTCCAAAAGTTCTGGAAGCCTGCGGTAGGAGTCGGGACCCGCCACGAGGTCGACTTTGCCGGAAGTCGTCAAATCTCCTTTCAATCTCTCGGCCATACATCCGAGTATCCCCACCACAACACCCCTGCGCTTCCTGCGCTGTATGTTGAACTGCTCGATACGTCCCATAATGCGCTGCTCTGCATTGTCACGTACAGAACAGGTGTTGGCCAATATCACGTCGGCTTCCTCGATAATGTCGCATTTTTCATAGCCGCATTTTCCGAGAATGGAAAACACTACTTCGGTGTCGGCTACGTTCATCTGGCAGCCGTATGTCTCAATGTATAATTTTTTCATATTCGCAAAGGGCAACTGTGCCATCCATTTATTTTTGCTTCAATTACGGACAGCAAAAGTAGTATTTTTTGTGTACATTTGCATTTCGTATGAGACGATTTGCACTGACCGCGGCACTGATTCTTCCGCTCCTCTGTTCCTGTGCCGCCAATCGGGTTCGGGACATCAGACTGGAATCCGCCGACATTGTTTCCCTCAGTCCTTCGGGGATGAGGAGTCTTGATGCCGTGCTCAGTCTCAAGATATACAATCCCGCACCGGAAATCAATGCCTCCGACATATCCGGCAGCATTATGCTGGACGAAAAGAAGATTATGACTTTCACCGCGGATCCTTTCACCCTACCGGGCAGGACGACTGCGGAATGCGAACTCTGCATTCACGGCACACTTGTTGGTAGTATCAACCCGCTCTCTCTTCTGGGGGTTCTTGACCTTAGAAATCCCGACAATGTCAGACTCCGTAGATTGACTTCAGATATCCGTCTGGACTGCGCAATCAAAGGTGGAGGTCGGCACAAACTGGAATTCAAGAATCTTGACCCTATCGATTTTCTCCACGGGAGACAATCACCAATTCAGGAGACAAATTTCAATTCAGAAGACGAACACTGAACTACAGAAGTAAAAGAGGAATAGAGGTAAAAGAGGAATAGAAGTAAAAGAACACCAGAAGCGGATGGACTGATAATAGCGAAATTACAGTTGATGATTGACAGATGATGAAAAAGAAACTGCTGTTTGCCATATTTGTTGCATTTTTCGTATCCAACGTCGTTTCGGCACAGGTTTTTACTGCCGCCGACAGCCTTTCCATTCCTCCCCAGGTTGACAGCGCGCTTCTGGGTCGAACTATCTATGAGATTCTCCCTCCGGGGGTTACGCTCCATCAGAGTGAAGCCTTGAGGGATGCTCTTCAAGCACATATAGATGACAATGCTTCCAAACAGTTCAATGGATACCGAATCAGAATCTATCTCAATTCCGTCCAGACTGCCCGGGAGGAGTCCAGAACCGCCCTCCGTCGTTTTCAGGAGGCTTTTCCGGAAATCCCTGCATATCTGACTTACTCCAGTCCCAATTTCAGAGTGATGGTGGGCAATTTCCGCACGAGGACTGATGCCGAACTGGCTCTTAAACGCATTTCGGAGCTCTTTCCTTCTGCTACCATTGTCAGAGACAAATTCAAATACCCCGATTTGTAGATGTTGAAGCAGGGATTAGAGTTGAAGCAGACGCAGAAGCTTTCGCCTCTGCAGATTCAGACCATCAAGTTGCTGGAACTTCCGATTCAGGACCTTGAACAGAGAGTCCGTGCCGAACTTGAGGAAAATCCCGTTCTCGATGACACTCCGGACTCCAATTCCGAGTCCGGGAGCAAGGATATCTCGCTCGATGAACTGAAGGAAGACGACTATATCCCTTCTTATAAGCTCAAAGTCAACAACTGGGGTAAGGACCCGAGACCCGAATACAACACCTTCTCCGTGAAGCAGAGTTTCACGCAGACTCTTATGGATCAGCTTGGATACCGTTCTCTAAGCAGGCAGGAGTACGATGTTGCCTCTTTCATCATCGGTTCTCTGGATTCCGACGGCTATCTTAGGCGAGATATTGACTCCCTTGTGGACGATATGGCTTTCAGAGGTGGAATCACCACAGATACCGCTGAGGTGCTCCGTATGCTCGAGGTCGTGCAGGAATTCGAGCCCTCCGGAGTCGGTGCGCGCAATCTTCAAGAATGCCTCCTTATCCAGCTCAAGGCCTGCCGGGATTGCGAAGAAATCAGAAATGCCTGCCGCATAGTTAAGGATGAGTTTCAGGAATTCTCCAACAGGCATTTTCAGAAAGTGATGTCCCATCTGGGTATCAATGAGCAACAGCTCAAGGCAGCTATGGCGAGGATAGTGAAGCTCAATCCTTCTCCAGGCGGCACCGCCGATGATGCGTATGTGGATCAAGCCCAACAGATAGTGCCTGATTTTGTTCTTGATGAGGAGGATGGCCGTCTGACTTTCTCAATGCCCCGTTTCTCTGTGCCTGAAATCAGAGTAAACAAGAAATACGCCGACCTGCTGATGCAGGCCGGGTCTTCTTCCGAAAGGGCGCGCAACGAGGCGGCCACTTTCGTCAAACAGAAGCTTGATTCGGCCAAATGGTTTGTAGAGGCTCTCAAACAGAGACAGAACACTCTCAACAAGACAATGCAGGCCATTCTCGATTATCAGTATGAGTATTTCAAGGACGGGGATGAGAGGTGTCTGCGCCCGATGGTGCTCAAGGATATTGCAGAGAAAACCGGATTCGACATCTCGACCATTTCCAGAGTAGTGAACAGCAAGTTCATCGAGACCCATTTCGGCATATTTCCCCTCAAGTATTTCTTCTCGGAAGGTATGGAGAACAGTGAAGGCGAGGAAGTGTCCACAAGGGAACTGAAGAAAGCCTTGAGGGAGTGCGTTGATGCTGAGGACAAAAAGAAGCCACTGACTGACGAACAACTTGTCGTGGAGATGGAGAAAAAAGGATACAAGGTTGCCAGAAGAACTATTGCCAAATACAGAGGACAACTTGATATTCCTTTGGCGCGATGGCGAAAAGAGCTATGATACAATTGCTCGAATAGATACACAATTGCTTAAATGGATATGGAAATACAACACGTCAGATGCCTCATTGTCGGTGGCGGTCCTGCGGGATACACTGCTGCCATATATGCGTCGAGAGCTGCTTTGTCTCCCGTGCTGTACGAGGGTAATGAACCGGGGGGACAGCTGACTACCACAACAGTGATAGAGAATTATCCCGGATTCCCCTCAGGAGTGGATGCGAACAAACTGATGAACGATATGCGTGCCCAGGCCGAAGGGCTTGGAGCGGATATCCGTCGTGGCACTGTCACGGGAGTGGACCTTTCGGTAAGACCTTTCCGTCTCGTGGTGGACGGAGTCACAGAAGTTGAGGCTGATGCTCTCATCATTGCCACTGGAGCCACTGCCCGTTATCTCGGACTCCCTTCAGAGCAGAAGTTCCGCGGACTCGGGGTGTCTGCCTGCGCCACCTGTGACGGTTTCTTCTACAGAAAGAAGGATGTCGCCGTGGTAGGTGGAGGAGACACAGCCTGCGAAGAGGCCAGCTATCTTGCCGGTCTGTGCAGAAAAGTGTATATGATAGTCCGCAGGGATGTTCTCAGGGCATCTGATGCAATGAGGCGCAGAGTTTTCAATACGCCCAACATAGAAATACTCTGGAACTGCAATACCCGTGAGGTGCTGGGTGACGATTCAGGTGTTACAGGAGCCCGGCTGGAAAGGAGTAGCGGCGAGGTTTTCGATATCAAGGTGGACGGATTCTTCCTTGCCATTGGTCATCACCCCGCATCGGATCTTTTTTCAAAATGGGTGAAGACGGACGAAAACGGCTACATTGTGACTGATGGAGTCAGCTCACGCACGAGTGTTGAAGGAGTTTTCGCGGCCGGAGATGTTCAGGACCCACATTATCGTCAGGCCGTCAATGCCGCTGCTTCCGGATGCAGGGCCGCCCTTGATGCCGAAAAATATTTACAACGATGAAAAAGTATATCATTCCAGCAGTTACGCTTCTTTTCGCTCTCTGCTCCTGCAAGTCCCAGTACGAACTTCTGCTCGAAAGCAATGATGTGGATGCCAAGTTCGCTGCCGCTTTCGATCTGTACAATCAGGGCAAATACGCCAAATCCGCCTCACTCTTCGAGTCGCTCTCGTTGGGTACTGCGGGTACGGCCAAGGGTGATACCGTAAAGTTCTACCTTGCTATGAGCAACTACAACTACAAGGATTTCACCGTGGCTGAGACCAATTTCGACAATTTCCTTTCCGAGTATCCCCTCAGTCCGTTTGCCCAGCAGGCCACTTTCCTGAGGGTGGACTGCCTGTACCGTTCCACACTGCGCTACGAACTGGACCAGAGTCCCACATACAAGGCTCTCAGCGCCATAAGCGAATATATGGCATCATATCCTGACAGTCCCAATATAGAGATGTGTCAGTTTATGTTGAAAGAACTCGGTGAGAGGCTGGACCGCAAGGCTTTCGAGAATGCGAAACTCTATTACACTCTGGAGGATTATCTTGCATCCAGAGTTGCCTTCAAGAACATACTCAAGGATGACGCCGACAATATTTACAGGGAGGAGATACTCTACTATTCAGCTATGTCTTCATATAAATACGCCGCTATGAGCGTGCCATCCAAGCAGAAGGAACGCTTTATGGTCTTCACTGACGACTATTTCACCCTGGTAGGGGAGTATCCTGAATCTGAGCATCGCAAGGAACTTGACAGACTCTACGAAAGATTGCAGAGGAACCAGTAGAATCTTGTACTTCGTGTAGTAATAATCTTTGTGATCCCCCATAAAATTATGAAACTTCAGCGGTCTTGTCGTCCGTACTATTATTGATAATACAAACAAAATGGAAAAGAACAAAATACCTTCAAACACCATCACGAGGGATATCAAGAACCTCGCAGCTCCAACAGGAAACATCTATGAGACAGTTGTGATACTTTCCAAGAGAGCGAACCAGATTTCCCTTGCCGAGAAGAAGGAACTCACAAAGAAACTGGAAGATTTCCGCGGAGAGCGCGACACTATGGACGAAGTCTTCGAAAACAAGGAACAGATAGAAATATCCAAATATTACGAGAAGCAGCCCAAACCCGATCTCGTGGCCATAGCTGAGTTCGAAAATGACGAGCTATATTACCGCGTAGCCAAGGGAGACGAGGCAGGTGCTTAGTTCCCTTCATATCAGGAACTACATTCTGATAGACTCTCTGGACATTGACTTTCCGGAGGGTCTGGTCATTGTCACCGGGCAGACAGGAGCCGGCAAGTCCATTCTGCTCGGTGCCCTCTCGCTTCTTGGCGGGGCCAGGGCAGATGCGTCCGTCATCAGTTCCGGCGCCAGAGACTGCGTGGTGGAGGCTGAGTTCGATTGTGCTGATCCTGAATGTATGGCTATACTCGATGAAAACGGGATAGAGCAGGATGACTGCCATCTTGTTATTCGTCGTGTAGTCAATTCCAGCGGAAGATCCCGAGCCTTCGTGAACGACTGTCCTGCGAACGTTGCCGTTCTGTCCCGTCTTACGGACAGGCTGGTGGACATCCACTCCCAGCATAAGAGCCTTCTTCTTACGGACAGGGCTTTTCAGCTTGACGTTCTCGACCGTTTTGCCGGTTGCCATTCCGACCTTGCAATTTGCCGCAATGCCTGGCAAAAACTGCGCTCTATAGAATCCGAACTGTCCGGAGCCAGGTCCGTACTTGCCGGCCTCACGTCAGAATCTGATTACAACTCTGCTCAGTACAGGCAGTTGGAAGATGCAAAGCTCAGGGACGGGGAACTTGAGGAGCTTCAGGACGAGCAGAAGAGTCTGGCCAATGCCGAGACCAT
>DCIN01000084.1:10889-25288 GCA_002315815.1 Bacteroidales bacterium UBA1725 | reverse complement strand
TCTTCTTCTTTTTCCATAGAGGGCGCAACTGTCCTTCAGTCCCTGCGCGATTCCCAGCGTATCTTGTCCCGCATCTCCGGCTTCTTGCCTGCCACAGTAGCCCTTAACGACAGAATCGAGTCATCCCGACTTGAGCTTGAAGACATTGCTTCCGAGCTTGACAGTCTTAATATGGGGCTCGAAGCATCTCCGCAGAGACTGGAACAGGTTGAGGACCGTTTATCCCTGCTGTATTCTCTGCTCAAGAAACACTCCTGCTCCACCATTGCTCAACTCATATCCCTGAAAGAAAGTCTTGCAGGTTCCGCTTTGGATATTGACTCTTTGCAGGAGAAGATTTCTTCTCTGGAACGGGAGAGGGAATCGGCATCAACTGAATATGAGGCAGTGAAGGCTTCTCTTCACAAAGCCAGATTGCAGGCGGCCCCGGTTTTCGCTGATGCCGTGATGACTTCGCTTTCCTTTCTGGAACTCGAAAAATCAAAGTTCGCAGTTGATCTTCTGGAATCGTCCGACGGCCCTTCTGGGGCTGACTCTGTGTGTTTCAGGTTCGCTTCCGACGGCAAGGAACCAGTGGATGTGGCCAAGTGCGCATCAGGTGGTGAAATGTCGAGGATAATGCTGTCCCTCAAAGCTATGATGGCCAGATTCACCGGAATGCCAACTATGATATTCGATGAGATAGATACGGGGGTCAGCGGAAGTGTTGCGGACAAGATGGGCAGCCTGATATGCTCTATGGGTGATTCTATGCAGGTTTTTTCCATTACCCATCTTCCCCAGGTGGCTGCCAAGGGCCGTGCACATTACATTGTATCGAAAAGCGACTGTGACGGGCGCACCGTTTCAACCATCAGAAAAGTGGAAGGAAAAGAGAGGATTATGGAGATTGCCCGGCTTCTGAGCGGTTCTGTCATCACAGATGCGGCGATAGCCAATGCTCAGGCTCTGCTTAGTGAATCTGAAATAGGCTGAAAATCCCTTTCTTTTTCTAATTATTATACCCTCTTTACTACATTAATAGTCGTCAGTTGTCCATTGTGCAGGAGTTGCCAACGGATGCGTAGTAGTCAGGTCGGGGTAGAAATGCACCATACGTGTGCCTGTGTTTACAAATCCTTTCCCCCCTTCATTTTCGAAACGAAAATCGGATTGCAGACCGCTCTCAGAAAACAGCGTAATGGTTTTGTGCCACTGCTTTCCGTATCGTCCGCAAACTTTGAGCATACAATGGAGCAGGTCATATCCCTGAAAAGCGAATGATCCGGGTTCATCATAGAACACGGCCCTGTATTTTCTTATGAAATCCTTCACCTTCCCGTTTCCGTAATCCGTGTAATAACCGAGAACGATTCTGGAATCCAGTTTATGGAGAGTGAGGATGTCACTTGCAGCGCTTTTAGTTCTGGATGTTCCGTAAAGGGATATTCTGCATTTTTCTCTGTTTTCCGTTCCTGCAAGCAGACCGAGTGCACGCACAGCCCCGGAAATATATTCATCATTGTCCGAAGCTATCACATATTTCATCCAGCATCCGTCCCTGACTTCCAGTTCGTCGTATTTCTCCTTGACAGAATAACTGATACCTGCCTTGTCGAGTCTGTCCAACAGATATGTGCCCTGCTCTCCGCATCCTGATGGGTCCTTCAATACTGTCAGTCTGGACTCCATAATCGGGTATTCGAAAGGATCAGAGATGCCGTTGATACATTCCACGAGCCTGTCGTATTGCAAAGTCCAGGATGACGGAAACTGTATGAGTCTGAGTTCATCGGTCAGTCCTATTGCCTTTGGTTCAAGGGGGGATACTATGAACTTGTCTTCATCGCAGACAAGCAGCAAATCCTTCAACTGTTCCGTAGAGACAGGGCCTATGGTAAGGTCATTTGCATTAACAATTCCGGCCATAGAAGCTGCATTCATCTCTGCGCAGTCATATACGCTTAAATTGACACGCATCCCGTTCTCTGCGGCGTCCCTGACGGCGAGCAGGGCTCCGTTGTACATATCCAAGAAATTGGAACTTGGCTTGCTCCCGGTCTGGAATGGCAACAGAAGAGCCAGTCTTACAGTCCCGAATTCCTCATATTCGTATTTGTCCTGAATATCCTCCGGATTCGTTTCTTCTGTCTTTGTGGAATCGGCAGCATTCCGGTCCCCGACCATTACCTGCGGTGCTCCACCTTCTTTGGTGCGGGAATCCTTCTTTCCTTTGCCCGGAAAGAGAAACCACTGTGCACTGGCGTTGAACGACAGCGTGCAGAGA
Organism: Bacteroidales bacterium UBA1725; assembly: GCA_002315815.1. Taxonomy (GTDB): domain Bacteria; phylum Bacteroidota; class Bacteroidia; order Bacteroidales; family UBA932; genus Cryptobacteroides. The sequence continues at coordinate 23,022 of DCIN01000084.1, read as the reverse complement.
CAGAGAATCAATAGAATTGTTTTTTTCATCGTGTTTCATCGTGTTTTGTCGATGATGAAGTCAATGAGGGAGGAGCTGAAACCGCTCCAGCTCAGCCTTTCCTTTTCCTTGAGGATGCAGTCGGCAATCTTTCTTTTCAGAGCTTCGTCCCCAAAGAAATGCCGTATCGCTTCCGCTATCGTCTGCGGTGAGACATCCGGGCAGACAATTCCCGTCCCTCTTTCGCCTATGGTCTCCCTCAACCCTCCCACATCAGTGACTATCATAGGCACTTCGAAATGACTGGAAATTGTGCTGATTCCGCTCTGAGTGGCACTCCTGTATGGAAGCACCGTCACGTCTGCGGCGGAGAAGTACAGTTTGACCTCGGAATCTCTGATGTATTCGGGGAAGCAGTATATGCGTTCGCGGTTCTGATTTTCGTCAATAGCCTTCTGATACTTGTCGAATGAACCGTAGGGTTCTCCGGCTATTATCAGCCGGTATTCGCTTCCAAGCATACCGAAAGCTTCCAGAAGAATGTCGAGACCCTTGTAGTCCCTTATCAGCCCGAAGAACAGGAGATTCTTCCCGCCGGGTTTCAGTCCCAGCCTGCATTCGGCCTCCTCTCTGGGCATCTTCTCCCCGAAATGATTGTAGAGAGGGTGGGGAAGTGTGATGTGCGGCATATCGGGCCTCAGATTCACCAGGTCCTTTCCAACCTCGTCGCAAAGGGTCACACAGGAATCGACTCCGCTCAGCATATATCTGGTGAGCGGAGCATCGAAGAAATGCTTCTCGTGCGGCACCACATTGTCCAGTATTGCGATTACGCGGCATTTTCCGCGCAATCTACGGCAGATGAACCCGAACGCCGGGGCGAACCAGCTCATCCAATAGCGCAGGATCAGCACGTCTGGTTTCCAGCGCTTGAGTTCCCGGACAACGCGTATCCAACTGAAAGGAGAAACCGTATCCAGAAGGCGTTCTGACGCCACCGGTACGGCTTCATCTTCGGGAGTGACGTACTGGGTCCTGCCCGGAAACAATATGTCGGGATACTGCCTGCTGAAATTTATTGCACGCACATCGTGCCGTTTGCTCAGTTCGTTGAAGAGATTTGCGTTGAACTGGGCGATTCCTCCTCTGTAGGGATAGAAACAGGACAGTAATGCAATTTTCAAGACTTATTCGCTTTTCTTGCCTTTCTCCTTGACGTATGCTGCATTGAGACCCTCGAGAATATCATCGGTGATATCAAGGTCGGTATTGCCGCAGGCAACAGGCAGGGGAAGAATGTCTCCCTGAGTGGCGAGAATCATCGCATAGCCCTTCTCGGCGTTGAAAGAATCGAGGAAAGACTTGATGGCATCGGCAATCTGATTCATCATCACCTGCTGCTCTTCGGCTATCTCAGCCTGCTTCTGTGCGGTGTAGTTCTGGAAATCGTACTGCTGCTGCTGAAGCCTCTGGCTCTGTACATCCGCAACAGATTGTGTCATAAGACCTTTATTAATCTTATCCTGGAAAGCCTTGATGTCGCTCTCGAGTTTGGTCCCCCTGCGGTTAAGTTCTTCGTTGATGCTGTTGGCCTTGGTTTCCATCACGCTGCTCAAGTCGCTGGCCATATCATATTCGGCAAGCACACGATCCATATTGAAATAAACGATGGAGCCTGCAACTGCCTTGACCTCCTGGGGTTCCTCATTTGTCTGAGAGTCTTTTGATGCGCAGCCTGCGGCAAGGAGGACAACAACCGCCGTTGCGGCCACAGTGCTGAAGATGAGATGGATTTTTTTCATTTGTTATACTTGTGTTGGTTTATTGACACTTTGATATTGACATTTTTATTATGAATATAATTCAACAAGACTGCAAATCTAATCAAAAAAACTGATAATCACCAAATAGCATAACTGACAAAATTGGAATCAGAAGGCGTTCCGTATTCTGGTGAGGTATTCTGCAACAGTTTTCTCGAGACCGAGGTAGAGTGCGTCCGATATGAGGGCGTGGCCTATGCTTACTTCGTCTGTCCAGGGAATGGTAGCAATGAAGAATTCGAGATTTTCAAGTGACAGGTCGTGTCCGGCGTTCAACCCCATCCCGAGTTCCTGAACGGCTCTGGCAGTCGTGAGGTATGGGGCTATGGCCTCCTCCCTGTCTTCTGCATAGCGTGAAGCGTAACCGGCTGTGTAGAGTTCCACTCTGTCGGCTCCGCACTTGAAAGCACCTTCGGCCATTCTGGGGTCGGGATCTATGAAAATGGACGTCCTGATGCCCCTGGATTTGAAACTCTCGCAGATTCTTTTCAGGAATGCGTGATTCCTCACCGTGTCCCAGCCCTTGTCGGAGGTTATTGCATCCTCAGCGTCCGGGACAAGCGTCACCTGGTCCGGAACCACCTCGCAGGCCAGGGCGGTGAAACTGCCTGTCGGATTGCCCTCCATATTGAATTCCGTATGAAGCAGCGGACGAATCTGTCTTACATCCGAGTATCTGATATGCCTCTCGTCAGGTCTGGGATGCACCGTAATACCCTGTGCTCCGAAACTTTCACAGTCTAGTGCAGCTCTGAGCACATCGGGGATGTTCCCTCCGCGTGCGTTACGCAGAGTGGCTATCTTGTTGATATTAACACTGAGTCTTGTCATTTACTGAATCATTGTCAATAATCCGTCACTGAATCCTATTTCGTTTCGTCACCGGATTCTGTTGTGTCACCGGATTCTGTTGTGTCACCGGATTCTGTTGTGTCACCGGATTCTGTTGTGTCATCCTGACGGTTGCAGGAGTACAAAAGTAAGTAATTCCGTGTAATTTTAACAAATAATGTGTTATTTTTGAGGTTCAAATGAAGTACGCCTATTATTTCAGGAAAGAAGGTCTGGAGAGCGACGCACGCTTCAGAAAGTTGATGGAAGGTTTCCGTGCCTCCGGTTGTGAAGTTTACAGAGTGCAACGGGCCGCAGATGTGTCGGATGGCACTCAGGCCGTCCTCAGTCTCGGCGGAGACGGCACTTTTCTCGCTGCTGCACGAATATCAGTGAGTTCGGGAGTTCCGGTGCTCGGTATCAATTTCGGGCGTCTGGGCTTCCTCTCCGAATGTGAACCGTCCTCAGTCGTGGGTGCGCTGATGAGCGGAGGATTCGAAGTTGAGACCCGTTCGATGCTCAAGGTCGAGGCGGAAGGTTTCGTCCCAGAATGGCCATACGCTCTTAACGAGGTTGCCGTATCGCGTGCGGGGGCTGCAATGCTCGGTGTGGATGTCGCGCTTTCCTCACAGATTCTTCCGACTTACTGGGCCGACGGTCTGCTTGTCGCCACGAGTTCCGGCTCCACAGCCTATTCGCTCAGTGTGGGGGGACCGATTTGTCTGCCCGATTCCAAAGTACTCATAGTCTCGCCAATAGCTCCGCACAATCTCAATGTCCGTCCTCTGATAGTCCCGCAGGAGACGGTTGTTGACATAGGACTCAGGACAAGGTCAGGGAGTGTTCTCCTGAGCATAGACGATGAGTTCCATACCATCAGCCCGGAGACCCGCATCACGGTGCGTGCGGCTGAAGTTGCGCTGCGCCGCATTAGACTCAGGGACTCCAATTTCATCAATGCACTGCGAAGCCGTCTCCTGTGGGGGCAGGACGTGCGCAATTCCGGAGAGAATCAATGAACAGACCATCAAAGATACCCCGTCACGTGACGCTCATTATGGACGGGAACGGCCGTTGGGCCGCCAGCCGCGGCAAGGAAAGGGTTTTCGGACATTTCGAAGGGGTGGAAAGCGTGCGCGCCGTTATGGAGGCATCAGTGGAGTGGGGGATAGAGTACGTTTCATTCTTTGCATTTTCGGAAGAGAACTGGAAACGCCCTGTGGCCGAAGTGACAACACTTATGGACCTGATGGGCAAGGCTATGGAGGCGGAGTTCCCCACTTTCCAGGCACATTCTGTCCGTTTTATGGTGCTCGGAGACAGGGAACGTCTCTCGGGGAAGCTCAATTCCACCATAGACAGGATTATGCAGGCCACGGCCGCCAATACAGGCCTCACGATGATTCTGTTCCTGAGTTACAGCGGAAAATGGGACATTCTTCAGGCATCGCGAAAGTTGGCATTGGATTTGATAAACAATCCCACGCTCGGAATCAGCGAGGAGACTTTCGCCAGATATCTTGTGACAGATGGGATACCCGATCCTGACTTGATGATCAGAACCTCCGGCGAGAAACGTATCAGCAACTATATGTTGTGGCAGAATGCATACACAGAGTTCGTGTTCACCGACGTTATGTGGCCTGATTTCAGGAAGGAGGCTTTTTTCCGGGCAATTGAAGAGTATGCATCCCGGGACAGGCGTTTCGGAAATGTGAAATAAAAAAATTATATTTGCAAGCTATATCTTTTTTTTGATATGAACCATAGGAGAATATTTCTCATTCTTGCATTCGCTCTCCTGCATTTGCCGGCTCCGGCGCAGGAAAGTGTTGTTGAGGTCGATTATATGCGCCCGAAGAAATATATTATCGGCGGGGTATCTGTTGATGGTAATAATTTCTACTCCGACAATCAGATTATTCAGGTTACGGGTCTCACCCGCGGGCTGGAGGTCACGATTCCGGGCGACGACCTCACCGGTGTGTTGCGCAGGCTATGGCTCCAGAGGCTTTTCGAGGACGTGAGCGTGGAGATTGACCACCTCAGCGAGGCCCGCGATTCGGTTTATATTCTGCTTCGGGTCAAAGAGAGGCCCAGAATCTCCAGATGGACGGTGTCCGGTGTCAAGACCGCCGAGAAAAAGGAGTTGGAGGACCGTCTCAACATACGCAGGGGAAGTGAATTCTCACAGTACATAGACGACACTTCCAAGGACATCATCAAGAGATATTTTGCAGAGAAAGGCTTCCTGAAGTGCGGAGTGGAGACAGAAGTCGTAAAGGACAGCATTGTCAGGAACGCAATCCGGGTGAATTTCAAGGTTGACAAGGGGGACAAGATCAAAATCAAGGAGATTCATTTCTACGGGAATGACCACGTCAAAGAGTTTAAACTCGCCCGCTCAATGAAGAAAACCAGATCCGCCAAACTTTACAACTTCTTCGTCAGCAAGAAGTTCAACGAGAAGGAATACATCAATGACAAGAAAAGTGCGGTGGCTGCGTTCAACGAGCAGGGATACAGAGATGCCCGCATAGTGCGCGACTCCATCTACTATCTTCCTCCAAAAGAAGGTAAACCTGCCAACAGGCTCGGCATAGATCTCTATTTCGAAGAAGGCGACAAGTACTATTTCAGAGATATCAGCTGGACGGGAAATTCAGTCTTCACCACGGAGGCCCTCAATTCCATACTCAAAGTGGAGAAGGGTGATGTCTATGATGTCGTGACTATGAACAAGCGCCTTTCCGGAGGCGGCAGCGAGAGCGATTATGACGTGTCCAAGCTATACAGGGACAACGGTTACCTCTTCTTCCAGCTGAATCCTGTGGAGACCAATATACAGAACGACTCCGTGGACGTGGAAATCCGTATTTCCGAAGGAAAACAGGCCACTCTCAACAACATTATCATCAACGGCAACGACCTTACCAATGAGAAGGTAGTGCGCCGGCAGCTGGCCACCAGACCGGGCTATCTCTTCAGTCAGACCGACTTCGAACGCTCGATAAGGGAAATAGCCTCACTCGGACAGTTCGATTCCGAGGCGATTATGGGAGATGGCGGCTGGTCCATACTTCCCAACCAAATGAACAACACCGTGGATCTCATTTACAACGTCACTGAGAAGCCCTCCTCCCAGTTGGAAGTGAGCGGAGGATGGGGAGGCAACACTTTCGTGGCCACGGTCGGTGTCAGCTTCAATAACTTCTCCACCCGCAGGTTGTTCGACAAGCACGCGTGGAAACCGGTACCTTTGGGAGATGCTCAGAACCTTTCCTTCCGTTTACAGACCAACGGAACATACTACACCGCATTCAGTGCAAATTTCACTGAACCCTGGCTGACCGGCAAGAGGCCTACGTCACTGAACCTTTCTGCATACTACAGCAGGCAGACCAATTCCTATCTGGCGCTCAATATTCTCAGAAATGACAGGCAGATGGAGGTGTACGGATTCTCGGCTTCGCTCGGAAAGAGGCTCAAATGGCCTGACAACTATTTCATACTCTACAACGGCCTCAGCTGGCAGACATACAAGCTCACCAACTGGTATTCCGGTTATTTCGTATTCGATGACGGAATCTCCCACAATCTGAGCTATACAGTGAATCTTTCGAGAAATTCCACAGACCAGCAGATATATCCCCGTACCGGTTCCGACATATCATTCAGCCTGCAGCTCACACCTCCCTATTCCCTGTTCAGGAAATACACCTACGACGACAGCGGCAACAAGGTGCCTGTAGCCAGTTGGAGGGATGTGGATTACGATGACTGGACTGCACAGCAGCGCTTCAGATGGACTGAATATCACAAGTGGAAGTTCTCTGCCGCGACCTATTCCAAACTTGTCGGTGATTTGGTGCTTATGACGAGGGCTCAGTTCGGAGTCCTTGGATATTACAACAGAAACTGGGGTTATTCTCCTTTCGAGGGCTTCCTGGTCGGAGGTGACGGAATGACCGGTTACAGTACCTACGGAAACGAAGTCATAGCACTGAGAGGATATGAGAACTACTCTCTGACTCCTTACAAGCTGACATCATACAACTCCAACGGATATGCATACGCCGGAAATGTTTATGACAAATTCACCGTCGAGTTGCGTTATCCCATCATTCTCAAGCCAAGTTCCACCATCTTTGCTCTTGCATTTGCTGAAGGAGGAAACTGCTGGTCCGACATCCGGGAGTTCAATCCCTTCATAATGAAGCGCAGCGCTGGAGTTGGACTCCGTATTTACCTGCCTATGATAGGTCTGCTCGGAATTGACTGGGGTTACGGTTTCGACGATTCCTCGAAAGGTGGAAGTCAGTTCCATTTCGTGATAGGACAACAGTTCTGATTTAACGACAATATCTTTTTGATAACAATATTTAATCAAGATAATATGAAAAAAATCATTTTAATTGCCGCTATGGCATCTCTCCCGTTCTGCGGCTTCGCCCAGAAATTTGCCCACGTGTATTCTCAGGAACTTATTCAGCTCTCTCCCGAAGCTTATCAGGCCCGCGAAACTATGGAGGCTTCGGAAAAGGACGCTCGGGAAACTTATATGACAATGGTTGACGAGTTCAATGCCAAGTTCAAGACATATCAGGAGAAGGGAAGTACCTGGACCCAGGCAGTTCGAGAAACCAAGGAGAAGGAACTCACCGACATCCAGCAGCGTGTACAGGAATTCCAGCAGGTGATTCAGAATGAACTTGCACAGCAGGAGCAGGCGCTTTATGCTCCCATCTACGAGAAGGTCAACAACACTATCGTTGAGCTGGCAAAGAAGGGTGGATACATCTATGTTTTCGACAAATCCTCAATCCTGTATATTGACGAAGCACAGAGTACGGACCTTACTCCTGAAGCACGCAAGATGCTCAATATCTCCGATGAACTCACGCTTGAGGCCCTTCAGGCAGAGTTGAAAGCAAAGCAGGATAGTCAGGCTGCACAGCAGTAGGGTATTATGCAACATAAAGTCATTGACGCCAGAGATGTCGTCATTCGATTTGCAGGAGATTCCGGAGATGGTATGCAGCTCACGGGGTCTCTTTTTGCAGATATTTCGGCCATTTACGGTAATTCGCTCGCTACATTCCCTGATTATCCGGCGGAGATAAGAGCGCCGCACGGCACCGTGTCGGGAGTCTCCGGCTTTCAGGTGCATATAGGTTCCGGGGAGGTCAATACTCCGGGCGATTTATGCGATATGCTTATCGCAATGAATCCGGCCGCACTCAAGGCCAATGCGAAGTGGTGCAAGCGTCACGCAATGATACTGGTGGATGAGGATTCCTTTGAAGATTCCCTGCTTCGCAAGGCAGGATTCACCACGGACAATCCCTTCGTCGAACTCGGAGTGGAGGACAGGACCCTGATTGTGGCTCCCATCACTACGATGACCAAGGAAAGCCTCAAGGACAGCGGAATGGACATCAAATCCATACTGAAGTGCAAGAATATGTTCACGCTCGGAATAGCCTGCTATATTTTCAACAGACCGCTGGAACCCATCTACGCCTATCTGGAAAAGAAATTCTCCAAGAAGCATCCCGAGGTTATTGAGCCCAACCGCAAAGTCCTCCGTGACGGGCTGAACTATGCCGCCAATGTGCAGGCCATACCCAATACCTACACCATAGAGCCGGTGAAGAGTGCCCGGAAAGGAACATACCGCAACATCACGGGCAATCAGGCTGTGGCCTGGGGACTACTGGCCGCATCGGAGAAGTCGGGGTTGCCGTTGTTCTGCGGATCATATCCGATTACACCGGCCACGGCCATACTCGAGGAGCTTGCAATACACAAGAGTCTCGGGGCCAAGACGCTGCAAGCAGAGGATGAGATAGCCGGAATATGTACTGCCATAGGTGCTTCGTTTGCAGGTAATCTTGCCGTCACAACGACTTCTGGACCGGGTCTTTCGCTCAAGAGCGAGGCTCTTGGACTGGCTGTGATGGCCGAACTTCCGCTCGTGGTGGTGGATGTGCAGAGAGGCGGACCTTCCACAGGTCTCCCCACAAAAACTGAACAGACAGACCTCAATCAGGCTCTGTACGGGCGTAACGGAGAGTGTCCTATACCCGTTCTCTGTGCTCATTCGCCGGCGAACTGCTTTTTTGCTGCGTTTATGGCCTCCAAGATAGCCCTTGAGCATATGACACCGGTTCTGCTCCTCTCCGAAGGATTCATAGGTAACGGCAGCGAACCCTGGCTCATTCCCAGTATGAAGGATTATCCGGAAATCAGGCCTCCTTTTGTAAGTGGAGTTCTGGCCGAAGGAGAGAAGTTCCATCCTTTCGAGAGGGATCCCGAAACTTTTGTACCCAAATGGGCTTTACCAGGCCAGAAAGGATATGAACACCGTGTGGGCGGTCTTGAGAAAACTCCCGCGGGAGTACTCTCCACGGATCCTCAGAATCACGCGATGATGGTACACGACAGAGCTGAGAAAGTGGCCAGAATAGCCGCCGACATTCCTGACCTCAAGATACAGGGTCCCGGAACCGGAAAACTGCTGGTGGTAGGTTGGGGCGGCACCTATGGACATCTTGCAAGTGCCACGCACGATCTCCGTGAAGAGGGATTTGATGTCTCCTACACTCATTTCGACTACATCAACCCTCTTCCCAAGAATACCGTGGACGTGTTCTCACTCTTCGAGAAGGTTCTTGTGTGCGAGCTCAACTCAGGACAGTTCGCTGACTATCTCCGCTCTCGTTTCCCTCAGTATGTATTCCATAAGTTCAACAAAATCCAGGGCCAGCCTTTCCTTGTGGAGGAGCTCAAGGATGCTATCAAAAAGGAGTTGTAGAATATGGCAAACCTTACATTCAAAGATTTCAAGAGCGATCAGGAGGTCCGTTGGTGTCCCGGTTGCGGTGACCACGCTGTTCTGGCTTCGCTCCAGAGGGCTCTCCCCAGAGTGAGTCAGGCACTTCAATACGACAAGGAAAGGTATGTGGTGGTGTCCGGCATCGGATGTTCGTCGCGTCTCCCTTATTATATGGATACCTTCGGATTCCACAGCATACACGGAAGAGCCACTGCCATATCCACCGGCATTAAGGTTGCCAACCCTTTTCTCACGGTCTGGCAGGCCTGTGGAGACGGTGACGCTCTGGCCATTGGCGGAAACCATTTCATCCACGCCATAAGGAGGAACATTGACATCAACATAATGCTCTTCAACAACCGTATCTACGGATTGACCAAAGGACAGTACAGTCCCACCTCCAAGTTCGGGGCAATAACCAAGACCTCGCCTTACGGCACTGTGGAGCATCCCTTCGAACCCGGATCTCTTGTGCTGGGAGCCAAGGGTACTTTCTTTGCGCGTTCACTTGATGTGGAACTTGCACTCAATGAGGATATTATGACAGCCGCTGCTCTCCACGACGGATGCTCTGTGATGGAATTTCTCACCAACTGCGTGATATTCAATGATGGGACTCACAAGGACCTGTCAGACCCTGCAGTGAGAGCAGACCATACTATTACCCTCCGTGATTCGCAGAAGATGCTTTTCGGCAAGAACAAGGAAAAGGGTCTCGTATATGACGGGAAGAAAATACGCGTCGTGCACGTGGGAGAGGGCGGATTCACAATCGATGACGTGCTCACCCACGATTCACACGCCGACAACATCGGCCTCCAGATGGCCCTCGCAGATATGAAGGGGCCGGATTATCCTGTGGCTCTGGGCGTGATACGTGATGTCAAGGACATTACCTATGACGATGGTGTACGTGACCAGGTCAAGGAAGTGATGGCAAAATCAACGATTCGTTGTGTTGACGATTTGCTGCACAGCGGCTCAACCTGGGAGGTGGAGTAAAGGCTTTTTTTCTTATATTTGCAGATGTTAGTAGTCTAAAATAATGAAAACTCAAGACATTATGGCACGCCTCCAGGCCAAGTACCCGGGAGAAAGTGAATATCTCCAGGCCGTACAGGAGGTTCTTGAATCCGTTGAGGGTGTTTACAATCAGCATCCCGAATTCGAAAAGGCGAAAATAGTCGAGCGTATGGTGGAACCTGACCGTATCTTTACGTTCAGAGTCACCTGGGTGGATGACAAGGGTGAGGTTCAGACCAACACCGGTTACCGTATCCAGTTCAACAGCGCCATCGGTCCTTACAAGGGAGGAATCCGCTTCCACAAGGCCGTCACCCCGTCGATGCTCAAGTTCCTCGGTTTCGAGCAGACTTTCAAGAACGCCCTCACCACTCTTCCTATGGGAGGAGCCAAGGGAGGTTCTGATTTCGACCCGGTCGGCAAGTCCAATGACGAGATTATGCGATTCTGCCAGGCCTTTATGTACGAACTCTGGCAGTGCATAGGACCGGATCAGGATGTTCCTGCCGGAGATGTCGGCTGCGGCGGGCGCGAAATAGGATATATGTACGGAATGTACAAGAAACTTGCACGCCAGTACAATACTGGAGTGCTCACCGGCAAGGGAGCAACCTGGGGAGGAAGCATTCTGCGCCCTGAAGCTACCGGATTCGGTGCCCTGTATTTCACACAGAATCTTCTGCACAAGGCCGGCAAGGACATCAAGGGCTGCAAGGTTGCCATCAGCGGCTTCGGTAATGTTGCCTGGGGTGCCTGCAAGAAAGCTACTGAACTCGGTGCCAAGGTTGTGGCCGTTTCCGGTCCCGACGGAGTATGCGAGATAGCGGAAGGAATCACTCCCGAGATGATAGACTATATGCTCGAAATGCGTGCCTCCAACCGCAACAAGGTTGAGGATATGGCTACCAAATTCCCTCAGCAGGCAAAATTCACTGCGGGGAAAAAGGCCTGGAGCGTGAAGTGCGACATTGCGTTGCCCTGCGCTTTCCAGAACGAACTTTCAGAGGATGATGCAAAGGAACTCAAGGCGAACGGCACCTGGTGCTGCTGCGAGGTTTCCAATATGGGCTGCCAGCCCGGTGCAATCCGCTATTTCCAGAACAATGGAGTTTACTTCGCACCCGGCAAGGCCGTGAATGCGGGCGGTGTCGCCACTTCCGGACTTGAGATGACCCAGAACGCTTCCCACATCAGCTGGAGCGGCAAGGAGGTGGACGAGAAACTTCATTTCATAATGGACAGCATACACGAGGCCTGTGTCAAGTACGGCACTCAGGAGGACGGAAGCGTGGACTACGTGAAGGGAGCCAATATAGCAGGCTTTATGAAAGTTGCCACCGCTATGCTGGAGCAGGGTATCATCTGATTTTTTGACAGATAACGTTTTTGTGAAGGGATGACTCAATCGGGTCATCCTTTTTTTGTTCGTTCGGCACGAACGGAGATACATATCTTCAAGGCTTGTTTGTGTGCAAGAAGAAGAAACGTAGCGGCTCTGTGAGTCTTTGACCCTGAGGAGATGGCCCAGCTTGAGGTCAAAGCTCGTCGCTGGATATAAGAATGCATCGGGCAGATGTCATTTGACTTCTACGAGAGCGAGAAAGTCCTTCAAACTGCGTTTGGTACCGCTGGAAGCCCT
>DCIN01000084.1:8010-10760 GCA_002315815.1 Bacteroidales bacterium UBA1725 | reverse complement strand
GCGGTACGGAAGGCCTGTCAGAGAGTGTTTGGTACCGCTGGAGGCCCTGAGCGGTACGAAAAGCTCCGGAGTACTGATGTACATAACGAGAAATGCCGTAAAAGCGACGCGCGTGCGTAGGGTGACGTATTGTCAAAGTCGGGAATGGTCTCAATAATACGGTCAATCTTTGCCAACATAATTATATAGATTTTCTTGAGAATTTGAAGAAAAATTTGGAGGTCTGTTTTTTTTTTATTTTTGCCATAGTCAGATATTTCAAAGCAACATATCAATGTGAATTGGAGTATTCTTGCTAATACTTAATTATTTGCTACTGGTGTGTTTACGTTTGTTCTCCGACCCTTTTTGGGGGCCACAATCATTACTTTTCGAATGAAAATTAAAAGTGTCAGCGTTATTTCATTTTTGTCCTTCTCCTTTTGTATCTCCTGTTCTTCCAGTGTTGGGACTCTTCCTGTGATTCATCCGGATGAATCACAGGAAATTGAGGATATCACCCCTTATGTCAAATGTATCGAGGAAATATCATTTAGCGAGTCATCTGATATTATCTATGCATCAATCCAGAAACTGATAGTTCTTCCTTCCGTTGGTTTTCTTGCATTGGATATAAGAAAAAACGTTTTTCTTTTTGCTGAGAATGGCGAATGCATCAGACGGATAGGCAGGATTGGTCGTGGAAGTGGAGAATATGTTGCTCTTCAAGATATTGCCTTTGACACAAACACTGAGACAATTCTCCTGTTATGTTTGAATGAAGTAATTGAATATAATCTTTCAGGAAAGTACCTTGCTACATACACTGTTCCCGATTTCAATTATGATGCAATAGCATCGTTTGATGATGGTTTCTGTTTGTTTGTTGCAACTCCAAATCATTCAATTGATAACTTGAAAACCACCCACAAGATGGTTCATTTTTATTCAAGGGAAAAAGGAAAAGTTGTCAATGAATCTTTTCAAAGAAACGATTATGTCTTGAATACCGAATTAATCAGTTTTTCAGCTGGGATGGGCTATCTAATCCGGCCCCTTGAAGGTGATAATATTTTATATAAAGTGAAAGGGAATACTTTGAACAAAGTGATGGAAGTATCCTTCGAGAAACGACAAATTCCATCCAAGTATCTTCTTGATAATGGGAAATATGATATTTCATCATTTGTGATGTCGCCATATTTCAAGATGCCAATGAATTTCCAGTTTACCCAAAATCATTTCTTCTTCACAGCAATCGGCCCAGGTGGGGTGTTGTATTATTATTTATATAACAACGACTTTTCTCCGATAGGTTTCTGGAAAGAACCGGATAATTGCTTGTCTCCAATTAAAATAGCATCTTCTGATTCTGATTCATTCTACATTTTGGTAAATGACCCTTCTTATTGGAGAGAAATGGATTACAATGATGCGGACCCATTAATGAAGGCCGTTATCTCAAATTGCGCATTATCGGGTGATAATCCTTTATTGCTCAAATTAACATTAGCGAATCTCAAACAATAACTCGGCCTCAATAATGCTCGTCAATCTTCACCAGCTTATTGTGTTCGCTTCACTTATAAAGATGATACAATGAAGAAACCAAGTACAATACTCATTATTCTTTTAATATTACAGTCTGTCATAATAATTTGGATTGGTTTTTGGGCCATTAAGAATTCAACTGCCTATCATTGCGAATACACAAAGAGAATTGAATTTCAGTCCGAATGTTCCATACTAAAGCATGCTATTGTTGAGAATATCAATTATATCAACACAAAGGAGGAAATAATAGAGATAATTTATAAACAACTTGATGCAGTACAAGATAGTACGTTAGTAGTATTGTTTTCAAAAGATGGGTGCGGAGGTTGTGCAATATCGTTAGTTAATCAAATGATTGATGATGGGGCAAATAATATCCGTATTATTTTGGAATGCGCCAATTCTCAAATTGAAAATACTTTTGCAAATGAAAGAAAAGTTACAACTCAAGTATGTCCCTTATTGTTTCAACAAGAACACCCATCTTGCAGAGTTATTTCTATTTCCAATAACTACAATAAAATGATGGTGTATTATCCTGAATTATCAGAATATATGCATTTCGTTTTGTAGCCCGGAATAATGAGTCCACTTGCCAACCGGTGCCGCCACTTCCGGACTTGAGAATTATTCGTACCCCAGCGCGATAACGCATAGGGGACGCATATTGTCCTTGATGCCGAGCAGTTCGCGGAGATAGTCCTCTGCCGTGCCCTGAGAGGGATCGGCTTTTACGCGGGGACGTCCGTTGACGTGAACCCAGCAACTTCCAAGGCCCTTGTCAGTGGCTGAGAGCAAGATATAAGTGGCACTGATGGCGGCATTATCTAGCCAGAGGTCCGTCTTGGTGGTGTCGCCGAGCACGACTATCGCAGCAGCGGCACCGTTAAGAAGACCGGAGCCGTAATCCCTCATCGAAGCCATCGCCTCAAGGACTCCGGGCTCTTCGATAATCATAAATCCCGAACTGCGGGAAGCACGCGAAGACGGTGCCAGCAAGGCATCGTCCACAATCTCATCAAGAATCTTCCTATCGATACTGCGTTCCTTAAATTTGCGCACACTGTGCCTCGCGGTCAAAACTTCCCTGAATTCCATAATAATCGGTTTTTGGCGTAAACCTTAGATTTGCAGAGTGGCCCACTGCCCCAAGGTTTGTATGACAAAAGTAATAAAGTTATGCCGATAATGAAAGTTTAGTGAATCTCAAAAAATAA
>DCIN01000084.1:0-7878 GCA_002315815.1 Bacteroidales bacterium UBA1725 | reverse complement strand
TCTTTACCAACTTATTTTTTTCTCTTCACTTAACAAAGGACAATGGAGCGGGGCGGTTCTCATTTTGCATGCAGTTCAACAGTTATTGGGGTGCAGTCCCTGCAAAATATGTTATCTTTGCGGTTCAAATCGCGACTGTATGAGAAAACTGTTTTTTGCAGCGATTGTTACATCCGCTGCCGTCATTTCTTGCAAAATGGAAAATCCTCTTCTTACCGGGTCGAATCTGCCCTATGGTGCCCCGCAATTCGACAAAATCAAAACCGAGCATTTCCTTCCCGCTTTCAGGCAGGGAATAACTGAGGGCAAGGCCGAAATCGATGCCATCGTGGCCAATCCTGAGGCACCTGACTTTGCCAATACCATCGAGGCTCTTGAAAGGTCGGGGCAGACCCTTACCAGGGTAAGCAGCATTTTCTACAATCTGCTCGAGGCCGACACCAGTGATGAGCTTCAAGCCATAGCCGAGGAAATCTCTCCGCTGATGACTGAGTACCAGATGTATGTCAGTCTGAATGAGGGTCTTTTCGCAAAAGTAAAGGCCGTGTACGGTAAACGTGACAGCCTTGGCCTCGAACAGGATCAGATGAGGTTGCTCGAGAAGACCTATAAGGGGTTCGAGCGCAGCGGAGCTAATCTTTCCCCGGAAAACAAGGCCGTTTACAGCAAGCTGGAGGAGGAACTGTCCCTGACACAGCTCCAATTCTCCAAAAATTCCTTGGCCGCCACAAACGCATTCAAGCTCAATATCACCGACGAGACAGATTTGGAAGGCCTTCCGCAGTATGTCATCGATATGGCCGCCGCTACCGCGAAAGAAAACGGGCAGGAGGGATGGACATTCGACCTGAGTGCTCCCAGTTACTCTCCTTTTATGAAGTTCAGCTCCCGGCGGGAGCTTAGGGAGAAAATGTGGACCGCATATAATTCCAAGGCAGTTGGTGGGGAGTACGACAATACCCAGCTTTGCCGCCGCATAGCCGATCTCAGGATACAGATTGCCGGAATACTGGGATACAGAACTTATGCAGACTTCGTTACGGAAGACCGTATGGTCAAGGGCAGTGACAATGTCTATGCTTTCCTTGAGAAACTTATGACCCCGAGCCTTCCTGCCGCCAGAAAGGAAGTGGCCGAGGTTCTCGAATTCGCCCGCTGTCAGGGGTTCGAGGACGAGGTCATTCAGCCCTGGGACTTCAGTTACTGGTCAGAGAGACTCCGCAATGAGAGATATGATCTTTCCGACGAGCAGCTCAAACCATATTTCCAGCTCGAGAACTGCATTGATGCTGTATTCGGACTTGCTACCAAACTGTATGGTCTCCGGTTCGAGGAGCGGCCAGATATCCCCGGCTACCACAAGGATGTGCACGTCTATGACGTTAAGGATGAGAACGGCCGGCATATGGCACTCTTCTATGCCGATTTCTTCCCCCGTCCCAGCAAACGTTCGGGCGCGTGGATGACAGTTTTCCGTGACCAAAGCATAGATGAGGCCGGAGTGGAGAACAGGCCATTCGTGAGCATAGTCACCAATTTCAGCAAGCCTACCGAGGACAGTCCGTCGCTGCTCACACACGACGAACTCACAACTTTCCTCCACGAATTCGGCCACGCCCTGCACGGGATGCTGGCAGAAGGACGTTACGCATCCATAACCGGAACCAACGTTGACCACGACTTCGTTGAACTGCCATCCCAAATTATGGAGAACTGGGGCTACGAGAAGGATTACCTCAAGCCTTTTGCATGGCATTATCAGACCGGAGAGGAGATTCCTGACGAACTTGTGGACAGAATCATAGAGGCCAAGAACTATCAGGCAGCATATTTTCAGCTGCGTCAGCTTCAGTTCGGCTATCTTGATATGGCCTGGCATACTCTCACTTCTCTTCCTGAAGAGGAAGCCGTGGAGTTTGAGGCCAAGGTCTATGCCCAGTCCAATGTTGTTCCCAAACCCGAAGGAACGAGTATGTCCACAACTTTCAGTCACATTTTTACGGGAGGCTATGCTGCGGGCTATTATTCCTACAAATGGGCAGAGGTGCTGGAGGCTGATGCCTATTCACTTTTTGCTCAGAAGGGTATCTTCAACCGTGAGGTGTCGGAATCTTTCCGCAAAGAGATTCTCTCCAGAGGTTCTTCAGACGATGAGGCTGTTCTTTATCGCAACTTCCGCGGTCACGACCCTGAACCGGAGGCTCTGCTCGAAAAACTTGGCATTGTGGCCGGGAGAAACTGAATCTGGACGTATCTTCCGTTCCGGCGGAGGGCGAAATAGATAATTGGGCAGAAACCCTCAAGACGAAGATGTCATCTTGGGGTCGATGGGTGCGCTTCAGCTTGCTCGGGGGGTCTTATTGCTCCAAGTACAATCCTATGGAACACAGGCTCTTTTCGCAGATAACCGCAGCTGGAGCGGTGCTCCGCTTGCCGAAAAAAGGGTGATTTGCTAAACTTTTTTTGTTTTTTTCCGTCTTGTTATTGGGCGCACTCCACATTATGTAATCGTTACTTATCATTATCTATGTCGAAAAAGTTTTTTCTCGGTTTTATTTTGCTGACAGCAACTCTTCCTGTCAATGCATCTTCTGAAGATATCCTCAAGGTCACTTCTTTTACACTTGATAACGGACTGACAGTCTGGTTGAATGAAGACCACAGCTCACCGAAAGCGTTCGGCGCGATATTGGTCAAGGCAGGCGCAAAGGATTGTCCAGGGACTGGCATAGCCCACTATTTCGAGCATATAATGTTCAAGGGAACCGACAAATTCGGCACAACAGATTATGCTGCGGAAAAGCCCTATCTGGACTCGATTGCCGTACTTTATGACAGACTGGCCGGAACCAAGGATGCATCTGGACGGGATTCTATCCAAATGGAAATCAACCGCCTCAATATCGCCGGATCCAAGTATGTGATTCCAAACGAGTTTGATGCCCTTTCGACCCTGTGCGGGGCATCACAGCTGAATGCCGCCACTTCGTATGACTACACAATTTATTACAGCGACTTTATTCCGCAGTATTTTGAACAATGGGCTGAACTCAATTCAGAAAGAATCATCAATCCGGTTTTCCGTATGTTCCAAAGTGAGTTGGAAACGGTGTATGAAGAAAAGAATATGTATGCTGACAATATGCTCCGAAGTGCACTCGAAGAAATCTTGAAATACGGTTTCAAAGGGACACCATACGAAGATCCGATTATAGGAACGACCGACAATCTCAAGAATCCGGAACTGTCCCGGATGAAAGAATTCTTCAATACATATTATGTGGCAGGGAATATGGGCTTGCTCCTGTCCGGCGATTTTGACACCGAAAACGTAAAACCTGTCATCGAAAAGACATTCGGACGCATCCGGAAGGGTATCCCCGAAGGACGTAAGGAGATTACCCAGACCGATTTTCCTGGTACTGTCAGGCAGGAATTGCTGCTGGATATTCCTATCGTTCAGGCGGAAGCATTCTTCTATAAGGCTCCGGCCATAATGAAAAAAGACTATTGGGAATTCCAGCTGATGACAGAACTTCTGACCAACAGCGAGGGCGTAGGCCTTTTGGACAAGCTGTTTGTCGAACAAAAAGTAATGACTTCTGCGGCAGAACACCTCTCTTTTGCAGAAGTCGGCGGATTCCTTGTATATGTTATTCCCAAACTGATAGTTCAGAGTGCTGCAAATGCCGAAAAACTTGTGATGGATGTGATTGGACAACTCAAGAAAGGCGATTTCGATGACAGTCTGTTTGAAAGTTGCAAGCTTTCTTTTATGAAAGGTATTTCAGAAGAGCTTGAGACCACTTCCAGCAGGGCAACAATGATGATAGACCCTTTCTGTTCCGGTATGACCTGGGAAGAATACCTCCATCAAATCGAGAGCATCAAATCAATCACCAAAGAAGATATAATCCGAGTGGCAAACCGATATCTGAATGATGACCGTATAGTGTTCTATAAGAAAAAAGGGAAAACGGAAAAGGACAATCTGCAGAAACCGCCTTATGAGAAAGTGACCCCGGAAAGTAAGGATTCCACTTCCTCATACGCCGGAAGATTTATGGAAATCAATGAAAACACGGAGAAACAGATGCCCGAATTGGATTTCGAAGCCGAAGTTTCAAGAACTCAGATTACCCCATTGATCAACCTGTATTCAAGTGCGAATCCGGCAAATGACATTTTCAATCTTGACATCAAATTTTTGCGAGGCACCATTGCCGAACCTGCTGTCGAGAGACTTGCAGCCTATGCAAATGCACTTGGCACGAATGACAAATCCTACAATGAACTGTATCGCGGACTTCAGGAACTGGGTGGTGTCGTCAATTTCAGGTCAACGAAGAATTCTTTTATCCTCTCCATCACCGGGTATGACAGCTCGTTTGAAGAAACATTTGCACTGGCCAGCACTTTGTTCAAGGACATAAAAGGAGACAAAAAACATCTGAGGTCCGTGATTGATGATGAAAAAATGGCAGTGATATCTTCCCGCAGAGACGTAAGTTCTCTTGCCGAAGCCCTTTTTTTTGAAGCGGCCTGCGGGGACAAATCTCCTTACCTGAGCGACAAGGGAAAGGCGGATGACAGACATCTGCTTGGTCTATGGCAAGAGTTGCAAACCGTCCAGTGTGATATCCTGTATTCAGGCAATCTCAGTCCGGAACAGGTCAGCAAAACCATAAGCGAATATATGGATGTCGATGCCGTCGTGATTCCCTCTGACGGTTTGCAAGAACGTGTATATCAAAAGTATTCAAATTCCGAGGTACACTTCATAAACAAAGCGGATGCCTCACAGACTATGATTTATGCATATATTCCGACCGGTTCCCTACCAGATCTTGACACACGCGCCAGAGCTCAATTCCTGAATTCATATCTGGGTGAAGGTATGGCGTCAATACTCTTTCAGGAGATACGCGAATTCCGTTCAATGGCATACAGTACGTCCTCCGATTTGTACATTCCCGAATGGAAAAACAGAGAACAGCAGGGTACTTTCTTGATGGCGGCTGTGGGGACACAATGCGACAAGGCCATTGAAGTGGTGCAGGTAATGGATTCACTGCTCCGAAATCTTCCAGTCAGAGCACAAAAAATCAAAGAAAAGAAAATTGAATTCTACAATGAGCTGTTCCACAGTTACCCCGATTTCCGGAAGAAGGCATCAACAGTCGAATCATATATTCTGAACGGACTGGAAAGAGAAGACAAGGCCGAAAAACTATCCATAATATCGTCTCTGACAGAAGAAGAGTTGAAATCATTTGCTGATTCTTTCCTCTCAGGCAGACCGATTGTCTGGTGCGTCGTGGGCAATGCAAGAAAAATGGATATGGAAGGCCTGAAATCATTCGGCAAAATGAAGGAGCTGAAGCCTTCCGATGTTATTTTGTGAGATTTACTAAGTGAAGCGAATTCACCTGAATTCGATTGCCATTATGTAATCGTTCATATAATAACCGTTTCCTATAGGAAAATCTCCGGTCCTGTCGCGGTGCATTCCGATATGTTCGTAGAATGATACAGCCCGGTTGTACCTGTTGACGTTCAACTCGATACGGAATGGACCCGGGCAGACATTGCGTATGGCCGCAACTACGGTCTCAAACAGTTCCCGCCCGAGCCCGTTTCCCTGTTGCCCTGGCAGGACATACAGTTTTTCGAGATGGTACAACTCCACACTGTCTTCCTGCCTACAGTCTTCCTGCTTCCAGTTATTATGTTCTCCGGTATTTTTTGGGGGGGTATCCTGTTTTCTATTACATTTCTCCCCGATTTCCTGTTTTTCGATGTGACGGAAGGAGGCATATCCTCTTCCGTCACAGATGAAAAACACGTGACCCTGTTCTTCCATCTGGCTTCGCAGTGACTCTTCGGAATACATCATTTCCATCATATAGTCTGACTGCGCGCTTGAAAGAATGGATTCGTATGTGGCAGGGAATACTTTCAGGGCAAGTTGGCGTATCGCCTCGATGTCTTCGGAAGTCGCTTGCCGTATTGATCTTACTTTTTCCATAAATTCGGGAGGAAACGGTAATAGAGAAGGTGTCTCCAGGTGGACCAGTCGTGTCCGGCATTGCCTCCGCAGTAGTATTCGTAGCGTATTCCGTGATTGTCAAGCGCGTTGCAGAAAGCTTTCACTCTGGTGTTGAACATTCCGGCTTCTTCGGCTCCTCCCTGTCCGACGAACAGGTAATCCACCTTGTCATTGGCCTTCGGGTCATTGAGGAATTTTTCAAGAGTTTTCTCAGCATCTGTGTCTCCGGCGCTCAGTACACCGAAATTGGCAAAGAGGTCAAGCGAATTCAGCCCTACGAACATTGTGTGACGTCCTCCCATCGAGAGTCCTGATATGGCACGGCCGGAAGGATTCGCCACCGTTTTGTAATGGCTGTCAATGAAAGGAATGACAGCCTCTCTGTACTCGCGCTCCATTACCTCGAAAGTGAGATCGGCGTGTTGCGGATGATTGCGGTGGACGACCTGGTTGTTCACAATCGCAATAATCATCGGTTTCGCTTTCCCTTCGGCCAGGAGATTGTCCATAATGAAGTTCACCCTCCCGTCGTACATCCAGTTTGAAGGCAGTTCACCGCTGCCACCCATCAGATACAGAACCGGATATCTTTTGGCCGGATTGTATTTGGGCGGAGTATATACATAAATCTCGCGTTCTCCCTTGGTTACGGGACTGTAATAAATGTGACGGGTGACGGTGCCGTGGGGGACATCCTCCTTGGCATCCCACCACATAGGACCGTCGCCGTGAACGATGAGTTCGCTGTATGGAGGCATCGCTGTAAATGAAGCGTAGGTATTGTTGGGATCAGCCATACTTACACCGTCCACAACGAGGTTGTACTGATACATATCTACAGGAAGAGGGCCGATTTCAAGTGTCCAGATTCCATCCTCGCCTTTGGTGAAAGGAATGCGGCCCCGCACGCCCATTATGGTGGTCATTGCCCCCGAAAGCTCCACCGATTCTGCTTTCGGAGCCCTGAGCCGGAAAATAACAGTGCGGTCATCGTTGACCTGTGGCGAGTTCAGGTTTGCGCTGAAAGGAATAAGCCCTTCGGTATCCTTCTGTGGATTGTATGACAGGTTTACGTTCGACTGCTGAGCCGTTGCAGCCACTGCTACAAGCATCACGCCCGCTAGTGTTGTAATAAATAACTTGTTCATTCCGTTGTTTGTTGATGCTTCAACCGACTGCATTAGTCATTACTGTTTGGCGGGAACTACAAACATAGATGGATCAACCGCCGCGTTCTCGTCTATGGCCACTATTTTGTTTTCGATTTCTATACCCATAAGATTCATAACGGTCTTGATGGGAAAACCATTCCAAGCCCAGACTGTTGCGGAGACTTTCACACCCATCTGTTCTATGGACAGGGTATATTTGCTGCAATCCTTGTCACCAATTGTCTCTGTCCCCAGTTCCTTGATACTGTATTTCTCTTTTACCTCATCCGTGAGATTGAGAAAATTGACCGCATCCTGCCCGGACAGCGGAAGTTCCTGAACCTGATTCATCGACGGAATTACAATATACTGCTTGCCATCCTTCAAAACTGTGACGACCTCGACTTCTCCCGCCCCGAGGACATTGGTCTTGGCTCTGGATGCCTGAAGATTGCCGTAATCATCAAAATAAGTTACGGCCTCAGTCTTCTTTCCGGTAACAGTGGATACGGTTGTGAATGAGCCGGATTTGATTCCAAGCCTTTTTGTGGGATTCTGCGCAACAAGCGCTGTTGACATCACAAGTGTCAGAGCAATAGCAATAAATTTTCTCATAATAACAGTATTTAAATGTATTTAAATGTATTTCAAAATGTCCTCAATAATACTCGTCAATCT
>DCIN01000079.1:21476-26347 GCA_002315815.1 Bacteroidales bacterium UBA1725 | reverse complement strand
TTCAATTTCGGGATACCGGTGTATGTGGACGAGAAAAATACTTATCTTGAGGAGAATCCTCAGATACCCTCCGATTACAGGCTTCATTCGGTGTTCGTGGACGGGGATGGGAGACCGGTGTTCATCGGTGACCCGGGCTGGAACTTGAAGGTCAATGAACTGCTTGACAGTTATTTGAATACGACAACCCAATAAATATAGTTATTATGAAGAAAAAAATCTTAATTTCAGCCGTTTCAGCAATAGTATTGCTTGCGGCAGGCCTGTTGCTGAAATCCAATTATGATTCCAACCAGTCCATATTTTTGAATCAGAACATTGAGGCTCTGGCTTCAGGGGATCTTTATTACCTTGTTGATTGCATTGTACCAGCTTGGGGTCCAGACAAGGAACTTGATTTTTTTTGCGACGCGGAAACCGTTGATCGTATGGACATCTTCGATTGTCCTGAGGAAGACGCTTATTGGGCACCAAGTTTCCCATCAAAATGTGTAGGCGAAGTGAAGTAATCACGATAGCATTATTTGCTGTTGTACTTGGGTTCGTTTCTTGTAATTCCTTTGAAGAGCGAGTCTTGGGTTTCCCTATTTCAACGTCCGCGACCATTCCTAAAGAATCTGTTCCTGTCATTCCGGCACAGTTGTCTGAATATGAATTTTCTATGGATGAATTTCAGGTTTATGATTCAGTGGCTGTAGCTTATCGCTCAGTTAAAAATTATTTTTTCACTGCACTTAGTCTCAATTCCGGAGATACTCTTGCCCACTTGTGCCGATTCGGAAGGGGAGATGGAGAAACTTTTACAATAAGTCCATATTATGATATCGTTAACGGAATTGCTGGATTGGTTGAACCATCACGATCCCGTTATTATGAAGTTGATATCCCCGAAAGTATCAGGATAGGTCAGACTGCATTCAACAGAGTTGTAAATCTGAGCACGGATACCCATACCTTTTACAATGTCAGTCCTGTAGGGAATGATTCACTGCTCATTTATGACGCTAAATACAATACCAGAACTCGCACGTTGGATGGAGTACCAGGTTTTTCTATGTTTGACTTGAAAGACGGTAGCTTGATTGCTGAATATCATATAGCGCGAGACGCATCGATTCATCTCAGCAAACGTTCTCCATATACGATTTCAATCTTATATAGATCAGTTAATTGTCTGATTCCAGAGAATCATTGCCTTTGTCTTGCGTTCAAGTCCTTCCCTTTGGTTGCCTTTTTGGATTACAAGAATGGAACGATCCGCGGTGTGAAAATAAACGGGGCGCCTGAATTCAATCAGATGAAGCGTATTAATTACTTTTCCGATGTTGAATATGTCGGTGGTACTATTTATTTGCTTTATCTTGGTTTTTCTTATGATAATCATTCGCCTGAAATGCATTCAATGATTTTGGAGATGGATCTATCCGGCAAAATAGAAAGATGTTATGATTTGGGGGATGTCTATTACAGAATGGAATACGGCAACGGGCGCTTTTACTTATCCAAATTTGATGACAATCATTTTTATGTAATCGATTTACAAACATTAAGTGAAATGTAAAAAAAGTTGGTAAAGATTGGCGAGTATTGTTGAGGCTGTGTATTGCTTTGAAGAAGGAGTGTAGCGCGCTACACGACTGATGAAAAGTGAAAAAAAGACCAAAAAGACGAAGACAAGATTACCAAGTTATTTTTTACGTTTCACTAAGTTAATCTCAAATAACAATTAAATATGAACTTTAAAAAATTAATTATTGCTGCTTCCTTGTGTGTAGCATCAGTTGCTGTGTTTTCTGTTATCAAACAAAAGCAAATGGAAAAAACCTTTCTAGATGTGAATGTCGAGGCACTTGCTTCCGATGATGGAAATCACTATCATATTATAAATTGCTGGGCCAGATCTCAAGGATCTCACATAGGCGCATCGTATATTTGCCAAGATACCGGTGACCCGAATATCATTACCAATTGTGTTGAAGAATATGGTTCTTATGGTCCTCCAACTATGGTATATGGATGTGTCAGCTATGTCGATGATATTCACACTGGTTATGCTGATTGGCTGAGGCTGGTCAATGAATTTTTCGGCTTTTAATTCATATGACTTCTATGCAAATAAAAGTCTTGGCAGTGTTCAGCTGGATGCTGTTATTATGCAGTTGTGGACAGTATATTGAAGAAAATACAATCTTCAAATATCCAGTGACAACGGTCAAGATTCCTGAGATAACAGGGGAGTTGAAACCTGAACTCTATTCGGAGCTGGATTATCCTTGTGCTCCATTCAGCATTATCAGTGACACCATAATGTTTGCATATAAACCTATATCTTCATCCAAGGATGATTGTTTTTTTTCCTTGGTCAACTTGAATACTGCTGATACCTTGGCACGTGTTGGTAAACGAGGCAGAGGAGCGAACGAAATGCTGATGCCTTCTCCCTTTGTCGGTATTGATGGGGAATATGCATATATAGGGGAAAATAGGAATCCCAAATGCTACAAGTTGAATATTACAGAGAGCATCCGCAGGAAGGTGACTGTGATTGATGATTGTTTGGAATTGGAGCATTATACAACGTTTTCACCTTTCCATTTGTCTGTCTATCAGGATAAGTTGGTGTGTTTCAATTCTATGGTGAATAGTCATCTCAATCTGGATGGGTCTCCCTTCTTTATGGTTTTCGATTTGTCGGACGGGAGATGCATTGATGAATTTCATTGCTTCGGAAACATCCCATACGATCAGAATCCCGGGATGATAGGTCTTGTGCAGGAAACTTTGAACTGTTCACTTACTATGAACAAGCAAACAGGCCAGTTGTTCTTTGCCAATCTTTTGGCCCCACAAATCAACTTTCTGGATGTCAATACTGGGGACGTGCGTGGAATACGTTTCGGAAAGAAAATGAAACTCAGCCTTACAAATCCGTATGACTGTTTTATTTCCGCGTGCTCAGACGAAAGCAGGATATACGCCATCTTTGATGGCTCGGAATCAAATCTGCTTTATCCTTCACGAGACGGCGTAAAGTTGTTTGTATTCGATTGGGATGGCAACGTTCTGGGTCAGTTTCAATTGGACGGGTATTATTTGTCCTGCCAGATAGCAGGTGACCGTTTGCTTATGACGGACTTGAACAAGGAAAATAAACTGTTTAGCATTTCTCTTGAAGAAATTGTTTCGGCTTGCAACTGACATCAGGCCGTAACTCGTGGAATAATTCCGACCAATCCGGTTTCCGGCCGATGATTCCTAATTGGGCATCATTCAATAAGACATATTGAAATTCATCTCACCGCGACTGCACTTTTTTAAGAAAAATTTGGTGCAGTCGTTTTTTTTGTAATAATTGAAAAGAATTCTTCCGAGAGGTACTTGGGAAGATTTGCCATTATTAACAAGTACTATTATGAGAAAAACACTTTTCGTCTCCTTCCTTTTTTTTGTTGTTGCCTTAACAGCAGGTATTACAATCTCCTCTCTATCGAGCTCTCATCTATTGATTGACTTTGATGTTGAATCTTTCGCTAACTCCGCTGATAATCCAGGTCCCCAGGGCCAACGTCAAACGATGGCTGTATGGTGTAGTGAAGAATATAGCTGGTTCCCAACAGGCTGGGATATCCATAAAGGTTGTTGATATGATGTTATCCAATAAATACCTATTCATTACTATAAGTATCATTGTTCTTGTCTGCTCGTGCAGCAAGCCTGAGAACAATGATGCTCAGGTAATGTACCCACTGTCTGCAACCAGAGAAATTTCGGATTTGGATTCATATATCTCTGAATTGTCATTGATTCCTTTGTGGAATGACTCTCTGGCGATTTCAGGAGTAAGCAAAATTATTCCCGTTGATTCAACTCTGTTACTTTTGTCCGGTGGTGTGTTGTATCATTGCAATTACTCCAATGCAGATAGAGTAGACATTCAAAGGATAGGCAACATTGGCCGTGGTCCCGGGGAATATCTGACCTTGAAGGATTTCGCACTTTCCCTGTCCGAAGATGAAGTTATTTGTCTGGATATTTCCGGTGATATTCTCAGATATTCATTGGAGACGAAAGAACTTGTCGGGAAGATTCAAACAAGTGCGCCGACTGGAACTGCCAGTGGCATTTTCCCTTTGGCTGGGGATAGGATTGCCGTTTATGTTCCGAATCCTCTTGATACTGAGATGACTAAGCCTGACATTGTTTTTTATTCGCTTTGGATTTTTGATTATAAAGGTGAAGAACTTTCAAAGGAATTGAAATGGACTGATTTGAATGTAATGACATCTTTTTCGATACCTGTCTCTGTTTCAAGTGGAGGTTATTACATCTTGTCTCCGGAATCTTCATCTCCAAGTCTGGTTTATAAGAATGGAGAGCTGTCCGGAACACTTTTCCTTGATTTTGGTAGTCATACTCTTCCCCCTCGTTATGCTTTTCGCAAAAATACAAACCCGTGGAATAGCCTTGGTGATATCTTTGCCTCAGACTATTTCAAGTTGACCTCATCTGTGTTTGTTCTTCCCGATGCTTACTTTTTCCGGGCGTTTGGGAAACGTTCGTCATCGTGGAATTTTCTGGTTCCTTTCAATGGCTCAAAAGGGATTAGATGGTGTTCTATCCCAAAATTGACTCCTCCAATCTCTGCAATAGGAATGGATGGAGATTGTGTTTTCTTCTCGTACGATGATTACGGTCTGAATGATGATGAGAAAGACCCATTGAAGAAGGTCGTTCTTGAAAGATTCGGAAAACCGGCTGCAACTGATGGTTCATTCTTGATTAAAGCCAAATTTGTTCTTGATAAAAAACATAACTAGCCTCTTGCCGGGCATTTCTGTATTATTTGTTTTTTCTCTTTACTAAGTAAATCT
>DCIN01000079.1:18947-21391 GCA_002315815.1 Bacteroidales bacterium UBA1725 | reverse complement strand
TTCAGAGCAAAATCTGTCCTCAATAATACTCGTCAATTTTTACCAACTTATTTTTTCGCTTCACTAAAGAAACTTGAGACCATTACAAATTAATCCAATGAAAACTGTTTTCCCCCTCTTGACTTCGCTATTCTTTTTCTTTCTGATTTCCTGCATTGGCCCGGGTATGTCGGATGATTTGGAAATAAATACTTCTAAGGCATCCCGTCATAAAATCAAGGAATCGAACATCATCAGCAGGACGGAGATTATTCCCCTGTCTCTTCCTGATGACTGTGAATTGACATTGAATAAATTAGAAATATACGGTGACATTTTGTTCGTAATGAACTCCACCGGTGACAAATTGCTGGCTTTCTCCGCTCTTGACGGACAGTTGCTGTCAATGATTGATGTTCCGGGGATGATTACAGATTACTCAGTTTCAGAATCTTTTGTGGATATCTTGTCAGGTAAGGATATCATTACTTATGATAGGGGGTTCAGGTTCTTTCTCGAAGGAGGTGCATCTTCAGTCATCAGTAACTTTTACTGGAATTGCCAGACGGGATAAGGACAGTGTGGTTTTGTCGGGTTATGATGAACAAACGGACAATTATGGGGAATACTTATTTGATACCAACCGTCTTTTTGTATCTCCGAACCCAATTCCTCTCGAAGTCAATGACATCGGAGAAGTAATGGAGAAAAGCCATTTTTTTCTTTGTGACAGGATACCTCATTTCTTTTATTCAAATTCTGGGGATATATGGAGATTTGGAACATTTTTCTCGCCTCAATTCTCTTGGGAATTTGATTGTACTCCGGATACTTTCATCAACGCACAGTTGACTAAAGACAAGGCTTTTCTTTCATTCTCCATCAAAGGTGAATATAATACTCTGATTTTCAGTAGATCTTCAGGTAGATATGTGATAGCGAACAAGAAAACGTTCGGGAAAATTTTACCGTTGGGTACAATCTGCGATGATATCAACTATTATATCTGCTCAGGCAATGAACTGGAGAAATACACAGATTCCCAGTCGTTAACCAGTAACTCGCCAGTACTTGTAAAGTACTTTCTTTGCAAATAGACAAGCGAGCGGATACGTATGCGCCGGACAATCTTTCCTGTATAAGGGACGGTGTCAAGACCCCAGTGCCCGGAGGTCTTGACAAGAAGAATATGCTGGTTGTTTTCGTTGACTCCTCTGAATGTACAAGATGCAGGATAAGCAACTTCACTTTTTTTGAGAAATAATCATACAAAGAACAAGAATAATGGTTAAATTGCGTATGATGTGTATCCGTATGAATGCCACCCTGTAAAAAGTATATCAATCTATTACAATTATGAGAAGAATTTCGGTCATCCTGTTCTGCGGATTATCCGCGATTGTTGCATCCGCACAAAGCTTTACGGAATGGAAAGACCCTACCGTCAATGAAGTGAACCGTGCTCCTATGCACACAAGCTATTTCGCTTTCTGCGGAACTGAAAATGTCTGCAGTCCTGAATCGTCCGTCAATTATCTGACTCTGCACGGTGACTGGAATTTCTTCTGGGTAAAGAATTCAGACCAGCGTCCTTCCGGTTTCTGGAAAACGGATTATGACGACAATGGCTGGGACAAGATGCCTGTTCCTGGGGTGTGGGAACTCAACGGATTCGGTGACCCTGTCTATGTGAACACAGGATATGCCTGGAGAAACCAGTTCCAGAACAATCCTCCGGAGATTCCTGTAGCGGACAATCACGTAGGCAGCTACAGAAAAACATTCAGCGTCCCTGCAGAATGGAAAGGCAAGGATATCATAATGCATATCGGTTCTGCAACGTCCTGTGTCTATGTATGGGTAAACGGGTCATTCGTAGGTTACAGCGAAGACAGCAAGCTTGAGGCCGAGTTCAATATCACAAAGTATGTAAAGCCCGGACAGAAGAATCTTATCGCAATGCAGGTGTTCCGCTGGTGTGACGGCACCTATCTCGAGGATCAGGATTTCTTCCGTTTCAGCGGGATTGCCAGAGACAGTTACCTTTATGCCCGTGCAAAAGCTCGTATTGAAGACCTTCGTGCTGTTGCCGATCTGGACTCTCAGTATAAGAACGGAGTACTCGATGTGGAACTTGAATTCAAGGGCAATGCCGGGACGGCAACTCTGGAACTTATTGATGCTAAAGGTAATACTGTTGCAAAAGCCAGTACCTGTTGTCCATCCGGGGGCGGTAAGGCAAGAGTATCGATGAATGTTGCGAATCCTCATAAGTGGACAGCTGAGACGCCTTATCTGTATACGCTCAAGGCATCGGCATCAGGCGAAACCATCCCTGTCAGGCTGGGTTTCAGAAAGGTTGAAATCAAGAATGCGCAACTTCTTGTCAATGGACAGCCTGTACTGATAAAGGGTGCTGACCGCCACGAACTTGATCCCGACGGAGGTTATGTTGTCTCAAAAGA
>DCIN01000079.1:16062-18864 GCA_002315815.1 Bacteroidales bacterium UBA1725 | reverse complement strand
CACTATCCTGATGACAACTTCTGGTACAATCTCTGCGATGAATACGGTATCTATGTGGTGGCAGAGGCTAATGTGGAGTCTCACGGAATGGGCTATGGTGACGGAACTCTTGCAAAGCGCAACGACTATGCTCTCGCCCATTTGCAGCGCAACCAGCGCAATGTACAGCGTGGATTCAATCACCCCTCCATCATCGTATGGTCTCTGGGGAATGAAGCCGGATATGGTCCGAATTTCGAGGCTGCTTATGATTGGATCAAGGCAGAGGATACCTCCAGAATGGTACAATATGAACAGGCCAGAATCAACGGGAAGACCGATATTTATTGTCCGATGTACGCCGGTTACGACAATATAGTCAGATATGCGACGAATCCTGAGAATACTAAGCCTTTGATTCAGTGTGAGTATGCTCACGCAATGGGAAATTCCGAAGGCGGATTCAAGGAGTACTGGGAGTTGTATCGCAAGTATGACAAACTACAGGGCGGTTTCATCTGGGACTTTGTGGATCAGTCAATACGCCGGACTGGAAAGAACGGAGCTATGATATACGCATACGGAGGTGATTTCAACCGCTATGACGGAAGTGACACGAATTTCTGTGACAATGGTCTGGTCAGTCCAGACAGAGTGCCTAATCCTCATATGTATGAGGTCGGTTACTATTATCAGAACATTTGGACTGATACAGATAAACTTGATCGGGGCAAACTTGTAGTTTTCAACGAATACTTCTTCCGTGACCTTTCCGCATATCGTCTGAAATGGGAAGTCCTCCACAACGGCGTTGTGGTCCGCAGCGGCTGTGTTGAAAACTTGAATGTCGATCCTCGGACAACAGCGGAAGTACCTGTAGAAACAGGAAAGACTGACAGTCCGGGTGAATGGCTTCTCAACGTCAAGTATGAGCTCAAGAATCGTGAAGGCGTCCTCCCCGCAGGTCACATAGTTGCAAAACAGCAGTTCTCACTCAAGCCGTACGATTTCGCAAAGATTGAATTTGAGAACACAAGCGTCGGTTCTTCCTCTCATTCCACTCATTCCACTCCTTCCACACCTGTAATCAGGGACAATGATGAGGCATTCATTATTGTCGAGGGCGAAAATTTCCGTGTTGATATCGACCGCAGAACCGGTATGATATCACGCTACTGTGTGAACGGTATGGAGTTGCTGAAGGAAAAGGCGGCAATAACCCCTAATTTCTGGAGAGCACCTACGGACAACGATTTCGGAGCAAATCTTCAGCTTAAATATGCTGCCTGGAAGAATCCGGCAATCACTGTAAAGAGAGAAAGCGGAAGTGTCCGCTCTGAAGTCGTGAATGGAACAGCTGCTGTCAGTGTCGCTCTGAATATAGCCGACTTTGCCGATATGACCCTCAAATATGAAATCAATAATCAGGGAGCTGTCAAGGTCACAGAGTCAATGAAGGCCAATCCTGAAAAGAAGGTGTCAAATATGTTCCGTTTCGGTATGCAGATAGTTATGCCTGAATCATTTGACAAGGTGGTGTTCTATGGTCGCGGTCCGGTTGAAAACTATTCCGACAGAAAATCTGCTACGGATTTGGGCCTTTACTCGCAGAGTGTGGACGAGCAGTTCTATCCATATATCCGTCCTCAGGAAAATGGCACGAAGAGTGATCTTCGCTGGTGGAGTGTCCTGAACAGTGCCGGAAACGGCATCAAGTTCACTTCCGAAGCTGCATTCTCCGCATCAGCCCTCCATTATACGATGGAATCCCTTGACGAGGGCATATCAAAGCAGAATGGCCATTCGCAGGAGATCGAGAAGGCTGACCTTACAAACGTTCTGGTGGACAAGCTTCAGATGGGACTTGGCTGTGTGACAAGCTGGGGGGCACTTCCGCTTGATGAATATATGCTTCCATTCAAGGATTATGAATTCGTGTTCCTTATGACTCCGGTCAAGAATTATATCGATGTCAAGTAACTGATATCCGCATAATCCTCTTTCCCTCACTAATCGAAGGCGAGACCGGAAAAACGGCGGATGTAGAACTGGTCGATTGTCCCTGACCCTTTTCTGGTAACCAGAAAATGTATTATCTCTGAAATTTCCTCCGGCTGTATCAATTCGTCGGGGGAGATGTCGGGTCGCATCTGTTTCACCATTTCCGTGGCGACACCGCCGGGGCTGATGAGATGAACCCTTATGCCGAAAGGCTGGACTTCCTTGGCAAACACTTTGGTGAACCCGGTCAGGGCGTGCTTTGAGGATGAATATACCGACTGGTCCTGATATCCCTTGAAGCCTACCACTGAAGCTATGTTGATGACCATAGGCTTTTCCGATTTCTTGAGATAGGGGAGTGCTTCCCGGGATATGAAGAAGGGAGCGCGGGCGTTCACCGCGAATATCCTGTCCCATTCTTCTGGGGTGACGCTTGTGAAACTTCCCTTGTGTGACAGTCCGGCGCAATTCACAAGAAGATCTATGCCTCCGAAATGTTCTGCCGTCACCCTTACGATATCATAGCAGGACTGAATCTTCTCCAGGTCCGCCTGAATGGCGATTGCTTCTATGCCGGCGGGCAGTTCTTCTATGACTTTTTCCAATGCTCCTGTACTTCTACCCACGAGGGCGAGATTGTATCCGTCCTTTGCGAGCTGTAGAGCGATTGCCTTGCCGATTCCTCGGGAGGCCCCGGTGATGAGAGCAATCATACTATCCTCCGAAACCGCCGCCGCCTCCGGTGAATCCTCCTCCGAATCCTCCTCCGAAACCGCCGCCACCTCCGGGGAATCCACCGCCGAATCCACCGCCGCCTCCGGG
>DCIN01000079.1:5981-16011 GCA_002315815.1 Bacteroidales bacterium UBA1725 | reverse complement strand
CCTCTGTTACCGCCGTTGTTGCCCCCACGATTTCTGCGCATAGAGTTGAACCTGTATGTGAGCGTGAACATCACATAACGTCCGAAATTGTGCTGCCAGTTGTACGCGACATAGTCTGAATCCATCGATGTCGAGAATCCGCTGTTCTTGTTGAAGACATCGTTTGCACTGACGGATATGTCCCAGTCATTGTACTGCCCGAAGCGTGCACCTATGTTGAGGTTGAGGATGTTGTCGTTCATATTGCTGTATGCGCGGCCCTGAGTGAAGCCTTTGTTGTAGTTGCCTCCGGCGTAAATGTGCTTGAAGATGTTGTTGAGTTCGAATCCAATGTTCAGCCTTTCGGTGAAATAGCTCATTACATCATTCTGGTTATTGTTTGAGTAGGTGTATTCTCCTGAGGCGTTTATGTTGAATCTTATGTTTCTGGAGAAGTTGGTTCTGAAACGGATGCTGATATTGGGGTTGAGATTGTTCTTGATGGTGAGAACATCGTTGACGTACTGGGGATTCTGGCTCCAGCTCATACTTGCCTGCGTATAGAGGGTGCAGTTGATTTTCTTCAGCTGCTTTTCGATGCTGATGTTTCCGCTTGCGCTGTAACTGTTGTCCACATTCTCGAAACTGCTCAGGGTCGATTGTGCGGGCATAGTGTAGTCATACTGTGGAAGGTAGGTCTCTTTCTCGAAGTATGTACTTCTGCCGACTATCACGTCGGTGTTCATCCCGAATCTTGCGTTGATACTGAAGGTGGAGTACTGATTTGATGCCACTCTGCTGTTGCCGCTGTTCCCCGATATGGCTGCCCTTGCTTCCCTGCCGATTACGGTGCTGTACCCGAATTGCATATTGTGCGTGCGGCTCTGCTTCAGATTAGGGTTACCTGCACTGACGTGGTAGAGGTTGGAGTTGTCGAGTCTTGAGCTGACCTGGTTGAGTGAGGGATTGTTGGTCGAGGTATTGTAGTTGAGGTTCCAGCGATTCAGCATAGATTCAGTACCCATTCTGAAGCTCCCGTTGATGGAATTGAACCTTTTGCCGTATATATCTTCCACCGGGAAGAGGTCGCTCTTGTTGAGGCCGGCGGAGTTGAAGTTGACAGCTGCCCTCATAGTGGCCTTGAGTATTTCGAAATAGCGGCTGAATGACAGAGTCCCTATGTGGGAGTTGCTGTCATTGATCAGTCTCTGGGTGTTGACCGTATCAATCTTGGGATTGTTTTCGTCCGTCATATCAAAGGCTACTCTGTCGGTTACGTTCTTGCTGTTGTCGTAGCTGTAGCTTAACTGCAGCTGGCTCCTGTTGTTGAATCTCCAGGACAGTGAAGGATTGAAGTTGTAGCTCCGGTTGTTGTTGTCCGATGTGATGTTGAGAACCTTTATCGTGGAAGATACGGTGGTCGTATCCAGTTTGGCACTCTGGCCGTCGGAGTTTCCCTTGTTGAAGCCTGCGTCGAAGTTCACATAAAACTTGCCGCTGAATCCTTTGCTGAAGAAGATGTTGGCGTTGTAGGACGTGCTGTTTGTGGTGGAAACGGTGCTCGATGAAGCACCCTGCTTGGGCAGGTCGTCCTGTTTGTTGTATTGCCTGCTGCGGGAATTGTTCTTTGTGTTCGTGATGTTGAAGCCTCCGTCAATGCCTACTCTTCCGTCCTTGAGGCTCTTGTCGGCGTTCAGGTTGAAACGGTGGGTTCCGGAAGTTCTGTCGGAGTATGATGAACTCTCCTGTTTTCTGCTGTTGTATTTGCCTTCCCTTGCAAAGTATTCCATTTCCGATTTGGCCTCGTTGACATTGTAATTATTGGAGTATGAGTAGCTTCCGCCTATGCTTCCCAGAGAGAAATTTCTGGCTTCCTTGCTCATCCATTCACGGTTGACTCTGGCGCTTACGCTTATGTCCCGCAAGTCGGGCGAGTTGTTGCTGTTGCCTCCGCCCGCTGATCTGAATGTATTGCCCCTTCTTCTGTTGGAACCGTTGTTGATGTTGTTGACATTGAAATTCAAACCGGCCTGCAGTTTTTCGGAATTCAGGCTGACATTTCCTCCGGCAGTGTAGCGGAATTTGTGGAAAGTGGTGTCTGTGTCGAATCCGGCTCCCGCAAGGAAGTCTCCGTTGACCACGAACTTGGGTTTGCTCTTTGTCTCAATGTCAATCACCCTCTGCTTGCTTTCGGTGAGGCTTATGGGGTGATTGGGGTCTTTGTTGCCGTATTCGGTGAATGACTTGATGCCTGCCACTTCTTCTGCGGGCAGTTCCTCAAGGGCCCGCATAGGGTTGTCGCTGAAGAGAAGAGCTCCGTCGATGTATACTGTCGCAAGGTTCTCGTCAAGAATGGAGATGGAATTTTCGCTTACGCTTACTCCGGGCATCTGCTCGAGAATGTCGATTGCCATCTCTCCCTTGTTGACCTTGACTGCATTGGGATTGAACACTATGGTGTCCTGCCTGATCGAAATCGCATTTGCTGTTTCACGGACTACGGCACCTTCGAGCATTACGATAGAGGGCTTCAGTTCGGCTATTATCTTGTTCTCGCCGGACTTGATGGTCATCTGTCTCGTGACGTCAGCATATCCGATGAGGCTGATGGTGACATCCGCTTTCCCTGTGTTGATACCGCGCAGAGTGAAAGTACCCTTGTCATTGACGATTGCGTACAGTGTGTCCTTCTTTGCATTGATTCCTGTCGAAACCAGAACCATAGCTCCGACTCCAGGCTGTGGATTGGAGTCTTCTTCATCGAGAAGTGAGACTGTTCCGGTCAAATAACCTTTCTGCTGTGCGAACGAAGGAATGACGGCGAAAATAAACGCGAGAATCAAGAATACTTTTTTCATAAAATCTTATTTGCGGAGGTGGATTCTTTGCAAAAATTGTGCTAAAGATTAATGTGTATTGCCGCTTTTGTGTTTTTTGACCTATAGTGTGATTTCTTGATATACTTGGTACAATACCACAAAGATTACGGGTGAAACACCGCAAATTTTACTGATAAAATGCCGCAAATATTCGTAATATTTTTGTAATCACCTAAGTATTAGTAAATTTGCGTAACTGATAAACACATTATGAGTATGGATTATTTAGAACGGATTGAAGACGAACACCTGAAAGAAAGGTTGAATGCCATGGGCGCTGTATTGATTGAGGGCCCAAAATGGTGTGGAAAGACAACAACAGCAGAACAACAGGCTGGAAGTGTTCTGCGTTTGCAAGATCCGGATAACCGGGAGGACTATCTTGCTACAGCAGCAGTGAAGCCTTCAAACCTTCTGACAGGTGAAATTCCGAGATTGCTCGATGAATGGCAGGATGCTCCGGTATTATGGGATGCTGTACGCACGATGTGTGACAAGCGTGGGGAGTCCGGACAATTCATAGAATTCCACTTGCATATATGAAACCTTAAAATGGAGGTGATAACTATGAACGCTATGGCCAGTTTGCCTAGCGTATATTAATAGTCCGGCAGTAGACCGGCATTTGTCAGCTCTTTAAAGAGGCTACTTTATAAACTTTAATCACAGCAGTTCAACTGCTGATTGGAATGAATAACAGATAAGTATGACTTTACAACAGATGGAATATGTGGTGGCTCTTGACGAGCATCGGCATTTTGTCAGGGCTGCAGAGGCCTGCGGGGTGTCCCAGTCCACATTGAGCACGTTGCTCAAGAAATTAGAGGAAGAACTGGATACTGTCATCTTCGACCGATGTGCCCATCCCCTGAAGCCGACGGAAGCCGGAGAGAAAATCATCTCCCAGGCTCGTGTCGTATTGTACAACACCAGACAACTGCGTGAAATAACACTTTCAGAACGGCAACTCAGCAGCGGTGAGACAAGGATTGCAGTCATTCCCACCGTCTCTCCCTACATCATCCCCAAATTGTTCAAGCGCCTTCGGGAGGACAGTCCGCTTGTCGTGCCCCGCGTCTTCGAAATGCAGACCTCGGAGATTCTGGACAGGCTCTCGCGTGCCGAACTGGATATGGCCATTATGGCAACTCCGCTCCAGCGGGACAATCTTCTGGAAGTGCCCCTTTATTATGAGAGGCTGGTGGCGTATGTCTCGCCGGATGAGAAGCTTTCATTAATGAAAGAGATTCCCAGCACAAACCTTCCTTCCGAACATCTGTGGGTGCTCAAGGACGGCAACTGCCTGCGCAACCAGGTATTCAACCTGTGCGGCCGCATATCTGACTACAAAGCAATATTCGAGGCCGGCAGCATCGACACTCTGGTGAAGATAGTGGACGAGAACGGCGGCTACACGGTCATCCCGGAACTGCACGTCGACCTGCTCTGCGATGAAAAGCGGCGCAACATCCGCCCTTTGGTCGATCCGGAGCCGGTACGGGAAATTTCTCTTGTAATCCGCAATGACTATGTACGGGAGAAGATGCTCAACGAAATCGCCTCAGCAGTGAAAAAGATAATTCCGGATTATATGATAGACTCCAGTCTCAAGAGATTCGCAATCAAACTATAGACTACAAAAGACTGCGATAATCGAGGAAAATACCGGGATTTTGTGTATGTTTGATACTTATGAGACATACAGTACTGATTTCTGCACTTTTTGTACTTTCCTGCCTGTGTTCCGCCCGGGAGAAAGTGACTCTGTTCATCGCCGGAGATTCCACCGCCCAGACTTATGATCCTGATAAAACACCTATGCGCGGCTGGGCGCAGCAACTCCAGCAGTTTTTCGATGAGAATCTGCTGCTTGTGTCGAACCATTCTATCGGAGGACGCAGTACCGGAACCTTCATTGCCGAAGGACGCTGGCAGAGAATAGCTGACTCGCTCAAACCGGGGGACTGGGTGTTCATTCAGTTCGGTCATAATGACACTTCGCCCAACCCGCAGCGCTATGTGGCTCCACAGCAGTACAAGGCCAATCTGGAGAATATGTGCAGGGAAGCAATTGCGAAAGGGGCTCACCCCTGCATTCTCACCTCAATTGTTATGAGGACTTTCCGTGACGGCATACTGGTGGACGAGAGAAATCACTTTGCCGAATATATCCAGATTGCAAGGGATGCGGCGGCTGAACTTGATGTGCCTCTGATAGATATGAGCAGACTTACAACCGGGCTGGTACGCAGTCTGGGAGACGAGGCGTCGGCCGAACTCTACTACCACGTAAAAGTCGGGGACCATCCGATGATTAAGGCTGACAAGAATGACGATACGCACCTTCGTGAGAAGGGTGCGACGGCATACGCCCGGCTTGCGGTGGAAGAAATTGTCCGGCAGAACCTTCCTATTGCCAGCTGCGTTCTTCCTCCCAGACTCGAACGTAAGGAGCCGCATTTCGCAGTTGAAGTGAATACAGAAAAGGAACCTGTCGCACAGGGCCCTTATGATTCCACAGTGGCAAGTCTGTCAGACTATCAGTGTCCGGAGTGGTTCCGTGATGCAAAATTCGGTATCTGGGCACATTGGGGACCGCAATGCGCCGCTGAGGACGGTGACTGGTATGCCCGCAATATGTATGACCAGGGTTCCAGAAACTACAAATACCAGATTGACGCTATGGGACATCCGTCGGAATACGGATTCAAGGACTGGATTCCTGAATTCACGGCGGAGAACTGGAATCCTGACAGTTTGATACATCTGTACAAGGATGCCGGAGCGAAGTACTTTATGACTCTGGCCAATCATCACGACAATTTCGACCTGTATGACAGTGATTATCAGAGTTGGAATTCCACGGTGATGGGACCACGGCGCGACATTGTGGGCGAATGGGCTGCTGCCTGCAGGAAATACGGTCTGGCTCTCGGAGTGAGCGTGCACGCTTCCCACGCCTGGAGCTGGTACGAGACATCCAGGGGAAATGACAGTACAGGTCCCCTCAAGGGTGTACCCTATGACGGATGGCTGACCGCGGAGGATGGAAAAGGCAAATGGTGGGAGGGCTATGATCCTCAGGAACTCTATGCCCAGAATCATCCGCTCAGCGTGAACTCCCGTGCCTGGGACTGGGAAGAGGATCAGGTGGTCACTCCCGATCAGGAGTACTGCGACAAATTCTACAACCGTACCGTTCAGCTTATCAACGACTACAATCCGGATGTCGTGTATTTTGACGATACTTATCTTCCTCTCTGGCCGGTGAGCGATGCCGGACTCAAGATTACCGCACATCTTTACAACAGGAGCATTGCTGCGAACGACGGTGAAAACCGGGCCGTCATTACCGGCAAAGTTCTCAATGAATGGCAGAAGGAGACCATTGTGTGGGACGTGGAGAGGGGAGCACCGGACA
This sequence comes from Bacteroidales bacterium UBA1725, assembly GCA_002315815.1. Classification (GTDB taxonomy): domain Bacteria; phylum Bacteroidota; class Bacteroidia; order Bacteroidales; family UBA932; genus Cryptobacteroides. Next base: position 9,732 of record DCIN01000079.1, on the reverse strand, counting down.
AGATGCAGGAAAAACCCTGGCAGACCTGCACCTGCATTGGTTCCTGGCATTATGACAAGCACGTCTATTACAATGACGGCTACAAGTCTCCGGCCAAGGTAATAACAATGCTGGTGGACGTGGTTTCCAAGAACGGCAACCTGCTTCTGAGCGTTCCCTTGAACAGAAAGGGTGAGATTGATCCAACCGAATACAGGATAGTGAAAAGCATAGGCCACTGGATGGACATTAACGGGGAGAGCATATACGGGACCCGTCCCTGGCTGGTGTTCGGAGAAGGTCCTTCGGCTGAATCCGAGAACTCACTCAACGCTCAGGGTTTCAACGAGGGCAGACTGAATTACGGTGCAGCCGATATCCGTTTCAACAAGAAGGGTGACAAGACCTTGTACGTGACTCTTCTGGGAGTGCCGGAGGGGGATACTGTGATCAGGAGCCTTGGCTTCAGGACAAATCTCAACAGAAAGAAAATCAAGTCGGTGACACTGCTTGGCAGTACCGAAGATATAGCTTGGGTACAGACTGCGGAGACTCTCACCATCTCCAAGCCGGAAAATGTCCCTTCGCCAGAGGCCATTGTTTACAAAGTAATCTTCAAGTAAGTGATTGATCTGATTCCGGGATGATGACTTCAAGGGAGAGGAATACAGCATCGGCTCTCAGAGAGAGGAATGGAGCGTCGGCCCTGTTTGCCGGGGCCTGTGATGCCCTGCCTATAGGTCTGGGATATCTGGCAGTTGCTTTTTCCTTGGGAATCACCGCCAGAAACGCCGGTCTGACTCCCCTGGCTGGTTTTCTCAGCAGTTTGCTGACCAGAGCTTCGGCGGGGGAATATGCAGTTTACTCTCTGATGGGGAACTGTGCCGCATATCTTGAGATTGTAGCAGTCTGCTTCATAGCGAACTTGAGATATCTGCTGATGGGAGCTGCACTTACACAGAAATTCTCACCTGATATGCCTGAATGGAAACGCATACTGTCAGCGTGCTGCATCACGGACGAGATATTCGGAATCTCTGTGGCGTACAAAGGCTATCTTCCCTTGTCATATCCAATTGGAGCCACTCTGCTCGCGGGTACGATGTGGGGTCTGGGCACCGCTTTGGGTATTTCGGCGGGAAATGTCCTGCCTCCCTCAGTGGTGTCGGCTTTGAGCGTCGCTCTGTACGGTATGTTCATAGCCATTGTGATTCCGCCGGCAAAGAAAGATAAAGCCGTGCTGGTGGTCGTGGTTTCGGGTTTTCTGTTCAGCTGGATGCTTGCAAGGATTCCCCTGACCTCCGGAATAAGCCCCGGAGTAAGAATAGTGATTCTGACATTGGCCATTGCCGCTGCCGCTGCTCTTATCAAACCGCTGCCAGACGAGGAAAAGGAGGAGTCTGTATGAGAGACAACGGAATCTGGATATATATTGTGCTGATGGCTCTTGTCACCAACCTTATCCGCATACTTCCCGTCACTGTGATAAGGAAAAAGATTCGCAGCAGGTTTTTGAGAAGTTTTCTATACTATGTTCCGTATGTGACTCTGGCAGTGATGACTTTTCCGGCGATAATGGATGCCGCCGGTTCACCTCTGGCAGGTCTTGCAGCATTGCTTGTCGGCATTGTGGCTGCCTGGACCGGCCTGGGGCTGTTTCCTGTATCAATCATCTGCTGTGTGAGTGTCTTCGTACTGGGTCTTGTTTCTTGACATATTTTATCTTCTCTTGTTCTCTTCTACTGTTCTTTTCTTCTTTTTTTCTGTTCTTCTGTTCTTTTTTCTTTTTTTGGTGACGCATTTCGTCATCGTCTGCATTATAGTGAAGTAAAAGTGAATTGACCATTGACCTCACAGACAAAATACGACGTACACTATCAGGGATTGGATGAGCGGAGTCTGGCTGAATTGTGCTCAGAGAACGACAGGTGTGCACAGGAGGATTTGTATTCAAGGTATGCTGTCAGACTCTTCACACTTTGTCTTCGCTACTCGGACAATCGTGAGGAAGCCAGGGATTTGGTTCACGATGCAATTCTCCGGGCTCTGGACAAGATATCAACATTCACATATAAGGGGGATGGTTCGCTCTATGCGTGGATGAGCAGGATTGCCGTAAATATGGCATTGGGTCAGATTCGCCGGAAGAACAGGTTTCATTTTGTGCATTTGGATGATTCAGGCTCGGCGGAACTCCCCGAACCTACTGACGAAGAATTAGCCGGGATATCTAATGAAAAGCTTCTTGAAATAATATCCGGGCTCCCCGGCACCCAGCGTGCGGTTTTCAACCTTTATTGTATGGATGGATATTCGCATAAAGAGATTGCCCGGAAGCTGGGTATTAGCGAAAGAGGCTCAACCAGCATACTGGCGAAGGCGAGATACTCTTTAAGAAAAAGAATCAACGAATACATAAGTGAAGCTGAACAATAATGGCTTGGTAAATGAAGACAAACAGGACTCGGAATAAAATGAAACAACTTGAAGAAAAAATCAAGGACAGGCTTGAAGGTTACGAAAGCAATCTCCCGGAGGGTGATTTTTCCGAATTCAAGACCTTGTTGGACAAACCTGCCTCCAAGCTGGCCGGTCGTAGGACTGAGTATCCTTTCTGGCTTGTTACTCTTGCGGTTGCAGCAGGATTAGCGTTGGTTGTTGTATTGGGTCTTGGTCCGCAGAAGACCGTGACTGACGACAATATGGACAGTAGTGCGTTAGTGGCTGATGCAATTGAAGCGACGGAATCGGACTTGGAAGATGTGATTCCGAATCCGGATACAAAGCCAGTCGAAGAAATACAGAGCACAGATCCACGGTCAATCATTGCTGAACAAAAAACTGACGAACATGTTGAGATTGAGCCAGTAGTGACCGTAACAGAGGGTTCCGGGCAGGATGAGACAGTTTCAGATGGAACAGTTTCAGATGGAACAGTTTCAGATGGAACAGTACCGGAGGCAAAAAGACCGGGAGCGACTGAAACTGAGGATAACGTACTGAAATGGATGAGAACAGGAGAAAGCGGAGATTATCGTGGCAATAACTTGTCAATTGGTAAAATGAAGATTGGCCACGCCACAGCGGTGGTTTTGGGGGGAACCGGTCTCCTGGGTCTGGCAAATGTATTTCAGCTCAGTTTTGGAGCCGATAAACAAACAGCGTCCTATGAGAATAAAGATTCATTCGGAATAGTATACAAAAACCCTGGGAGCATATCTGATGTCAGGATACGCGATTATACACATTATTTGCCGCTTCATTCAGGTCTCTCAGTTCGTGTTCCGTTCAGTGAGAGATGGTCTGTCACTACCGGAGCCGATTATCTGTGGTTTTTGTCATCAACAGAATATTTGTTATCAGGCAATCATAAGCAGAACGTCCATTATCTTTCAATTCCGGTTCGTACAGATTTCACAATAGCGAGGAACAGATGGATGGATGTTTATGTCGGTGCAGGTATGTCCGCTGATTTCTGTATTGCTGCATTTGACAATGGGCAGAAGATTGACAAGGACGGCATCGGGTTCTCAATAATCGCCATCGGAGGCATCCAGTTCAATATCAGCAAGCAATTCTGTTTGTTCATTGACCCTACCTTCTCATGGAGTATTCCGTCAGACAGCAGGGTACTTGAGACATACAGAACTGATCATAAGTTGATGTTCTCGGTCTCAAGCGGTCTGAGGTTTAATATGCTGAATCTTCAAAAATAACTTAGATTTACTTAGTAAAGGGAAAAAAAAGTTGGTAAAGATTGACGAGTATTATT
>DCIN01000079.1:5282-5908 GCA_002315815.1 Bacteroidales bacterium UBA1725 | reverse complement strand
GACCAATAAGACGAAATCAAGATTAGCAAGTTATTATTTAAGATTTACTTAATACAGTTCAATTATGAAACAGTCTTTCATTACAAAGTTTTTCAATTTAATTCTGATGGTTCTCGGCTTTGCGACCACTTCGTGTAGTGATTTATCTCCTTGTATGTATGGAACTCCGACTATGGACTATGAGGTTTCAGGAAAGGTCGTCAATAAAAATTCTGTTCCTATTGCCGGAATCAAGGTTTCTCCGACTTTTATGTGTATGTATGGAACTCTGCCTGTGGAATATGAGGTATCAGGGAAGGTCGTCTCCAAAGGATCTGCTACCGACTTGTACGAACCTGATTCTGTCCTGACTGGCAAAGATGGGTCATTCTTCATTTCTGTAAACGGATATACAAGCAGGAAGGATGTGCTCCTGAGATTCGAGGATGTAGATGGCTCTGAAAACGGTGGAGAGTATGCTGTCAAAGAAGAGTCAATCACACTTGAACAGGTAGAGAAAGGTGATGGCTGGTATGAAGGTAAGTATGAAGCCAAGGGTGTAGTGATTGAAATGGAGGAGAAAAAGTAAGCTATGCCGACACTGTCGCTCAAGCAGATAATAGGACTGTCCGCATTCAACAAAGTGG
>DCIN01000079.1:0-5266 GCA_002315815.1 Bacteroidales bacterium UBA1725 | reverse complement strand
TGGTTGAGGAGCAGGCAAAGCAGCATCCTATGAGGCAGCTCTTTTGGGAATGTACACTGCGCTGCAATATGAAATGCCTGCACTGCGGAAGTGATTGCAAGGTCTCAGCCCTGCACCCTGATATGCCGTTCCAAGATTTCGAGAGGGTGCTTCGCCGTGTAAAGGAATCATACAACTCCCACCATATCACTATTGTAGTTACTGGAGGCGAGCCACTTATGAGACAGGACATAGCCCGGTGTGGCCGAAAGATGTATGATTTGGAATTCCCTTGGGGTATGGTGTCAAACGGTATGCTGATGACCGAAAGGAAAATTGACGAACTTCTGGGTGCCGGTATGCGAGCCGCAACCATCAGCCTGGACGGACTTGAGAAGGAACACGAATGGATGCGCGGGGTAAGCGGATCGTTCAGAAATGCCTCGCTTGCAATAGAACGTCTTGCGAAAGAACCATCTTGTGCGTTTGATGTCGTGACTTGCGTAAATCAGCGCAACTTCACACAGCTTGACGAATTCAAGGAATACCTCATCAGTCTCGGTCTTAAGAGGTGGCGCATTTTTACAGTCTTTCCCGTTGGCCGTGCTGCCACAAATCCTGAGCTTCAGATTGACAGTATGCAGTACAGGCAGCTGATGGATTTCATCGTTGCTACCCGTAGGGAGGGCAGGATTCACGTAAGCTATGCCTGCGAAGGCTTTCTTGGACCATACGAGGGCAAGGTCCGTGACAATCTGTTCACCTGTCAGGCTGGTATCAGTGTTGCAGGTGTCCGCATCGATGGTTCAATATCTGCCTGCACCAGTATCAGGGCCAATTATGATCAGGGAAACATCTACAATGACGATTTCGTGGAAGTGTGGGAGAACAGATTCACAAATATGCGCGACCGCGAGTGGATGCGTACCGGAGAATGTTCCGATTGCAGATACTGGAAGTATTGCCACGGCAATGGCCTTCACCTTCGGGATGACGATGGCCGGCTGATTCAATGTAATTTACTGAAGCTCAAACAAAAACGGTAAATAGGAGCTGGCAGACTCCGGCGATGACCAGATGCCGCAGTATATCATCGTCAATCACGTCAAAGCCGATACTGCTTGCGGTACCAAACGCTCTTCGCTGGGCCTTCCGTACCGCTCAGGGTCTCCAGCGGTACCAAACGCAGTCCGAAGGTTCTTTTCGCTCTCGTCGAAGTCAGATGACATCTACCCGGTGTATTCGTCCATCCACCGACGGGCCTTCGACCTCAGGCTGCTCAATCTCTTCAATCTCCTTGTGGTCTGACTGGAATTTCGTTGTGGTGGCTGAATCTTTGAGTTGGTTCACTCCATAGCTCTCGCGTACAAAATGGCCTGTTTTGCACTTGACAGCACAGTCATTTACTACAGATTGTTCATTCTATTGAGAAAAATTTGGAGATTTCTTTTTTTTTATCTTCGCCGATAGTTGCAATTCTCCGTAAGCGAAGTGCCCGGAGAATTAATCCAAGTCTATGAGTTCAATACACTTATGAGCTTCAAAGCTTTTATGGGTCACAAAACTGATATGAGACGAATTAGAATATCGCCAGTTCTGTTGCCGACGTTGCTGCCGATACTTCTGGTGTTTATACTTGCGGTGACTGTTCTGTCAAGTTGTGAGCAAATACGCCTTCGCCGTGAAGTCAATAGGATAATGGATAGCAGGATAGTGCTTCCGCAGGAGTTGAGCGTGGCCCTTGACGGGGAGGTGAAGCCTATGGATGATTCACTGAGGACTGTCCCGAAGATGATAATCTATGTGGACTCGACGGATTGCACGATGTGCCGTGTGTCGAAGTTCAAGTTGCATTATGATTCGCTGTACATCAAGTCGAAGGAGAGCGGCCGCTTTGCGCTGATGCTGTTGGTGTATTCCAAGGATATAGAAGGAATACCGTTGTCAAGAGTGATAGCGGATTTCAATTTCGGGATACCGGTGTATGTGGACGAGAAAAATACTTATCTTGAGGAGAATCCTCAGATACCCTCCGATTACAGGCTTCATTCGGTGTTCGTGGACGTGGAGGGGAGACCGGTGTTCGTGGGTGACCCTGGTTGGAACGCGAAGGTCAATGAATTGCTTGACAGTTATTTGGATACGACAACCCAATAAATATAGTTATTATGAAGAATAAAATCTTAATTTCAGCCGTTTCAGCAATAGTATTGCTTACGGCAGGTCTGTTGCTGAAATCCAATTATGATTCCAACCGAACCTTTTTTTTGAATCAGAACATTGAAGCTCTTGCTAAAGGAGATTATTCCCTAAAAGATTGTAGAATCGGTATGCTTTTTTCGAATAATAGAGAGTGGGGCATTTATTGTCATCCTAGTACAGTTGATCACCAAGATTATTTTGATTGTATGAATGAGATTCAGCATTTGACTCCAACTTGTGAATTTTCCGTATGCGTCAAAAAGTGAACAAAATTGCATTTCTTGTTCTTGTTCTGGGTGTTTTTTCCTGCTCTTCATTCGAAGACAAGTATTTGAGTTTTCCATTGTCATCCTCCACGGCAATTCCTGATCAATCGTTTCCGGTTATTCCTGTAAAGGTTTTGGAATTTGATAATCCACTTGCGGATTTCCAAATAAGTGACTCAGCAATTGTTATCTATGCAGGGATTGGAGATTATAATTTTACTGTTTGTAACATTAATTCCGGTGATACTCTTGTACGCTTGTGCCGCTTGGGGAGAGGTGGAGGAGAGACTATGGCTCTCAGTTCATATTACGACATTGTTGACGGAATTGCAGGCGTAGTTGAACCGGCCAGGTCCAAGTTTTATCAAATTGACATTTCGGAAAGTATCCGTAATGGACAAACCATATTTGACAGGGACGTTGTTCTTCAGACAGATTCACCTATTTTTTACAACACCAGAATGGTCGGAAAAGATTCATTGCTTTGCTACGATGCCAAATTCAACATTTATAAACGTTTTTATGATGGGATACCCGGCTTTTCTCTGTTCGATTTGAATGACGGAAGCCTAATTGATGAATACGGAATAGGTGGAGACGTATCGGTCAAACTAAAGAAAAAGTCTCCTCTTTCTCTTGGTATTCTGTTTCGTTCCGATGATTGCCTGATTCCGGAGAGACATTGTCTTTGCCTTGCTTTCTATTTCTTTCCGGCAGTTGCTTTCTTGGATTACGAGAGTGGAACAATAACTGGAGTGAAGATTGACAAGGTACCTGAATTCGACCAGATGAAAGGTATAAATTACTTTTCTGGTGCTGAATATTCCGACGGAAGTATTTATCTGCTTTATTCGGGCGTTTCTTTATCCAACAAGTTATATGATGGTTTCTCGTCAGAGATTCATTCAAAAATACTCAAGATGGACTTGTCCGGCAAAATCGAACAATGCTATGAATTGGATGATATATATGATTCCTTAGAGTGTGAGCACGGTAGATTTTACTTGTCAAAACCTTCCGATAACTATCTGTATACCGTTGATTTTAAATCTGTTAATTAATATGAAAAACAAAAAAAGATTTTTTATTTCATCTTCTCTGTTAATACTGACAGTTGCATTCTTTTTCAGTATGATAAGCCGGAAAGATACTTTGTACCTTGATGAGAATATTGAGGCTCTGGCTTCCGGTGATCATTATTCAATCGTGCCTTGCTGGATTAGAGAAAACGGGGGCAATTGGTTTGAATATGCTAATTTCTGCGATTTCAATGATCCGTATACTATTTCCGATTGTATACGCGAATGGGGAGAATGTGGCCCTCCATATAGTCAATATGAATGTGTATTTTCAGTGGATAATTGGTGGTGGCCGTATCCAGTGACTTGGTGGTAATAGAACTCTGTCCATCGTTCTTTGGAAAAAGATTATTTAAATCATTAATCATCAATCGTATCTATGAGTTCAGCGTGTTTTTCAAAAGTAAAGGCGGCGGTATCCTTATTGCTCTTATTTTGTGGCTGTGGAACTGAGATTGACGAAAAGAGTGTGTTTAAGTATCCTGTGACTGTCGTCAAGATGCCAGAGATTACTGGGGAATTGACACCTGTTCTCTTTTCGGAACTTGATTATCCTTGCAGAAAATACCGCGTTTTTAGAGATTCAGTGATAGTTGCATACGACCCATCATCGCAGGATCACTGTTTTTTTTCTTTGGTAAACATTAATTCAGCTGATACTCTGGTCAGAGTGGGAAGGCGTGGTAGAGCTGAGGGGGAAATGATATCACCCCCCCCTTTTATCGAAATCGATGGAGAGTATGCATATATAGGAGACAGTGTAAAGTCTAAATGCTACAAGCTCAACCTGACAGAAAGTATCCGCAGGAAGACTACCATAATCGATGAAACTTTGGACCTGGAACATTCGACCACCTTGTCACCACTCTTTTTTTCGGTTTTTCAGGATAAGTTAGTGTGCTTCAATACTATGATGAATAGTAAAACTACCAACCTGGATGGTTCTCCTCATTTTATGGTTTTCGATTTGTCGGACAGTAGCTGCATAGATGAATTCCATTGTTTCGGAAATGTCCCATATGATCAAAAGCCTGGAATGATAGGTTATGTACAACAAACCCTATACTGTTCATCCACCTCGAACAAGCAGACCTGCCAGTTGTGCTTTGCAAATTTTCTGGCTCCACAAATTAATTTTCTGGCTGCCAACACTGGGGACGTTCGTGGAATACGTTTCGGTAGAGAGATGAGACTCAGTCTTTTACATCCGTATGACTGCTTTATCTCTACCTGCTCGGATGAGAATAGAATATATGCAATATTCGATGGAACTGATTCGACTGTCAATCTTCGTTCACGAGGAAATGTAAAATTGATGGTGTTCGACTGGGATGGTAACGTTCTTGGCAATTTCCTGCTCGATGGGTATTATCTTTCTTGCGAGATTGCCGGTGACAGTCTGCTGATGACACGGCTGGATAAGGCGAACAAGTTGTTCAGCCTTTCACTTGAAGAAATCATATCCGCCTGTCCCGGACAACAGGGTTAAGTTTGGCTGATTATTGTATTCTGTGCGTGCAGTCGGTCCCGAGATTGGCTGCACATTTTTACATTGTATCCTTTTTTTAGCGCAAACATCGATCTCATTTCAGAGAAGCTTGTGAGATTAACTCAGTTGTGATATTCGTTGCGATACCTGTCACTGTCCAACTAGTAGTTTGTAACATCTAAATCTTTAATTTGAGAGAAATGTTTTGTATGTTTGTCATAAGCAGCGATATTCGCATTGTGACTATGACA
>DCIN01000091.1:3642-4028 GCA_002315815.1 Bacteroidales bacterium UBA1725 | reverse complement strand
ACATTCCTTCTTTGTCATCATAGAAGGTTTCGTGATCTGATTTCAGCAGAGTCATCGGGTAGTCTTTGTTCCAGGCGAGAGTAGCAATCTGGATTAGTCTGGCACCGTGCCTCAAATAGTGGTTGTCTCCAAGGCTCCAACAATCAAACTGGTCTCCATCCCGGTGGTTGATATTCCATAGCGCAGTGGCCAGCGCAGCTTCTCCCAATGGAGAAAGCTCCGCATCAAGTGATGTGAGCGAGGAATAGAAACATTCCTTGTCGTTCTCGTATGTCCAGGCGGCCAAATCGCCGGCTATTGCTCCAAGCATAATACAGAAAGAAACATCGCAATCAAGAATCCCGCTTCGTCATCAGGCTTGCGTCTGGCATAACGCTGCCATTGTC
>DCIN01000091.1:3228-3624 GCA_002315815.1 Bacteroidales bacterium UBA1725 | reverse complement strand
GTCCCGGAATGATTTCATCCGTGATCTCTTCCTCATCAGCAGCTTTAAGTTCGCCGCCGGTGGGGTCAATTCCTGTGGATAAGTATTCGTCCCAAGCTTGATCTGTTCTGTCTGACATAGGCGTTACAAGATTTGAAGTGCTATGACTGCGCAGGCCTCGGCATCGGCCAGTGCGTGGTGGTGATTGGTCAGATCATATCCGCAAGCAGCTGCCACGGTCTGCAGTTGATGATTTGGCAAAGATTGTCCGAAATGGCGTCTTGATGCTGCCAGAGTATCGTAAAACTCATAATCAGGATAGTCCATCTGATAGACCTTGAACACGGCTTTCAGGCATCCTTCATCGAATCCGGCATTGTGCGCCACAAGAGGCAAGCCTTCGATGTGTGGTGCAAT
>DCIN01000091.1:1041-3158 GCA_002315815.1 Bacteroidales bacterium UBA1725 | reverse complement strand
CGTGGACCTTCTGGCAGAACCATTTATAATACTCAGGTTCCGGATGTATCAGCGAATAGAAGCGCTCTACGAACTCGCCATCACGCACGATGACAACACCCACCGAACAAACGCTTGAAGGGCATTCGTTGGCGGTCTCAAAATCTATGGCGGCGAAGGATTGCATTCTATTGTTGTCTTGAGCTGTTGAACATTGCCATCATCTCATCCATTCCCGGAAGATGGCCTTCTGCAATGTTGTAAAGCAGATGGTTGGCGTAATCCTTGTATTCGTCCTCGAATTGTTCTCCGGTCTTGATGAAGTGTAAGAATTCAGCAACCGTTCTGCTTCTGTTGTTGCCGCAGGTGCAGTGGAGGACCACCTTCTTGCCTTCTTCGTCACACTGCTGCAGAACCTTTACGGCCTTGATGATGTTGTCAATGCCCATATCAGGGCCTTCTTCCACCAATGGAAACCAGTACGGCTCAATTCCTTTGTCCGCAAGCAACCTCTTCACCTCATCAGAGTAGTCGTGGCCACTGACGTTGATGATGACTTGAACACCCCCGAAGATCCAGGGATTGTTCAGATCGGCGACAGTGGGAAACGGCCGGACTGTGAGGTTTGAGAAGGTGTAGGATTTCATCGTCAGATAGTATTGCAACTGTAGAAGAAGCGAAGTCCCGGAGTGTATGTGCATCTGACTATGCGCCCCACAATGCGAGTCGTGTCTCCGGCAAGCAAGATGTGTTCAAGAGTCTTTTTCTTGATGTATGGGAATTTGCCATTATTGTAGAAATAACAGCCGTGGAAGGTGTCGGGAAGCTCCTCGACGTCAAGTATCAGATTGCCGTCATAGTTTTCCAACAGCTCACGATAAGTATCTTCATCAATGTCTGTGGTAAATGAATTACGCTTTCCTGCGATAAAATCCTGAACTACTTGTTCGTCGACTGAAAAGCCGAGGGTGTTTTCTTCTGTAATCATAGTTGTCTTGCCTGCTGTTTCAAAGATAGTTATTGTTCATTGTCATTGTCGCTGCCGTTGTGGTAGAATTTCCAGTATTCCATATTTCCTTCATATCGTCATTTGCAACACAGATGTATTCCGGGAACGTTTGGGGCCGTTTTGCTCCCGATTGACAGAGAGCAGATTCATCCAGCTAGCGCAGCGTTGATCTGTAGATTGACATATAAAATTGAACACCCTTTGACATATAAGTAACCCACGGATACTATGACATTATGCCTATGATGCTGCTCCTCACTATACAGCGGCAAATACTGCACCAGCAGCGGCCTCAGTCCGATAAACGCCATATCCCCCTTCCCCGGCCTATCCTGAGTAAAGAAAATCCCTTTGAACCCATTCTTATTAGCAAAAAAACAGCACCACCATAGTCCCCAAGAACAAAGGCGACAGCGCCCCCAGCGCCCCCAGCGCCCCCAAGAACCCCACCGGATTCTTCACGCAGTGGATGTAAAACTTTTTTCCTGTAGTCAACATTTCTATAAATTCTGATCAATAAACTCTTTAAACATAAGAATCTTCTCACCCGCATTAGAATTGAACAAAAGATGCTCAAAGTCACGTTTCTTGACATTCAAGTCCGTGCTCCCCAACTTGTCGAAAATAGCCCCCTTCAACTCCTCGCGTGTGCCAATCCCCACTCTTGCAGAGAGAAATTCATACGATGGACTTGTCTGCTGCATAAGGAACATCGTATCATAAAAGTCACGTCCCTTGGCTCTCGCCAGCAGCGCAGAAAGCTTCATACTCAGCAATACAGAATCAGGAGGAACCGGCAGAGAGAAAAAGAAACCGCAACGCTGCACATACTTCCTTTCCACAGGATAACTGACACCCTGTTCCTGCGCTTCAATCTTCAGAAGGAACCTCTCTTCGCGATGTCCGGTCAATCCCAATTCAAACAGAAATTCAGGAAAGTAGATATTCCGGCGAAATGCTGAAAGCCTAGGATTCTCCCTATCCCGATCCTCAACACGGATACCCGAACGCTGAAGAAAAGTCACCACACCATCCGTCATCTCCTTAAACCCATCATCATCCAGACTCTTGCAATCAAAATCCAAGTCTTCAGAGAAACGGTCTATACCCTTAATAAGTCGTAGATTCG
>DCIN01000091.1:0-913 GCA_002315815.1 Bacteroidales bacterium UBA1725 | reverse complement strand
GGCGGAAAGAAACCATTGATATAATTAAGATCCATCATAAGCCGTAAACATTGAGAAGTTTCCTGACACGAACATCCAGTGCCTTACTGCCCATCTTCAACTGATACTCCCCAAGACGGTCAATATCAAGCTCACCAGTCATAAAATCCTCATCCAGACGCAACAGCTCCAGATCACCCTCATTGTCATAAAAAGGATAAAGATAAAGCAAATCCAACAACGCCTTTTCCGGATGAGCCAACATCCAAACCTGCTCAGGAGCATTGACAACAGCAGCATTGACAGGAAGACTCACAGGCTTAAACCCAAAAAACAACTCCGGCTTCACACTCTGATACGAAAACTGTCCAAAGCCATTTTCAAACCGTGCGGTCTTCAAGGTAGAGACCGAAGTGATGCCAGTCACCGCCTCCGGAATCAAACCATAAATACTTAAGGCCGTATGAAGGCTAATGTATGAAGGCCGATAAAAACGACACGCAACATAACGCGAAAAATCAGGCCGCCTGAGCATCTCTGGAAACGCATACCACTCCTGCCTGAGCCGTACCAGAAGCCCCTTCTTTGTCCAACGAGTCAAGTTATTCCTGTCAAAAGACGGGAAATTAAACCGTGCCTGATGGATGGAAAAACACCCTTCAGGCAACAACCTCTCCTTGAACTCAATATAGCTTACCAAGATTATATATTTCTAAAATGCTACAAAAATAATGCTTTTCGGAAACAAATCCAAAAAATCTGTATTCTCCCAAATGCCCCACAATAGCCCCAAAACTATTCTCCAAGGGCGGCAAGTCTACCATCGAGAAGATTGAGAAGTTCGAGCTGATCCGGTGTGGAGTGACGGTGAACCGCGTGGGTGCGGATCCGGTCAAGATTAATGATACTTGTATCGGCGTATTCGGCGGCATCC
>DCIN01000081.1:3856-13078 GCA_002315815.1 Bacteroidales bacterium UBA1725 | reverse complement strand
GTCTACCATTTCGCCACCCGCGCAACAGGACTGCAAATATACAAAAAATCCGGATAATTACGTGAAAAACAAGAAGTGCTTTTCCGTAATGTTTAAAAAATAACAATTTGTCAGTTGTAATACCCGAAGACCTGATTGATTATACTTTTCCCGTCGGGATAAAGATTGATCAGTCTTTTCTTAAGGAGTTCCTTGTCGGTAACATCAGAAGTCAGAGATGTGAAAATTTTGTACCGGTCTATACCTCTCTCGTCAAGTTTATTGAATATTTGCGGGTAGAACCAATATGATGTCCCGTATTCTTTGTATTCTTCATATCGGGTATTCATCATCTGAGTCTGTATATAAAATGCCCACATCTCTGCAATCTCGCAATATCCGTGGTTCGTCTCAGTACCTGTCCCGTAAGTAACGAAACCTGAAGAAATGAAAGAAGCTACGTTGAAACCAGCAAGATTATTCCAGTACTCATTGCCTACTTGCATATAATGACTCGTATGTGCCAATTCGTGGACTGTCTCGGCATATATTACGTCAAAACTGTCTTTGCCTTTCATACCAATAGTTATATCAGGAAGGAAAAGTTTGGCAATAGTAAGGTATGAACCAAAAAACTTGTTTAGGGCAGATGCATCTACGATGGCACCTTGTTGAAGCATCATTGCTGCACTTTTCTCGAAACTATGCAGAAGCCATATCCTCAAGTTCTGTGGAGGGGTCTTGATATCGGAAGACGTACCAGTGCAGGATTCATAGTAATCAAAAGCTGCATTATTTACAACAGACCTGCGGAAAAGACTTCTGTCAGAGGCTGCATCTATCACAAAATCAAGACCGGAAGCACTTCCTTTTCCCAGAGTGGAACAGGAGGCAGGAACAAGGAGAAGATTGAAGCCAATTCCAAAACCTTTGCTGTTCTTGAACATAAGCCTGTATCGTGGATTAATCGCGAATCCTTTGGTCATACTGTAATTTCCATTCTCATCGGTGAAGGCGTGACTGAACTTAACAAAAACGTTACAGGATACAGTGACTCCTTTCAAACCTTCTTTCTTTCCATTTCGGCTGTCCACAATGGTTATATTGCCAGCAGGGTAGGACTTAGCTGCCTTGGTCTCTTCCTCAAGCATATCTAAGTTGCCGGTAAGACGGAAAGACTCCCTTTCAACGGCATCCCAGTTCACCCATTCAGCCTTGGTTGTACTGTTTTCAGGGATGAAACATTCATCCAGAATCTCGTGCCGTATACTGGGAGGGAAAGAAAAATCTTTAGGCACCACAGCATACTGCCAGGTAATGTTCTCTTCGGGTAATGATGGATCGTGATAGTAATCACCTTCTTTAATAATCTCATAGTCCATAGGATGGTCGAGCATTACAACGCCAAGGCTTTCGAGACGTTTGAAATCATCTTCGGTATTAGGAAGAAAACGGACATAAAGATCTGTGGTAGTGACACTCCCACGGTCAGCTCTAGTAGAGTAAAGTGCATCAAGTGCCTTGGTCATATTGGCAACGGTGTAGGGATCTTCCAGCTTTTGGCCAAGAACAATCATTTCGTGGGAGAGTACATTCCCTTCGATGTCCACGATTTCGCCGAGGGGAGTGAGGCTGCCGGTGCAGGATGCAGCGAGAAGAGCTGCGAGAAGTAGTTTGTAGAAGTATTTCATAATCCAAATATGTTTGGTGAGGCAAAATAAATGGAAAAGAAAGGTTTTATTGCCAAAACAAACGATTATTATAAAATAAACCCCTATATTCGCTTGAATAACGTAAAGTATTAAGATATGAGAAAATTAATGATTGCGTTGGCGGTTTGCCTCGCCGCCATTTCCTGCAGCCCTCTCAGAATAGTGATGAACAGCAAAGATGCAGAGGGCAGAAGAACGATTCTTACATCCAACCAAAGTCTGTTCAGGTATGGTTTCAGCGATATCTTTGTAGCTCTCGGTGCAAGAGTAGCACCCAAAGACTCAGTGCTGGCAATACTTGTTACCTGCGACAAGGACACGGACCACGGAATCATCAACAAGGACGACAGAATGCTAATCCGCCTTAAGGACGATAGCACCATCACTCTTAAAAACCTCTATGACAGGGAGTTTGATAGTTCAACCTATACCACGGAAACTACAGAACGGGTCAGTAGCTTCGGGTACTCATACGGATATGACCCCTGGTTTGACGAAATCTACATAAGCCCTTACGAAATCAGCAGCTTCGTACCTCGCAAATACGTCAGAAAAGAGACGAATTCATACGCATTGTATCTGGTTACGAAAAAGCAGATGCAGGATATTATCAATAAAGGTGTGACAAAACTGAGGATAGAGATTGAAGACAGAGATCTGGATATGCCCGACCCCGAAAATGCATCAGCGATATTTGCCGCCCAGTACGATCTTCTGTATAAGACAGCAAAACAGGGTGTAACCAGAAGCGAATTCTAGTAGTAATCAGATAACAAATTATAGGATTGTCGGAAACGTCTCAATATTGAATCGAATGATGACTCTTTTGATACATCTTGTAATGGCTGTCCCTATCACTTTGGGACAAGCTGTCAATCCGGATATGAAAGTTCTGGAAACCGAGCATCGCGATGGTTATATATGCCAGATGGTCGAATACAATGTGGAAAAAGACGAGAGAGTCAAAGCTTTTCTACTTATTCCGGATTCCGCCGGACCTTCGGACAGAAAAGCAGGACTCGTTCTGCTTCACGACCACGGAGCAAGATTCGACATAGGCAAGGAGAAATTGGTCAAGCCTATGCAGTCTGCTCCCGAGAACATAAAGCTCTCATCCGAGGAATGGGTTGGAAGCGGATTCGACGGAGTTTGGTATGGTGACGAACTGGCACGTCAGGGTTTCGTGGTGATTGTACCGGACGTCCTCTATTGGGGTTCAAGGAGCAGCGAACTGTGTCAGAAATGGTCACGTGCCAGATTCTGCGGTGGGGACGGAGATCTCAAGTTGATGAAAAACGATGTGTATGAGGGGCAGCGTGCCGTTTATGACAGTCTGTACGATAAAGGAATCATCTGGGCGCAGAAAACTCTCAGGGAAGATGTAGCGGCTGCAAATATACTCAAAGGACTCGACTGTGTGGACCCTGAAAACATCGGTGCGTTCGGATGGTCAATGGGTGCTCACAGGTGCTGGCTTCTGACGGCTTTCTGCAAAGAGGTGAAAACTGGAGTGGCACTATGCTGGATGACTCTCAAAGAGACCTGTGCAGACCCTATGAAAGCTTCAGACTACTCTATGATCATTCCAGAGCTGCGTGACAATTACGATTTCCCGGACATAGCACAGTGGCTGGCTCCGAAGTCCTTCTTCTTCCTGAACGGAGACGAAGACAAACTTTTTCCAGTGCCGCAGAGCCGAATCGCATTCGACAGGATGCAGCGGATATACTCTGAGAAAGGTGCCGCAGGAAAGTTGCGCACAGAATTCTTTCACGGGACGCATCATTGCGGTCCTGCTGAACAAAAAACAATATCGGATTTTCTGAAAGCCGAATTGCAGAACAGATAAGTTAGAGTCAGATATTGTTGATATAGAGAACATCATCCTTCATAAGCACTGTGCTGCCGTGAGGGATGATGTTTTGGTCTCCGCGTTTTATCAGCAGGACTTGATTTCTCTGGGCCGGATAATAACGGAGTTCACAACCTACAAATCTGTTTCCGGAAGTAATATGAACCTGTGACACAAACATATGCTCGACACCCTTTACTGAATGTGAACAGAGGATGACCTTGTCCCCGGAATGGAAAACTGTATCGCCTTTGGGTATGTACGAAGTGCCGTCGGGACTGGTAATCGAACATAACAGCATACTTTTGGGCAGGCCAAGTTCCTTGACACATTTGCCACTCCAGGATGATGTCTCATCAATTGTGAATTCGCTGAAGTGGACATCATTCGATTCCGAGAAATCGGTGAAGTTCTGCATCACATCGGAATCGGAATCTATCATATCAAGTTTTTTTGCCACAATCGGAATGAAGAATCCCTGTAAGGAGATAGACAGGAGCACGATACAGAATACCACATTCAGAATGTCGTGAGACAGTACCGGTGCATCGACGGTGGCCATAATAGCAAACACTACCGATGCGGCTCCCCTGAGGCCCACGAATGACACCAGGCCAATCTGTTTCAGAGAGTATTTTCGGAAAGGTTTGAGCAATGCATAAACCGTTGCCGGTCGGGAGATTAAAAGAAGAAAAGCAAAAATGGCAAGAGAAGGCAGGAGTACTTTGTGCATCTCGCTCGGACGTGCAAGGAAGCCCAGCATATAGAAGATAACTACCTGCATCAGACCGGTGATTCCATCAAAAAAGCCAACAAGTTGTTTCTTATGAGAGAACTCGTGATTGCCCATAATGATACCGACAATATATACGCTGAGATATCCGTTGCCTCCTATGGCGGAAGGAACAGCGTATGCCAGAAGTGCAATGGCCAGGACGAACAGGGAATCGAAACCGGAAGTGGTGAATTTGATTTTATTCATCGCTAAAATCGCCAGTTGTGCGATGACCAGACCAAGACCTGCTCCGAACAAAAGCTGAGCTGCGAACATCCATATCACACTGCCTGTGCTCACGTCACCTTTAAGTATGGAGATGAAGATGATTGTGAGTATGTTGGAAACGGGGTCATTGGATCCGCTTTCCAACTCCAGAAGTGGAGCGCTGTTGTTCTTGAGCCCCAATTTTCGCGAACGAAGAATCGAAAATACCGATGCCGCATCGGTGGAACTTATCACAGAACCCATCAGCAGGCTCTCTATCCACATCCATCCCAATACAAAATGGCAGAACATTCCGGTCAGAGCTGCAGTGATCACCACTCCCAAGGATGCGAGCAGTCCAGCCTCGCAGACTACAGGTTTAGCCGACTTCCACCTTGTGCCGAAGCCTCCGTAGAACATTATGAAAATCAATGCAACGGTAGCAACTGTCTCAGCTGACTGAAGATTCCGAAAATCGATATGAATCAACCCCGATGACTGTGTGGCGGTACCCAGAAGCAGAAATGCCAGCAGTACGGGTACGCCCACCTTATTGGACATATCGTTCAACAGCACACAACAGACAATGACGGCAGCAGCGAATATGAGTATGAATAGCATAGTAGTTAGTAATTATTGATTATCAAGCGAACGTCGGAAGGTTTCATCGATGGACAGATAGAGATGATAATATGCAGCGTCACCCAACTTTGAGTAGCGCCCCACAAGAGCCCTCACCTGAGTCATCAGATATTGTCTGTCCACCTCCCATTCTCCGGACGAGGGCACTATGCCGTCTTTTTCTTTGGCGTAACGAAGGAAGCGTGACTCCAGCGAAGCGGAATCAAGATATGATAGAAGTTCATCATAGTCGGATATTGACGAGAGAATTTTCTTGTCCGAGTCGAAGCAATAGCTGGCAAAACGCATAGGAACTGCCTTTCGGACACAGGCCAGATAGAAAGGACCGGCCTTGGTGGTGTCCACAGGTACAAATATGTCAGGGATGATGCCTCCGCTCTCGATCTTCATACTGTCAGCTATCAAAAGTTCGTCGGAACGCTTGAAAACTTCATAGTTATAATCATCGGAATACGGTTTCTGAATACAACGTCCGGACGGGGTATAGAAACGCGCAACGGTGAGCCTGATTCCGGAACCGTCCGTAAAATATACAGGTTCCTGGACAAGACCCTTACCAAAAGACCGCCGGCCTATTATCCGTCCCCGCCCGTTGTCCTGAATGGCTCCGGCAAAAATCTCGCTGGAAGAAGCAGTGCCATCGTCAATCAGCACGTCAAGGCAGATGTCGCTCAGAATACCGCGGCCGTCGGCGTGATAATCCTCACGCTTGCGGTGAAGACCCTCCATATACACTATCTTATCTCCTTTGGAGAGGAATAAATTGGAAAGCATCAGTGCCTGATCGAAAAAACCGCCGCTATTGCCCCTGAGGTCAAGAATCATCTTTCTCATTCCAGAAGCCAGCAGGTCCGTGGATGCATTCATAATTTCCTTGTATGTGGTTCTGGAGAATTTGGAAAGTCTCACATAAGCCGTGGTATCGTTGACCATAAATGAAGCATCGACTGAGTGTGTTGGTATCCTGCCTCTGGTAATCTCAAAAGGAATGCGTTCACCTCCTCTCTCCACCAGAATACTGACCTTAGTTCCAGCCTTTCCTTTCATACGCCTCACCATACTGTCCTGAGGGAACTTCACTCCGGCAATATTTTCCTCATCCACTTTCAGAATCCTGTCACCCGGCAGGAGACCTGTCTTCTCCGAAGGTCCGCCCGGAATAACCTCAATGACCACAGCCGTATCGTTGGGCACGTTGAACTGTATTCCTATTCCGTCAAACTGTCCTGCCAGTTCAGTCTCCGATTCCTCAAGCACCATAGGTGGCATATACACAGAATGTGGGTCAAGCCTGGAAAGGGCCGCCTCTATGGCCGCATCCGTAATGCTCCGTACATCTATCGTATCAACGTAATTTTCCTCCATCTGCCTGAGAACGGCGTTGAGTTTTCTCCAGTCTCCATCTCCAGTCTTTATCATACGGTTGCGATCGGAGATTTTCTGAATGACCAAAAGGAGGCATACTCCTATTATCACACCCAGAATCGCACTAATAACGGGTTCCTTCTTCATCAGTCCAATTTTTCCGTTTCCACCCCGGCCCTGTGAAGAAGTTCAACTCCATCAGTGAGCCTGTATTCATCCTTGTAAACAACACGCTTTATTCCGGCCTGTATTATCATCTTAGCGCACTCTATGCAGGGAGACGCAGTGACATACAGCGTAGCTCCAAGGGAGCTGTTCCCCGACTGAGCCACCTTGGATATTGCATTCGCCTCGGCGTGAAGAACATACGCCTTGGTAACACCATTCTCGTCTTCGCATACGTTCTCAAAGCCGGCCGGTGTGCCGTTGTAGCCGTCGGATATTATCATTCTGTCCTTGACGAGAAGGGCTCCTACCTTGCGTCGCTTGCAATATGAGTTTTCTGCCCATATCTCCGCCATTCTCATATATTTGTCATCAAATTTTGTCATTGCCTCTCTGATACAGATATCTTTTGATATTTTTCTTCGGTGTGCGCTCGAAATCTTCCGGCATAAATTCGATTCTCCTTATCTGGGCATAAGTCGGCAGTCTTTTGTTGATTTCCGGAAGACCTTCGGAGATACGCTTCTCGAGAGCGTCCCGCGTCAAGCCGTCCATCTCTCCCTGATGAAGGTCGGGATAGACCAGAGCGGTCAGGACCCCATTATCGTCAATTACGAGAGAATCAACGACATAGGTGACATTATTCACCACAGCTTCCAGCTCTTCTGGATAGATGTTCTGGCCGGAAGGTCCCAAAATCATACACTTTGACCTGCCCTTAAGGAAGAGATACCCCTCCGAATCAACAATGCCCATATCGCCTGTCCTGAACCAACCGTCATCTGTGAATGACTTTGCGGTGGCCTCTTCATTCTTGTAATAGCCCAAAAAGACATTGCTTCCCTTGACTTGCACCTCGCCCGGAATCTTGTGAGGATTGGCGGAATCTATCCGTATTTCGCATCCCGGAACAGGCTGACCGCAGGAACCCTGCTTGGCTCTCCACCATTTGGAATAGGTGATTATGGGCCCGCATTCCGTCATCCCGTATCCTACTGTGAAAGGGAAATGAATCCTGCCAAGAAAGTCTTCGACTTCAGGATTGACAGCCGCACCGCCGAGGATTACCTCCTCGAAACGGCTGCCGAACGCATCAATCATATTGTTGCGGATATTCTTCTTCATCACCTGGTCCAGAATGGGGATGCGCATATACATCTTGTTTCTGTCCACGGCCGGTTTGATCATCGACTTATACACCTTCTCCATTATCAGAGGCACGGATACGATGACGTTCGGACGTACTTCGGAAAATGCCTGGAGAATTATCTTCGGACTTGGAAGCCGTGTCAGGAAATGAACGTGGGCACCGATTGAGAGTTCAAACAAAAATTCAAAGAGCAGGCCGTACATATGAGCCGAGGGCAGTATCGCTACCACATCGGAGTCGCTGTTCATCTGGGGCTCCGCTACATTGATGGCAAAAAAGATATTTGTATACAGCGACCTGTAAGGAAGCATAACGCCCTTGGAAAAGCCTGAAGTGCCCGAAGTGTAGTTTATCATCGCAAGTTCGTCGGCAGTGTCCTCGTGATAATGGATATGCTCCTGAGAGAATCCATCGGGATATTTCGAGCTGAATGCGAGGCGAACCTCCTCCTTGATGTCTGAACGGACACTGCCGCTCTTGTAAAGAAACTCCAGATTGCTTATCTGCACGATTGCGTCAAGTCCAGGCATCTCCTGTTCGGACAGGCTTTCCCAGATAACCTCGTCCACAAAGAGTATTCTGGATTCGGAATGGTTGATAAGATAGTGTATATTCTCGGGCTTGAACTCGTGAAGTATGGGCACGGGGACTGCACCATAGGTGAGAGCGGCAAGAAAACTGACACCCCAGTTGGCCTGATTGCGGGAGCAGAGTGCAACCTTGTCTCCTTTCTTGAGTCCACAGAACTTGAATCCCAGATGAAGAAGTTCGATTCTTTCCGCAAGTTCAGCGTAAGTGATTGTGACTCCGTGATAATTAGAAAGGGCTTCCCGTTCCCAATTCTCCTTGAAGCTACATTCGAGAATCTTGTTTACCGACTTGATTTCCATAGCCTTATTGCCTTGTTGTCGCGAAATGCGATGATATTGCTGTCTTTGTAGTAGAAAGAACGCGCCGCGTTGCCTGACTTGCGGGCGGAAAGGACGGAGAAGGCCTCGACATCTTCTCTGGATCCGAAAGCAATCCACCTGTCCCTGCGGCAGACCCAGACATCATCCACAGCAAATGCCTTCCCATAGAGTGCCGCGACGGCACCTCTGGCGGTGTTCTCCGAAAATAGTGTGTCCCTGACTGACGTGCCGCAACGCAGAAGCGAAACATCGTGGCCGTCCCAACTCAAACGGGAGACCTCCCGCACATCCAATTGTTTCTCAAAACCGACAATGTCCACCCCGGAAGCGTCCGCAATACTGTGAAGATTCCTGTTATATGCGTCGAGTCTGACCGTCGCATCAAGATAGGCTCTGTACAGATTACGAAATCCGGAAGCTGACACACTCTCCGAAATGACCAAATCTGCATTCTCAGGAGCAAG
>DCIN01000081.1:2737-3717 GCA_002315815.1 Bacteroidales bacterium UBA1725 | reverse complement strand
AGAAACGACGCAGTTTCGGAACGAGCTTTTTTCCCGCCGGGAAAATCTGCGGGAAGCCACCCCGACGCTCCGGAAGTGCGTAGGAAAACCGCATTACGGCTGTCGGCAACACTTTGAGCCGCAATAGGGAAAGAAACGGCGTCCATTACGGAAGCACCCTCCTCCAGATGACGTTCCACTGAAGAGACCAGCGTTCCGGACGGGCTGAGTACAAGTACTCCTTGGCCCAGAAGCCTTGCTTGAAGACCAACCGAAACAGCTTCCGACACAAGTGCTTGACAATCAGCCTTCCCAGCATCAACTGCCAGTACCGGTGTGAGTGATGAAGTATTGCAGTATGAAAGTGCCGTGGAGTTATTCTTCAGATCTCCGAAATGAAGAGTATTCAGGACGTCGGAAGAATCAATGTACCCGGACAGGATGTCGCCCAGTTTCTCAGCCGTTACGAAAGCCTGAGCATCCGACGGAACTGCCGAAAGCATTTTTCCGGTATGGATTCCGCCGTGTCCGGCACAAGACTGCAAGACGCAGACAAGTGAAACAGAGCAAATGATTCTTGACAACTTCACAACTTGCAAAGATAAGAATAATATCTGATTATGATTTTCGCAATATTTCCGTAAATTTGTGGGATTTTACAGAAAAATATGCAGGAAATCAGAAACATAGCAATTATCGCCCACGTGGATCACGGCAAAACCACCCTTGTGGACAGGATGATTTATCAGGCGAACCTGGTCCGCCAACCGGAAAATTTGGGCCAGCTGATTCTCGACAACAACGATTTGGAACGAGAACGCGGAATCACAATCTTGGCCAAGAATGTCTCCGTGACATATAAAGGCGTAAAAATCAATATTATAGATACTCCAGGTCATAGCGACTTCGGCGGAGAGGTCGAGCGTGTGCTCAATATGGCCGACGGAGTGCTGCTGCTCGTCGATGCGTTCGAGGGATGTATGCCCCAGACCCGGTTTGTC
>DCIN01000081.1:828-2610 GCA_002315815.1 Bacteroidales bacterium UBA1725 | reverse complement strand
ACCGAGGACCAGCTCGACTTCAAGACTGTTTTCGGTTCCGCCAAACAGGGTTGGATGTCGCTCGACTGGAAGAAACCCACGGACAACATCACTCCTCTGCTCGACACCATTCTTTCTGAGATACCAGCCCCAGCCGTGGTTGAGGGGACACCGCAGCTCCTGATTTCATCACTGGAATATTCTCCCTATGTGGGGAGAATCGCAGTCGGACGTGTAACCCGCGGAAGCATCAAATCCGGTCAGCAGATATCCCTTTGCAAACGCTATGACATAGTACAGAAGCAAAAGATAAAGCAACTTATGGTGTTCGAAGGACTCGGAAAGACCAACATCGGCGAGGTGCAGTGCGGAGACATCTGCGCGGTCGTGGGCCTTGACGGGTTCGAGATTGGAGACACAGTGGCGGATTCCGAGAATCCCCAGGCGCTTCCGCCCATCGCAATCGATGAGCCTACAATGAGTATGCTCTTTACTATCAACAATTCGCCTTTCTTCGGAAAGGACGGCAAGTTCGTCACCTCACGCCACCTCAAGGAACGTCTGGACAAGGAACTGGAGAAAAATCTCGCCCTGCGTGTCAAACCCGGTCTTACTGCAGATTCATTCGTAGTCTATGGCCGTGGTGTGCTGCACCTGTCAGTCCTCATCGAAACTATGCGAAGGGAAGGTTTCGAACTCCAGGTCGGACAGCCCAAGGTTCTGGACAAGACCATAGGCGGCCAGCGTTGCGAGCCTATCGAGGAACTCTCCATTGAGACTCCGGAACAGTTCGTAGGAGCAGCCATAGAAATAGCTACAAGGCGCAAAGGCGCCCTCATACATATGGAGCCGCGCGGAGACAGGACTCTGCTCGAATTCGAGATCCCTACCAGAGGTCTTATGGGCCTGCGCTCAAATCTGCTCACTGCTTCCCAGGGTGAGGCCATCGTCGCCCACCGCTACAAGGAATACCAGCCTTACAAGGGAGAAATCGAAAGACGGAACAACGGTTCCCTGGTATCTCTTGAGACAGGCGAGGCTATCGCGTACTCGATGAACAAACTTCTGGACCGCGGACGCTTCTTTGTGGATCCGGGCGAACCCATATACTGCGGCCAGGTGGTGGGTGAACATACCCGCGAGCGCGACTTGAACATCAACATCTGTAAAACCAAGAAACTCACCAACGTACGTGCAGCTGGCTCAGATGAAAAAATAATATTGCCCCCTGCGATCAAGTTCTCGCTCGAGGAAGCTCTGGAGTATATCCAGGAAGACGAACTGGTGGAAATCACCCCTCACGCTATGAGAATCAGGAAGATTCTACTCGACCCACTATCCCGCAAAAGAAATAGCGAGAACGATGATTGATTTTAGTTAAAATTTTTATTATCTTTGCAACCCTTTATTGTAAATCTTGGAGCATTGCCTGTCGGCACCAGTCATTTTGAATGGAAGGCCGAGGTTGGGTTCTTTGGAATATTCGGAAATCCCGAAATCACTGACGCAAATGTGGATGTCCTTGTAACTCTTCACAATCATAGAGTTACAGTAGATGCGCAGTGCGAGTTGAGAGGTGTAGTCACCGTCCCCTGCGACAGGTGTCTGGAAGACCTTGTGATTCCGGTGGAGACGGAATTCGAAGAAAGCTATGTAACTGAAGGTGACGAACTGGATTTGAGGCAGGACGTGTATGACTACATCTGTACGGCTCTACCTTTCAGGAAAGTCCATCCGGACGGAGAATGCAACGAGGATACTTTGAAGTATTTGAGCAGAGACGGGGATTCAAGAGGAGAATAG
>DCIN01000081.1:0-747 GCA_002315815.1 Bacteroidales bacterium UBA1725 | reverse complement strand
AATTGAGAAAAAGAAAATAATAATTTAAAAAGATAAGAAATGGCACATCCGAAACACAAACTTTCAAAGCAGCGCAGGGACAAGCGTCGTACTCACGATTTCGCTCCCGTCCCCACTCTCGCCACCTGCCCCAACTGCGGAGCGACAGTGATGTATCACTGCGTATGTCCTGAATGCGGCTATTACCGCGGACGTCAGATTATCGTCAAGGACGCAGAATAATCGAAGGTGGAGTCGAATGCTCCACCGGAATGGATCCTTAGTTCAACGGATAGAACGAAGGTTTCCTAAACCTTAAATACAGGTTCGATTCCTGTAGGGTCTACAAGGCCGACTGAAAAGTTAATTTTGGTCGGCTTTTTTGATGTCAAGAAGTGCTTACAAATCAATCGTTTGCGTGTCCAGATTCAAATGATGGCTGGCGATGCATTTGACACAGTTTGGGTCACGATTCATCGCTGCAATCCAGGCGAGCGATTGAAGTTGTAAATAATGGTTTGAAGCAATCCCTGAACACAGCATTTCGTTCCAGGATCTGTCCGAATATGCACCGTCGGCGCAAAGGAGTACGAACTTCCCGTCGCCATTGCTGATTTTTACGGCAACTTGTCCGTCAGAATGGCCGGGGATATTGATAATAAGCAGACTGCCGTCGCCGAACAGATCGAAGGATTTTCCCGATGGACCTTGATTTCCGTTCCATTCCAGACCCGTCATAGATATTCCATCCCACCATTTTTTCTGATA
>DCIN01000020.1:1171-5013 GCA_002315815.1 Bacteroidales bacterium UBA1725 | reverse complement strand
CTGCGGGATTGCCGGAAACCGTAGGAGATCCCGTATCGGTGACGATAAGTCTCAATACTTCGGATATTCTGGCCGGAACGTCCCTGCAGATATCTGAGCAGGAAAGTACAAAGGCTATAATTGACACTCTGGATGAGAGTTGCATCCACAACTTGTGGGTTGCCCAATACGGTGGGACGAATGATAATGCAGTGCTGATTGGTGCAGCGAAATACATTCCGGAATCAGAGTTTAACCGTTATCCCGGTACTGACAGTCTGGATGTTCCTGTCACTTTGGTTGACCCTTCCGATTCCTCCACTGTCTTCCTTCTGGCGAACTCTTTTGATCCTGAACTGGTGTTTCCCACGACTTTGGGCGCCGTCAAGTCGATGTCACGAACAGTCAGTTCAAAGAATGACATTTTAATCAACGACGGGACCGGCGGTCATATTTGTTTCGTCGGCAAGTTCAAAACTGGTCACATCCCTATGGCCTCGTTTTTTTCGGTAGGGATGCGCCGCAATATTGCCAAAATCAAGTTGCGTCTGGTCAACAATTCTTTCTCATCTTCCGACCGGATTCACATTGACTCAGTTTCCTTTGCTTCCGTTCCCTCGATATCCTATTATTTTCCCGAATTGGGCAATCCATCCGTTCTGCCCCAGCCCTCGACTTTCAGCACATTTGACTTTCCTTTCGAAGCTTGGTCAGGTACAGGCAATCAAGATGTTGCTTCGGACAGTTCTGATTTTATCTGCTATCTCCCTGTAAACAAACGGGGCACTGTAGTGAACGGGTCACAGGCTGCCAAGGGCAGATTCAATCCCGGTCAGGCCACCTATGCCATTGTGAAGGGTTCTTATCTGTCGGACACTGTGATGGTTCCCCTCAATTATGTGTTCTACCTCGGGGCCAATCTTGTAGATGATTTCAACATAGAGCCCAACAGATACTATCAATACCGTATCGACTTCAAGAAGAAGGGGGACAGCAGACTGGACGACAGGGTGAAGGACTACGGGCCGGTGGATTACACACTTTCTTCCTATGACCGCGCCAATTCATATATACTCAATCCCCCTGAGATTGAAAACTATTGGAGAACCTTCAGCATCCCTGTGGACAGAGTCAATACATTCTGGGGCAGGACAAGCATTCATTATGAATCTGTTACGGAAAATCAACTTGGTCCCGATGACACCTGGCGTGCTGAAATCATCTGGAATGACACCCCGACACTAAATGACAATTTCCGTTTCTCCTCTGGTACCACCACCGCTTCCGGCACCGGAACGGATCCGATTTCGGTTCAGGTCCGCAATGGTGCTCAAGGCAATGTTCTTATCGGACTCAAGAAACTGAAAACTGACGGTACTTGGACTGACTATCTCTGGAGCTGGCATCTTTGGATAACGGATTATTCCCCGGATGATGTGAATACATACCAGACTCATCCCCTCCAGAACGTGTTCGCGTATGATGTGAACGGAGGCAGGGTTTTCCGCCACAACGGAATCAACTGGAATCAAGGTGCCGAGGGCTTGTATGTCAATTCGTTCATTATGGACAGGAATCTTGGTGAATTCACCACAGAATATCATAGCAGAAATGATCGGGGAGCTTTGTATTATCAGTTCGGAAGAAAAGATCCTTTACGTGTACAAATAGTCAAAAACAAAGGTGTCTGGATAACTGATCCTCTTGTTTCGGCAACCGCGGCCGAACCGGCGAAGCCTCTTTACTACACAATCTCCCATCCGGACTGGATTTTGTTAAATAACGCCTATTGCAAAAATCCACTTATCACTACATCAGTTCTAGGAGATTGGATGAAAGGCAACAAATACAATCCTGTACCCTATGACGAAGCTATACTCTGGATGGATCCACAGGCAACGTCTCAAAACCACCGGAAATCTATTTTTGATCCCTGCCCTCCCGGATGGAAAGTTCCTGAGAGTGGATGCTATCGTTTCAATGCCAATGATTACGTCACGGCTACTGGTTATGATGCAATATACAAGGTATATGAGAAGTTCCCCAAAATGGGGGCTATCTATGCCGATAATCCCGCTAATGCAAACTCAAATTCATCCTCCTCGGGGAATGCTCTGTTGTGGGTGTCTACAACCAAATCTATAGGTTTCGCCTGCTATTTGTTTAATGCTTCAGACGCAAATGCAGAACATTTTACGAAATCGACTGCTATGCCGGTGCGCTGCGTGAGGGAATAGCTGTACAGTTATTGACGCCACCTTCCTGCAATCAGTGAGGCGGCGTCAATTTTTGTGGTACCGGTCTCAAAAATACATATTTTTTTCTTTATCTTTGCCGCATTGTTTCACCAATCCTTTCTTTATGGGAAGAAATGAAGAAATTGCTTTTATCGACAGCAGTTCTGCTGCTAGGCTTGCTTGCGCACTCGCAAGAGGCTGACGACCTCGGTAATGACAATGCCGGGGCCTCCGTTGTTGCAAGGGCGGAGTATTCGTATTCCGATTCGGAGAATAATCACCTTGGCAACTCTTCACTTTATTTCGTCGGGGACGGTGTCCTTTCCTCACGTTTGTCTTTCAGTACGCAGCTGCATCTTCTTAGCAGCGACCCCGGCAGTCTCTACACCACTCACCTTCGCAGCGATTCCAGCGACTGGTTGGATTGGGCTTATTTCAATTATGACTTCGGCCCCGTTGACATCTCACTCGGCAAGACACCGATATTTATCGGAACTTGGGAAGAACAGGACTACGATTTCAATATCTTCAATGAGTTCGCCACAAACACCTGGCAGAATGTCCAGGTTTATCAGTGGGGTGGGAGTTTGAACATCAGTCCGCACGACGACTTCTTCATCAGCGCTCAGGCCACCACTTCGCCTTTCGGAGAGGAACCTTTTGCGAGCCATCTCTTCGCCTACGGACTGTCATTCGGAACAGATGTCTACGGTGGTGTATTCAAGGACGTTTATTCATTCAACTTCATACAGAAAGCCGACCGGACCTTCCTCAAACTCTTCAATGCCGGTCTCAATCTCAATCTCGGAATATGGTCGCTGTATTTCGATGCCACCATTGATTTCTTCAGCTATATGCTGCCGAACAGCAAACATCTGCGTGTGGATTGCGCTTTCTCTGACAAATGTTGCCTTACCGCTCACGCCGGCCTCGACAATGTAGGCGAGGACTGGGGTTGGGACACCAACAAATGGTATGGCGGGCTTCTGTTTGCCTGGACTCCGGTTGAGAGTCTCCGTTTCCACGCTCTGGGAGCTTATGACAATAACCTTTCTTCTGTAACCTTCAACGCCGGTCTGACTTGGACAATATCATTATAGACATTCAGCACCTTTGCAAGTCCTTCGGAGACAAGCAGGTGCTCAAGGACATCAATCTGAGTGTCCGTAAAGGTGAATTTGTGACGCTTCTCGGTCCGTCCGGATGCGGCAAGACGACGCTTCTGAGGCAGATTGCCGGTTTCCTCTCTCCGGACTCCGGACGCATATTGTTGGAGGGTAATGACTTGTCGGGGATTCCTCCGTACAGGAGACCCTTGAACACAGTATTTCAGCGCTATGCCCTTTTCCCGCATCTTGACGTCTATGACAACATCGCTTTCGGGCTCAAACTCGTGCATACTCCTGAGGACGAGATAGACAGGAAGGTGCGCAAGGTGCTCAAGATGGTAACTATGACCGATTACGAGGACCGTGACGTGGATTCCCTTTCGGGAGGGCAGCAACAGAGAGTGGCCATAGCCAGGGCGCTGGTGAACCAGCCCAAGGTTCTGCTTCTGGATGAGCCTCTCGCCGCACTCGACCTCAAGATGCGCAAGGATATGCAGATAGAGCTCAAGGAGATGCA
>DCIN01000020.1:0-1036 GCA_002315815.1 Bacteroidales bacterium UBA1725 | reverse complement strand
AATTCTTTCGTGGCAGACTTTATTGGTGAGTCCAACATCTTGAACGGTCGTATGATAGAAGACCGGAAGGTGGAGTTTGCAGGCCACGTCTTCGACTGTGTGGACGAGGGTTTCGGTGAGGACGTTCCTGTTGATGTGGTGATTCGTCCCGAAGATATCTATGTGGTGAATTCGATTGACAAAGCACAGTTCGGAGCCAAGGTCAAGTCCTGCACATTCAAAGGCGTGCATTACGAGATGTTCGTGGATTCCGACAGTGGATACGAACTGATGATACAGGATTACAACGCATTCGATCCCGGTTCCGAGGTGGGTTTGGTCATCAAGCCTCAGGACATTCAGGTGATGAAGAAGGAAAGAATATGCAACAGTTTCAAGGCCAGTGCTATCGACTCAACCCACGTGGAAATGCTGGGGTCCGTGTTCGAGACCCTGGAACATTCATACGCACCGGGGACGGAAATCAAAGCGGAGGTGGAGTTCGGCTCAGTGGAACTGATGGACCACAGCGAGGACGGTATGCTCGCCGGCGAAGTCCACTTCATTCTCTACAAGGGAGACCATTATCACCTCACCGTGATTACGGACGAGGGTTTCCATATATTTGTCGATACCCAGGACATCTGGGACAGGGGTGACCTTGTCGGAGTGAATGTGGCACCGGAACAGATAAGATTGCGAGATGACATTTAAGCGTTCCTCCTGGAGCCTGCCCTACCTGATTTTTCTGGGCCTTTTTGTTGTGCTCCCCGTAGTTCTTGTCGCGGTTTATGCTTTCAGGGACACTGACGGTAATTTCACCTTCTCCAACATCAGCCGTCTCTTCTCTGATACTGATTCTCTGTCCACCTTTGCGCTTTCGCTTGAGGTGGCGATAGAGAATACCGCAATCTGCCTGCTTCTGGGCTATCCTGTAGCCTGGATTCTGACCAACAGCCGTCTCCATCGGAGTTCGGTTACAATAATTCTGTTTATACTGCCGATGTGGATAAATGCGCTTATGCGCACTCTCGCCACTGCCGAACTCTTCAACGTT
>DCIN01000014.1:14291-42482 GCA_002315815.1 Bacteroidales bacterium UBA1725 | reverse complement strand
AGATACTTCATAGAGAGGCAGAAGGTATTTTTCAATCTCCGGATAATTTGGCAGATGTTTGCCTGGATAGCGGATTCCACGTCCGGGATAATGGAGTTCGAACTCGTCGTAGCAGTTCACCAACTCGTCTTCCGTTGCGAACATTCCGGAGCATAGACGTATTTCTTTCTGGTCGAGATTGTCGAACTCCACGTCTTCCATCAACTTGTAACGCCGGCAAATGTCTTCTGTGATGAAAAAACTTGTAGCTCCGTCTTTCCGGGGAGAGAAATATTCCATCTCTCCGCAGAGGGTACTGAGCAGAACTGATACGTGGAAATCCGGATTGATGAGTATTTTTCTGAACCCTCTCATCTTCTGGGCCCAGAAGCCACCGAGAGAAAGCCCGACTATGAGGTCGGGCTTTTCTTCGTGGCATATACGGTCCAGCATCTCGAAGGCATCGTCAGGGTCTATGGGGACGTCCGGGGCAATGACCTCGCAGGGGCGCAACAGTCTGCGGAGCGCATCCGCTGTCTTGTACGCGCCGGAAGAGGCTAAACCGTGTATGAACAGTATCTTCAACTTGGATATAATTATCTTTATCTTAGATGATATAAGGCAGGAAGATGCTGAAAATGAGCACTGCAAGACCACCGAGAAGTACAAAGACGGTCTTTTTTGAAACGCCCTTCCATTCCTTGAGGATGATACCCCAGACATTGGAGAAAGTGACGTTGAGAGCCATCAGTATGCACCAGCTGAAGGTGATGAGTACAGGTGAGCTTGTGAGGAAACCCTTGCCGAGGCTGAGTCCGAAGAACTGGCTGTACCACAGGAGACCTGCAAGGCAGCAGAACAGGATATTGTTGCACCAGAGTGATCCCTGCTTGTAGTCGGAGAAGGTCTTGTTCTTGCTGTTCTGATAGATGCAGTAGGCAGCGTTGGTGATGAAACCTCCGAAAGTCACCAGCATAGTGGCGGGCAATGTCTTGAACATATCCCCAGTCTCTGCGAAGCACAGATTGGAACCGAAACTGAGGCCGATGTTGAAGCAGGCACTCATAAAACCGCAAAGGATTGCGATGACGATGCCTTTTCCGAAGTTGAAGTCCTTTACGGCCTTCTTTTTCTCCTCTTCGGGAAGGGCGGCTGATTTCATCCCTCCGGCCACACCTATGATGGCGATGCCGATGAGCATTACGACCACTCCAATCCAGATTGCGCTGGTCAGGTCACCGGTCTTGCCTGTGAATACAGGCCCCAGAATGGCACCGAGTCCCGAGCAGAGTCCCAGAGCTATGCTTTGGCCGAGTGCAACACCCAGATAACGCATACTGAGGCCGAAAGTGAGTCCGCCTACTCCCCAGAGGGCTCCGAACAGTATTGTGAGCCAAGTGGACTTGGGATCGGCAGCCATAAGGCCGAAGAGTTCCGAAAGACTGTGCCCGTCGGGAACAGCGAGAAG
The DNA here is from genome assembly GCA_002315815.1 of Bacteroidales bacterium UBA1725. GTDB lineage: Bacteria > Bacteroidota > Bacteroidia > Bacteroidales > UBA932 > Cryptobacteroides. The sequence goes on along the minus strand of DCIN01000014.1, from coordinate 41,035 downwards.
CATTCCCAAGAAGGGGAACACCAGCCAGGCGAATACGCCTTGAATGAGCCAGTAACTCTCCCAGCTCCACTTCTTTATCTTGTTGATGGGCACATAGCAGCTCGACTGGCAGAATGCGCCCACCGCGATGATAAGAAGACCTAATATGATGGAAGTACTCATAGATGGGTATTATCTCTTGGATGTTACTTCCTTGGTGTACTTGTCTATCTCAGCCATATAAGCCTCGCCCACGGGCACGTTGTTGCGCTCGCAGAACTCATCGTAAACGGCTCCCCAAGGCATTGCCTTAGCTTCCTCAAGATATGTGAGGACTTTGTAGGTATTGCCCTCGAGCTCGTATTTGCGGATGAGGTCGATGGGTTCGAGCATTGCGCGGAGCATACACTTCTGACCTGCGCGGCTTCCGATGACATATGCACCGATACGGTTGATGGCACCGTCAAAGTAGTCGAGCCCGTAGTGAACACGGTCAAGAGCACCTGCGCGTACGATTTCGAAGAAGAGATCCTGTGTGGGATCGTCCATAATGGTCACGTGGTCGGAGTCCCAGCGTACAGGACGGCTGACGTGGAGCATCAGTTCGGGAACGAAGTTCAGAAGGGCACTGACCTTGTCTGCAGGAGACTCAGTGGGATGATAGTGGCCTGTGTCGATTGTGGGAATCTTTCCGTTCGCGGCAGCGTATGCAGTGTAGAAATCGTGTGAACCTACGGTGAAGCTCTCAAGCCCGATACCGAAAACCTTACCCTCGATGCAGTCCTTCATATTGGCCTTCTTCTCAGCAAAAATCTGGTCAAGGGAATCCTTGAGGAATGCGCGGTACATATAATGGTTTACGGACTGGTCCTTGCATCCGTCGTGAACCCATACATTCATAATACAGGGGTCACCCTGGGCCTTGCCCATTGCATCAGCGATGTCACGGCAGCGCTTGGTGTGCTCAATCCAGAAGTCGCGGATGGACTTGTCGGGGTTGGACAGGGAGAGATTTCCGCTCTTGGGGTGGGAGAATGAGGTGGAGTTGAAATCAAGGGGAGTGTTGTTCTCCTTGCCCCAGTCAATCCATCCCTGGAAATGCTCAACACCTACCTGATCGCGGTCAACGAATTTGCCTCCGAATTCACCGTAGATTTCGTGAAGATTGAGGCGATGGTTTCCGGGGATGAGACTCTTTGCCTTGAGAATGTCAGCGCGGAGTTCGTCAATATTGCGGGCTTTTCCAGGATAGTTACCGGTAGCCTGAATTCCTCCGGAGAGATCTCCTTTGCTTTCGAAACCGGCAACGTCATCCGCCTGCCAGCAATGCATTGAGAGATGGAAGTTCTGGAGCTGGTCAAGTACCTTTTCGGTGTCAACTCCTACGGCAGCATAGCGCTCCTTGGCGATAGCGTAAGCCTTGTTTACTGATTCTTTCATTTTTGTTTGTAAGTGTTATTGGTTTGTTCTGTCTTGTATTTCTGATTTGGCCTTGTTTTACTGATTTGCCTTGTATTACTGGTCGGGCTCCGGTCAGTTCAGGCTCGGCCCCGGTCAGTTCTGGCTCGGCCCCGGTCAATTCTGAGGTTTGTACTCCTTGAGTTCCACAGAGTTGGCCACGATTTTCCTCATTTCAGGGAGAGTTTTCACATAGCCTTGTGACTTGATCTGGAGAAGGATGTTGCCGAGTGCCGTACCTTCGGTGGGGCCGCAGATGACGGGTCTGCGGATGGCATTGGCTGCGAGCTGCATCAGATGAGGATTCTTTGAACCTCCGCCGATGACGTGCAGACAGTCAATCTTGACGGGAGACATCTTTTCAAGTATGTCGATGATGGCCTTGTACCTGTGTGCCAGACTGAGATAGATACAACGTATGAATTCTGCCGGGGTCTCCGGAGCAATCTGACCGGTCTTTTCGCAGTACTCGCGGATGGCTGTGCACATCGATGCGGGGTGAGCGAATGAGGGGTCGTCCGGATTTATGATAGAATCGAAAGTGGTCGTTTCGCAGAGTGCTGTGAGGGGACCTATTTCTGCGGGCACATCCTTCCACTCGGGACGGCACTGCTCAAAGAGCCATAGACCGCAGATGTTCTTGAGGAAGCGGGTCGTTCCGTCTATTCCTCCTTCGTTGGTGAAATTCTGCTTGAAGCTCTCGTCGGTGATTATCGGCTCGGGGGACTCGATTCCCATAAGTGACCAGGTTCCGCAGCTCAGATATGCATAATTGGCATCCTTTGCGGGAACTGCCGCAACGGCTGATGCCGTGTCGTGGGCGGCGATTGCGACAACCTTCACATCGGCACTCAGGCCTGTGAGTTCCTGAAGCTGGGGAGTGAGGGAACCGATGACTTCGCCTGGCTGCACCATAGGGCCGAACTGGTTGCGTGACAGGCCGATGGTTCTGAGCAGTTCATCGTCCAGATCCTTGGTCACAGGATTCAGAAGCTGGGAGGTCGATGCAATGGTGTATTCGCAGATGGCCTTGCCCGTAAGCATATAGATGAGTGCATCGGGGATGAAGAGTATCTTGTCTGCGTGCTCGAGGGCCGAACAGCCGTTGTGGCGCAGAGTATCAAGCTGGAAGATGGAGTTGAACTCCATAAACTGTATACCTGTCCTGTTGTAAACCTCACGCTTGTCGTGCATCTTCATATAGCGCTCGATGGCTCCGTCGGTGTGAGGGTCACGGTAGCAGTAAGGCATACCGAGAAGTTGACCGTCCTTTCCGAAGAATGCAAAATCGACTCCCCAGGTGTCGATACCTATCGACTCAATCTTAATTCCTTCATCTACAGATTTCTTGATGGCGAGTACAATCTCGTTGTACAAACCTGCGAGATCCCAGAAGAGATGTCCTCCGGTGTGGATGATGGGGTTTTTGAAACGTGTCAGTTCGTTCATCTCCACCTTGCTGCCGTCATAGGTGGCAATGATGGTACGTCCGCTGGTGGCGCCGAGATCTACGGCCAGATAATTGTGCTTTTCCATTATTCTGATAAGTATTTGTAAATTTCACTTCCTGCGAGTACGAAGCATCCTGTACCGAAATCCTCGAAATCCGGTATCTTGTTGTACGAGAGGGGCTGAGCCTCTTTGGGCTCCTTGCCGGACCCCTGTGAGTAGCCTATGAATCCGTTGTCGTGTATGCAAATGCGGTTGAGTCCGTTCCAGGCCTTTGCGAGAGCAGGGCGATAACGCTCTACGTCAAGAAGGCCCTTGCGAAGTCCCCAGGCTATGCCGTAGCTGAAAAGGGAGGTACCGGTGGCCTCGGGTCCGCCGAAGTTGGTGGGGTCGTGCAGAGAGCAGTTCCAAGTGCCGTCCTCTCTCTGGCATTTCAAAAGGGCCTCGCACATAGCTTTGAAATCAGCGACATACACACTCCTGTGAGGGTCATCGGCAGGGAGTTCCTCAAGTACTCTCGCCAGAGCGGCGATTACCCAGCCGTTGCCGCGGGACCAGTAGCAGTCCTCTCCATTGGGCTCCCGGTAAGGTGCCTTGAAGTTCTTGTCTCTCCACCAGAGACCGTCTTCAGCATTCCAGAAACGCTCACGGGCCCAGTTGTACATTGTCCAGGCTTTCTCGAAATATGCCTTGTTTCCTGTGGTCACTCCGTATTTCACAAGTCCGGGCATTCCCATCTGTATGGCGTCAATCCAAGTCCAGTCAGCGTCTGAAGCTTCTGTGCCCAGGATGTTCTCGAAGCAGACTTTTACTTTCTCTATCATCTTCTCCTCACCGGTGAGGCGGTAAAAGTCAATATATGGCTGTGCACAGCAGTAGTTGTCTGCATTGCGTGTCTTTGTGTCACCATTTCTCATACCCCAGTCGTGGAAATCGCCCCATTCTCTTGTGTAATCGAGATATCTCTGTTGAGGATTCACGGCGTTCAGAGCCATAAGCCCTTCGAAATATACGGCTCTTGTCCAGATGATGGATTCATACGATCTGCCGCGGGTTGGGAATGGAATGAGGTCTCCGGGCTTGGGGAATTTGGCCATAAAATAGTCATTCACCTTGATTGTCTGAGCGAGCACTTCCTCCTTGGCCGGAAAATCATAATAAATGGGGATGAGTTTGACTTCCGAACAGAGACCGCTGGGATCAGTGGACCATTTGCTGAAGTCTGCAGCACCTACGAGTCCGTTGATGTTTGCATCCTTGAAAATCTTCCACTTCACTCCGCGCCTGTCGTAGTCTGCAATCCTGTTGGACTGGAGGTTGGTGACATAAACGTCGATGATGTTGAGTCCTTCCTGAAGATATTCGCCGATATTGATGCGGAAGGGAACTGCCCAGGCGACTCCGACTTCCTTGCGGTTCACGAATACTCTTGCACTCTCGCGCACGTCTCCGAGGTCGAGAACCCATTCGTCGGCTTCCTTGACGTCACTGATGCTGACTCCTCCTGTGTAGCGTGCGGTAGCCCAGTTGACTTTTGCGGCATCCACCTTGAGAGTCGTCCAATCGACTGGCTTGTTGGTCTGGAATGAACCGGGAATCTCAGGGTCGCTCTTGGGGAAGGATATGCTCCACCCCGTGTTGAGAGCAATCGCCTTTCCTTCCCTGGATACATAAGTCCAGTCGGGAGCGCTTATTTCGTTGGGGAATGTCTTGATGAGTATCGATTCGCCGGGATTGAGCTGGAGACGGACTTCGAGACAGCCGTCGGAAGCCTGACGGGTCTGAGCCTTTCCGGATATTCCGTGCATAGGGTCGAAGAGCATTGCCGAATTGCCGGATGTTCCGAGTTTCACCCAACCGTCCAGCTTGTTGTCGGAGAGCATCGATGCGAAGTAGTTGTATCCTCCGCATTCGTTCCTGCGGCGTATCATTGTGCCGTGCTCCTTGGTCTTGAACTCTTCTGGCTTGGCTATGGAAAGAGCCTTGTCGAGACTGACGGGTTTTCCGAAGCCCTTGGCAATCTTCTTGAATTCCTTGCGGCGTGTGTCGAGATTGTGCAGACCGGGAACATCCTGGGGAAGTCCGTCGATGAAGAATACGGGAACGCCTTTCTTCTTGAGTTCGACAAGTCTGCGTGCGGTCTCCACGGGCATATAAGTGCAGTTGGGTACAAGCACAGGCTTGTTTATGTCTATGTTGATGAGTTGCTTGTCGGAGATGTAGTCGGCATCATAACCTCTCTCCATCACGGCGTTCATAGCGGCTTTGGCATCGGGAAGGGTCCGGCCCATACCGTGAATGTCGAACATCATATATGGAGTCTCGGTGCTCCTGCTCCACGCGTCATAAACAGGCAGATAGAGAAGGAAATCTGAATCTGCCTCTCCTGCAGTGAGGAATGCCTGGCAACGCTCCACATACTTGAAAAGTTCGGGAGCGTCGGGCCACATTCCGCTGGTGGGAGACATATCTATGGCTGCATAGAAATGCCAGCCGGGGAATGCCGCGTCCTTGGGTGAATAAGCCGCCCCGTGGAAAAAGATATGGTTCACGCCGGAGGCGAATGCCTGATCTATCTCCGGCTTGCACTGGCTCAGTGAAGTGCGGAAATGCTCTGTCATCCAGGTGAGCGTCTCGCAGGAAGTGTATTTCTTGCCGGTCACGTGAGCTGCCGACGAGGCGAGTTTCAGCACCGCGGGATCTCCGTCATTCTTTTTGATGATGGAATCCTGTCTGAGCCCAGGGATGTCGAATTCAGTGCGTCCGTAGGTCTCGCACTCAGGAATGTCCACCATTCCGTAGACGTCGAGTATGTTGGCAGGTGATCCGTGCGACTGGTTGCGGATGCGGGATCCGTGGCTGTGACCCCATTCTATCCAAGGGGTGATGAAATTCTCCACCAGCAGATTGCCGAGGAGCTCACGGTAGTCGCAAATCGCTCTGTCATAATCAGTGGCGGTCTTGGGATTGAGTTTCGCGACTTCCGGCTGAGCCTTTCCTCCCTGCGGAACCTGTCCCTGCGGAGGCATTTGCATCCTTTGTCCCTGCGGAGGCATCTGAATCCTTTGTCCCTGCGCCATCTGCTGTTGCATCTTTTTCATCATCTCCTCACGTTGGGCCTGCTGGGCAGCTCTCTGCTCCTGAGCCTTGAGTTCGCCTTCGATGAGATATTTCTCTATGTCATATCCGTAACGTTCCTTGAAGATTGCCGGATATTCGGGAGTCCAGTTTGCTCCGTAAACCTCATAAGAATCGTTGAACCAGGTGTTCGGCCATTTGGAACCGCTTTTTGCGAAGGCCTCGTCCGTGCGTCCGAGATAGACCTTGAGTGCCTCTGGGTTATAATGATCCATCACGAAGCCTTCTCCGCCGGGAGCCGCCCTCTTGACTTTCTGGCCTGTCTGTACGGACTTGACTCCGTCAGCGCTGACCTGCATCTTCTGTGCGGCTATTTCCGGGGTGATGTGAGGACCGCCGAAAGGCCAGCCGGTTCCGTTGTTCAGATCACATTCCAGACCGAGTCTTTCCGATTCAGAAACAAGATAATCATACATTTCCATCCATTTGTCGGACAGATAGTCAATATCATTCGCCTCGTTTCCCTGCACTCCGTATATGGGGGTGACTTCGTATCCGCCGATGCCGGCTTTCGCGAAGGCTTCCAGATTGTATTTGAGGCCTGCCGTATCCACGGCACTTCCTTGCCACCACCAGCGCACATAGGGCTTGTTTTCGGTGACAGCTTTGTACCAGTCAGTCCCCTGTGCGGACGCCGACGATGAGCAGAAAGCGCAAAGTGCTGAAAGAACAAAACTTAATGAAAGAATCAGTCGTTTGGACATATAGTATTGGTTATTGGTTTTCAAAATATCATCACAAGTTAGGCATTTTCTTTCAAAATACCATATATTTGCAGGGTGCGGAATATCCTGCTCATAAACTCATTTTGCTTACATTGACTTTTTTGTTCAAATTGACTATATCGACTATATCGACCATATTGACCATATTGACTATTTTGACAACATTATGAAAAGAATCATCCTCTGCGTCATTGCTTCAGTTGCAGTGACAACGGCATTCGCAGCAAAGAAAACGAAGGCGGAACCCCTTCTCTTTCCCGACGGCACACCTGTATCCGAATGGTTCCGTGAAGGTCCCGGAATAGATCCCACCTCTCTGGGCAAGCAGTACAATTTCTATGATTACGGCATCATCAGCAGTACAGATCTTGTTCAGACCGAGAAAATACAGGCCGTGATAGACAAGGCTGCCGAGGAAGGCGGAGGTGTCATTGTCGTCCCTGAGGGTGTATTCAAGAGCGGTGCACTTTTCTTCAGGCAGGGAACACATCTGCTCCTCCAGAAAGGTGCAATCCTGTACGGCAGCGAAAGCATCTTCGACTTCCCTCTGTGCAAGACCCGAATTGAAGGTGAGGTGTGCACCTATTTCCCTGCGCTCATCAATGTTGATGGACTGGACGGCTTCACTCTCAGTGGCGAAGGCACAATAGACGGAAACGGCAGCGAATACTGGCAGCTCTTCCGGCTTCGCAGGCAGTGGAACCCCAAATGCACCAACAAGGACGAGATGCGTCCCAGACTGGTTCACGTGTCAAACAGCAAAAATATTGAGTTCAATGGTGTGAGCTTGCAGAACTCTCCGTTCTGGACCTGCCACATCTATAAGTCTGAGAATGTGAAGCTCATCAATCTGCGGATTTTCTCTCCTGTGCGTCCCATACGTTCTCCCAGCGCCGACGGAATAGACCTGGATGTTGTGAAAAATGCATACATCAAGGGTTGCAGAATCACAGTCAATGACGACTCCATCTGCTTCAAGGGAGGCAAAGGCCCCTATGCCGACACCGATCCTGACAACGGAACGAATGAGAACATTCTGGTGGAGGAGTGCTTCTTTGACCATTCCACTGGCAGCAGCGTCACCTGTGGCAGCGAGTGCGTGCATACCAGAAACATTCTTGTCCGCAACTGCAGGATAGAGGACGGGCAGGTGCTTCTCCTTCTCAAAATGCGTCCGGACACCCCTCAGAATTACGAATACATCACCTTCGACGGCATCGAGGGCAGTGGAAGGGGAGTGTTCTCAATAAGCCGTTGGACGCAGTTCTTCGACCTCAAGGGCCGTCCTGACAAGCCTATGTCCTACGGAAGCCATATCGTGATGAAGAATATCAGACTTGATGCCGATATGTTCGCCAATACCAGCAGGGTGGATGACGAGTACATCGTTTCCGACCTGACTTTCGAGAACATTGAGGTCACGGCAAAACGCCCCGAGTGGAACCGCGATGCAATTGACGGCCTGACCGTCAAGAACGTTACCGTGAACGGCGTCCAGCAATAATCAAAAAGTATAGAGAGCAAAAGGGAGCAAGAATCAGAACTTCCGGTACAGCTCTGGCTATAAGTGACTTGCATTTCCGGCCTGTTGAGTAGAACAGATATGACGCTGTTCTCAACAGGTCGGAATATGCATATCGGCGCCACAACTTACAATACTTCAGGAGAAGCACAGCATATCTTTCCCTTCTGATAGGTTCATTCTGAACTGAGATGGTGTCGGTAGAGCCCGTGATATAGTCGAACAGAGGCTCTCTGACCGATTTGTAACGGCAAATGCGGCTCAGACGTATGTGAGTGTCGAATTCCTGGTATGCCTTGATGTCTTCGTCCAGCAAGCCAATGTCACAAAGGGACTTTCTGCGGATGATTGCACTGTCAAAATTGACGTAGGCCTTTCTGCTGAGAAGATCCTTGAGTATGTTGCCGTCACCTCCCCATTTAAGCAGCTCAACGCTGTCGGGTTCTGACTGTTTGATCCTGTTGCCCCAGCAACTGACCACTTCGGTCTCATCATCAACCTCAGCCACCAGCTTTTCCAGAAAATCGGGATGCATCAGGTCATCGGAATCGAAAATGCATACCCATTCTGCATCGGAGGCAAGAATTCCGGTGTTACGGGCTCCCTGCGCTCCTTTCTTCCTGTTGTTACGAAGATATCGGAAACGTTTGTCCTTGAGGCAGAATAGATCTATCACCTCCTTGGTGTTGTCGGTAGAGTTGTCATCCACGACAATGCACTCCCAATCCTGATAGCTTTGTGCCAATACGGAATCCAGTGTTCCGGAAATAATCCCGGCTCTGTTATATGTCGGAATGACTACAGATATCTTCATAGTGACACCTCAAAAGTGAAAAATCAGATATGTCCTTCCGAACCACGGAAATGGACGTCCAGATCGTGAAGATGGACGAGAGAAGCCGCAGCCTATGATTCCGACATTTATCATTTATGCCTGTCCTAACCTCCGAAATTGTCGAAGAGAATGTTCTCGGGAGCCACCCCAAGAGAGTCCAGCAGGTCCAGAACGCACTTGGTCATCATAGGAGGACCGCACATAAAGTATTTGATGTCCTCAGGTGCATCGTGGTTCTTTAGATAGGTGTCGTACATCACGTTGTGGACGAAGCCTGCCGTGTACTTCACACCTGCTGCATCAGCTGCAGGATCGGGACGGTCGAGTGCGAGATGGAACTTGAAGTTCGGGAACTCTTTCTCGATTTCAGCGAAATCCTCGAGGTAGAACGACTCCACGAGGGCGCGGGCACCGTAGAAGAAATGCACGGTGCGTCCTGTACGGAGGGTCTTGAACAGCTGCATTATGTGCGAACGAAGCGGAGCCATTCCGGCACCTCCGCCCACGAATATGTACTCGATATTGTCCGGATCGTTTTTGGGAAGAAGGAACTCTCCGTAGGGACCGCTTATCATAACCTTGTCTCCTGGCTTGCGTGTGAAGACATAGGATGAAGCGATACCGGGATTGACGTTCATAAGTTTGGGACCGAGCTCACGCGGAACGCTCCTGTCGAAAGGAGGTGTCGCAATGCGGACATTGAGTTTGATGATTCCCTTTTCACCGGGATACGAGGCCATCGAGTATGCCCTGATGGTGTCTTCGGGGTTGGAGGAATGAAGGTCGAAGAAGCCGAATTTCTCCCAGTCTTTCCTGTATTCCGGGGCGACATCGATGTCTTTGAAATCAAGTTCGTACCGGGGGATGTCAATCTGTATGTACTGCCCGCTCTTGAACTCAATGTTCTCTCCTTCAGGAAGTTTGACAGTGAACTCCTTGATGAATGTGGCGACGTTGTCGTTGGAAATGACCTCGCATTCGAGTTTCTTGATGCTCAACGCGCTCTCGTCCATCAGAATCTTGAGGTCGTTCTTGACTTTGACCTGACAGCCCAGTCTCCATCCTTCCTTGATCTGTCTGCGGTTGAAGAATCCGACCTCGGTAGGCAGAATCTCGCCGCCGCCTTCAAGCACCTGCACCTTGCACTGGCCGCAGTTGGCCTTGCCTCCGCAGGCTGAAGGGAGGAAAATCTTCTCTCCGGCAAGCGTACCCATCAGGGAAGCTCCGGGAGCCACGTCGAGGGTCTTTTTGCCGTCGTTGATGTCAATCTTCACCTTGCCTTTGGGCGTGATTGCGTTCTTGACTATGAGGAGAGCGGCCACGAGCACAATCGTGACAATTACGATGACCGCTACTGCTGTGATAATAGTTGCATTCATATCCTTGTACCTCCTCCTAGAGCTGAATACCCATAAAAATCATAAAGCTTATTCCCATAAGGCCCACGGTGATGAAGGTGATTCCCATTCCCTTGAGAGGGGCGGGTATGTTGCAGTAGCTCATCTTCTCGCGTATTGCTGCGAGACATACGATGGCCAGATACCAGCCGATACCTGAACCGAGGGCATATACTGCCGATTCACCGACATTCGCGAATTCCTTCTGCTGCATAAAAAGCGAACCGCCGAGGATGGCGCAGTTCACCGCGATAAGGGGAAGGTAGATTCCAAGTGAACTGTACAGTGATGGAAGGAATTTCTCCACTATCATCTCGACCAGTTGGGTGAACGCCGCAATGACGGCGATGAAGATTATGAAGCTGAGGAAACTCAGATCCACTCCGGCCAGACTCGGACTGAGCCAGACGAGCGCTCCGGGCTGAAGCACCTTGGTGAAGAGAATGTAGTTGATGGGGAGCGTGCAGAGAAGCACGAATATGACCGCGAGGCCGAGGCCGTTGGCTGTCTTGACATTCTTCGATACCGCCAGGTATGAGCACATACCCAGGAAGTATGCGAAGATCATATTGTCAACAAATATTGACTTGACGAACAAACTTACGTATTCCATATCTCTTCACTGTTATTTTTCCTGAAGGTCCTTGTCCAGAGCGCGGTGTATCCAGATTATGCATCCGAGAAGAATCAGCGCGAAGGGCGGGAGAATCACGAGGTTGTTGGGAACGTACGATAAGGGAAGAACCCTGAAGCCCAGAAGAGTGCCGCTGCCCAGAAGTTCGCGGAAGAATGCCACGATGATGAGAATCAGACCGTAGCCCACTCCGTTGGCAAGACCGTCCAGCAACGAGGGAATGGGTTTGTTCCCGAGGGCGAACGCCTCGATGCGGCCCATCACTATGCAGTTGGTGATGATGAGTCCGATGTAAACTGACAACTGTTTGTCTATTGCGTATGTGCTTTCGCCGGCCTTGAGTATCTGATCCACAAGGATTACCATCAGCGCCACTATCACAAGCTGTACGATGATGCGGACACGGTTGGGGATGGTGTTGCGGAGCAGTGAGCAGACAAGGCTCGAAAGTCCTGTCACTATAGTCACAGAGATGGCCATCACCAATGCACCCTTGAGCTGTACGGTAACTGCGAGTGAAGAGCAGATACCGAGCACGAGGACGGAAATCGGATTGCCCTTGAGTATAGGATTGAGTATTGTGTCTTTAAGATTCTGTGCCATATCTATTCCTCCACAATGTTTTTTGCTACAGTGTTTTCTGCCACAGTGTTTTCTACCACAATGTATTCAGTTACAATGTCTTCAGCCACAGTGTCTTCAGCCTGGCCTTCTTCCGGTTCAGTTTCTTTCGCCAGTTTCTCGAAATGGCTCTCGTATGCATTGAACCAGACATTGAGGGCTGTGTTGAGACCTTTGGAAGTCATTGTCGCTCCTGTTATTGCATCCACAGCGTTGTCCGCTCCTTCTGCCTCAGCGTTCTTTGCGAGGCAGAACGGTTCCTCTTTCCCGAAGGCTATCACCTTGCCGGCGAACTTCTCGCGAAACCATTCCTCGTCCTTTATCTTCGCACCCAGTCCCGGAGTTTCCGACTCGTGGTCAAAATAGGCTCCGTGAATGGTTGTGAAATCCGGCTCAATGGCGATATAACCCCAGACAGGCCCCCAGAGCCCTGCTCCGTAAACCGGAATGACGCAGACTCCGCTGTTGAACACATAGACCGGAAGCGTTGCAGTTTTGTTGTCCTTGTTGTCCTTGCCGGCCTTGTTGTCCTTGATGATTTTGTTCTGTGCCTTGAGGCCGGAGACAAGTTCGATGTTTGATCTGTCTATAGACAGTTCTCCGTTCTGAATGCCGTCAAGCCCTACTGTATATGCCTTTGAGATGTTGGCGGCATAGAGATCCAGAACTTCCGCATTCTTGGATGAATAGAGATTGTCGGTGCTTTCGATTCCTGCCGCGGCCATCATCTGGCGAAGTGATTCGGCTTTTACATTGGCTTCCTGTGATGGTCCGAGCTTCATTGATACGAAAGCCAGAACCGCCGCCACTATCACCACGACGACCGTAGTGTAGATTATTGTATATATGTTGCTGTTTGTATTCATAGCTCAGGCAGTTTTGAATTTCCTGAATTTCTTTCTGATATGGCTCGTGACAACAACGTGGTCGATGAGCGGGGCGAATGTGTTGCACAGCAGGATGGCGAGCATCATACCCTCGGCGAAGCCGGGGTTGAAGAGCCGTACCATAATGCAGAGCGCTCCGATGAGGAATCCGTAAATCCATTTGCCGGTCTCGGTCTGCGCCGAGGTTACGGGGTCAGTTGCCATAAATACGGTTCCGAATGCGAAACCGCCGAGCAGAAGCTGTTCCCAGCAGGGAATGTCGGTAATGCCCGCAATTTGTCCTATTCCGCCCACAAGCAGGGCTCCGGCTACGGAGGAGACCATTATCTTCCAGCTGGCCACGCCTGTCCAGATGAGGAGAACCGCACCCAGAAGTATGCAGAGTGTCGAAGTCTCGCCCACGGAACCCGGTATCGTCCCGAGGAACTCGCTCCAGATGGAGGTGCTGTACTGAGCTGCACCGTCAAGTGCGAGCGGGGTGGCTCCGGTGAATCCGTCCACAAGCTGCTCATTTTTGCCCAGACTTATCCATACTGACGATCCGGACATACTGGTGGGATATGAGAAGAAAAGGAACGCGCGCGTGAGCAGGGCCGGGTTCAGGATGTTCATTCCGGTACCTCCGAAAACCTCCTTGCCGATTATTGTGGCGAATGCCACTACGACTGCGAGCATCCAGAGAGGAACGTCCACGGGGACGATGAGTGGCACGAGGAATCCGGTCATCAGGAAGCCTTCGTTAACCTCCTCTCCGCGTATCTGTGCGGTGCCGAACTCTATGACGAGTCCCACAATATAAGCCACCAGATAGAGCGGGAGCACTTTGAGGAATCCATACCAGAAATTGGCAAGTATGTCAGGTGTTGCCGAAGGGCCGTTCACGGCCAGTGAGTGCTGATATCCGACATTCCACATTCCGAAGACGGCCGCGGGAATGACGGCGATGAGAGCGATGATTATGATTCGCTTGAGGTCCACTGCGTCGCGCACGTGCGAACCTTTTCGCGTTACAGTTGCGGGAACGGCCAGGAACGTGTCGAATGCATCAGCCGTTGAGCGGAGCCAGTGGAGTTTTCCTCCTTTTTCGAAAATCTTGTTCATACTTTTATGCCATTTCCTTGAGCATCAAGTCGATGCCTTTTGCCACGATGTCCTGAAGATCGTTCTTGCTGGGGTCTATGTATTCGCAGAGTGCGAGATCCTCGGGCAGAACTTCATAAATGCCGAACTGTTCCATCTTCTCTATGTCGCCGGCAAGGCAGGCCTTGACGAGATATATGGGATAGATATCCATAGGGAGTACTTTGGAGTAGTATGAGTCGTTCATCAGGAACGCTCTCACGCCTCCGTGCGTATTTGTGTCCATATCGTACTTTCTCCAAGGGGTGAGCCAGGAGAAATAGCAATGGTCGGTGCTGAACTGTCTGAAGCGAAGGGGACGTATCCATCCGAGGATTTCGCGCTCGTTGCCTTCTCTGAGCAGTGTAAGCTGGCTGTCGAAGAATCCGATGTACCCGTCCTTGCCTATATTCTTTCCGGTCAGGACATTGCCGCTCACATAGCGGACAGGTTCGTCTGTGTTGCCGACGAATTCTGCCAGACAGGAGACCGGAGTGCCGGGTACTGTTTCCACATAGGAGGGCTCTATCGCCATAGGACCGCAGACGGCCACTTTGCGGCGGAGATTGACCTTGCCGGAAAGGAAGAGCTCGCCAATGGCAGCAAGACCTGCAAGGGATATTGTCCACACAGTCTCGTCCTTGCGTATGGGGCAGATGTTGGCAATCTGCATTCCTACGGTTCCGGCGGGGTGTTTCCCTTTGAAACTGTGCAGGATGCAGTTCTCAAGCCTGCCGAATGCGGAGCTGAAACGCTTGTCGGCATCCAGACTGACGTGAACTCCGCCTTCACTGAGCTTGGACAGTGCGTTGATTCCGGCTTGAACGGCTTTCAGTTTGTCGGACCAGCAGAATTCACAGTCGGCAGCCAACGGAGCTGTATCGAAGGCTGAACAGAAAATGGAACGTGGTCTTTTGCAAGGGTCAGCCAGAATACCGTAAGGGCGCTGGATGAGCCAGGGCCAGAGTCCGGCAGCCAAAACTGCTTCCTTGATTTCTTCTGCAGAGAGCGCATCGGGGTTCTTCTTCCCGAAATCCAGGTATTCCTGCTCGTCGGAGGACTCGATGAGCACAGCCAGAAGCTTGCGCTTATCCCCTCTGACTATCTCTTTGACTTTTCCGCTTACGGGAGCGCAGACGAGGATGCCGGGGTTGTTCTTGTCGGCGAGGACAGGTGAACCGCAGAGTACGGAATCGCCTTCCCTGACCAGGAGTCTGGGGAGGAATCCCTTGAACTCGCCTGGCTGGACTGCCACAACCGCGGGGCTGATCGTCCTGGAGACATAAAGCCCGGCTTCTCCCTTTATTGGAAGGTCCAGACCTTTTTTCAAAACGATGTTCTGTGACATTTTATGGAGTTAATATTTGATTTTCGAATAGCTCACAAAGTTACGACTTTTTTTTGTATTTTCGCGTCGCGATGGAGAATAATGGCAATACTGTCCTGGACGGACTCAACGAAGAACAGAAAAAAGCAGTACTGTGTACCGAAGGCCCCGTATTGATAGTTGCCGGTGCCGGATCGGGGAAGACAAGAGTTCTCACATCCCGCATTGCTTGGATTCTGGCGGGGGGTACTGACCCCTCACGCATACTGGCACTGACATTCACCAAGAAGGCGGCGGCTGAGATGAAGGAGAGAATCGCGCTGATGGTCGGGGCAAGGGAGTCCCGCCGGCTGGTGATGGGCACGTTCCACGCGGTCTTTGTACGCTTCCTCCGGGAATATGCGGAATTCCTTGGTTATCCGGCTCAGTTCACCATATATGACACCGCCGACTCCCAGAGTGCAATCAAGGCCTGCATAAAGGAACTCGGACTTGATGACAAAAACTACAAGCCGCGTGAGATTCTTTCGCGTATCTCTATGGCCAAGAACAACTTGCTGAGTCCTTCAGGCTACAGGTCATCCACCGATGTACAGGCGGCCGACCAGCATTCCCACAAGCCCCGCATCGCCGACATATACGAACTCTATCAGAAGAAGATGAAGCAGGCCGGAGTGATGGACTTCGATGACATTCTTCTGAATATGAACTATCTTCTTAAGGACAACAGGGATGCGCTGCTGTCCATTTCCGACAGGTTCTCGCACATTATGGTGGACGAGTATCAGGACACCAACCGCTCGCAGTACCTCATATTGAAGAAGTTGTCAGCCCTCCACCACAATATCTGCGTGGTGGGCGATGACTCCCAGTCCATATATGCGTTCCGTGGGGCGAGAATAGAGAACATCTTGAATTTCAAGAAGGATTATCCTGAGTGCAAACTTTTCCGTCTGGAGAGGAATTACAGATCTACGGGAACCATAGTCAATGCCGCCAATTCCCTCATCGCCCACAACGAAGGACGGATTCCCAAACACTGCTATGCAGTCGGTGAGGACGGCGAGAAGATTCGTATACTCAAGACTTTCTCCGAACAGGAGGAGGCTATGATGGTCGTGAGCGGAATAATGGCCAGGATGCGCTCGGACAGTGCGAAATATCAGGACTTTGCGATACTCTACAGAACCAACGCCCAATCCAGGGTGCTTGAGGAACAGCTCAGGCGCAGGAACATCCCATACCTCATATACAGTGGAAACTCTTTCTTCGAGAGGGCCGAGGTGAAGGATATGATGGCCTACTTCAAGCTTGTCGTGAATCCTGGTGACGACGAATCATTCAAGAGGGTGGTAAACAAGCCTGCCAGAGGGATAGGGGACACCAGCGTATCTGCTCTCAACGAGTGCGCCCGAGTCAACGGATGCAGTCTCTTCCAGGCGGCCTTCCGCCCCGATTTGGCGAACTTTGGCCTCAAGCCCGCAGCAGAGACCAAGATTCAGACGTTCTGCCGTATGATAGACTCCCTTGCCGCCGGCGTGCTTAAGACGGATGCCTTCGATCTGGCGAGGAAGATTGCCGACGTGTCAGGGCTGTATGCCTTCTATAAGTCCGACAACTCCATAGAGGGGCTGGCCAGGACTGCCAATGTGGAGGAACTTGTGAACTCCGTGCAGGCATTCGTGGAAGAACGTCGCGAGGAGGCCGAAGACATTCCCTCCGATGCAGTGTTCACTCTGGACGACTATCTCGAGAATGTATCGTTGCTCAGCAACGTGGATATGACTGACGATGAGGACTCTTCCAACCGTGTGTCCCTGATGACGGTGCATTCCGCCAAGGGGCTGGAATACCCGTACGTCTTCGTCACCGGACTGGAGGAGAACCTTTTTCCCTCGCTTTCGATGCTTTCGTCCAGACAGGACATCGAGGAAGAGCGCAGACTGTTCTACGTGGCGGTGACAAGGGCCAAGCGTTCACTTACACTCAGCCTTGCCTCCACAAGGATGCGCAACGGCAAACACGAGCAGAATCCCCCTTCCCGTTTTCTTTACGAGATAGATTCGAGATATTATGAGAATCCCCTTCCAAAGGGTGACGCTGATTTGGATGACGGTCCGTTCGTGAACCGGTATGCCGATCGCCGACCCTCATTTGCGAGCCGTTCTTCTGAACATCCCCGTTCTTTTGAGTCTTCCCGTTCTTCAGTGACCTGCCGCTCATCGGATTCCGTCAGTTCTCCAGAGCCATTCCGGCCGGTCGGGCCGGTCGGTCGCAGAAACGTAGCGGTGCCTGATCCGAACTTCATACCATCTCCCGTTTCGGAGCTCAGGGAAGGGGAGAGAGTGGAGCACAACCGTTTCGGCAAAGGACTGATTAAATCCATCACCGGCCGGGATCCTGATATGAAGGCTTTGGTGTCCTTCGATGAGTACGGCGACAAGCTCCTGCTTCTGAAATATGCCAAACTCAGGCACTCCGACTGATTTTCTTGCTATATTTACCGACTGTATGAAAAAAATACTATTTGCAGCAATCTGCACTCTGATGATTATGAGTTGTTCCGAAAAGGACGGGAACGGTTATGTCGGTCCATCCGCCTCTGTACCCGAAGACGGGATTATGACTCCCGAAGATATGCATCAGCTGGGATATATCTCCGATCCTCAGCTCTCTCCTGATGGAAAGTGGATTCTCTATGGTGTCACATATACCTCGATTGAGAAAAACATTTCCTGCCGCAATCTGTGGATAAGCAGTGCCGATGGCGGCGGGAAGCGGCAGCTGACCCGCTTCGCTGAAAGTGTGAGCGCCGCCCGCTGGAGCCGTGACGGTTCGTCGGTATTCTTCCTTCTGGGCGGACAACTCTGGAAGGCTCCGTTCGACGGGCACAAGCTCGGCAGAAAAGTGCAGATCACCGATGTGGCTGAAGGTGTGAGCGATTACAAGCTCAGCCCCGATGAGAGTATGTTGCTCTATGTGAGCAGCGTCCCAGGTCCGGTCAGTTCTCCGGCCGACAGATACGCCGACCTCGACAAGGCCGAGGCCTATGTCACCGACCAGTTGATGTACAGGCACTGGGACCATTGGGTGACCGAGACTCCACGCAGCTACTTCGCCACCCTCGCCAACGGTATCGTCACCAAGGACAATTCCGTGGATATTCTTGCCGGAGAGGATGGATTCGAACTTCCAACCGAACCTTTCGGCGGGGCAGAGCAACTTGACTGGGCTCCCGATTCCAGACACATAGCATACAGTTGCCGCAAGAAGACAGGAAAGGAATATGCGTTCAGTACCAACAGCTGCATTTACGTGTATGATGTGGTCACAGGAGAGACCGTGGCCGTTACCACAAGCGGCGGCTATGACACCGATCCTTCCTGGAGTCCCGATGGCAGCCGTCTGCTCTGGATATCTATGGAAAGGGATGGTTACGAAGCCGACAAACAGCGTCTTTTTGCAGTTGACGTCAGGATGCTTCCCGAAGAACAGGACGGGCAGAATTTCGGTATGGAGTTCTGCAATATGAGGGAACTTGCATCCTCTCTTGATGCAGATGTGATCGGAATCAGCTGGACTGACGACGCATCCGCAGTTGTCGTGCCGGCTGTGACGGGTTCCCTTCAGGCCCTGTTCCTTGTTGATATGGGCGCGGACACACCTGTTGTGACCCGCCTGACTCCCGACGACTGGTGGTTCGGTTTTGATGCACCGTTCTCTGTGAACAAGAACGGAGACGGTGGTCTTTCACTGCTCACCGCATATCAGAGCAATCTCTTCCCCTCCGAACTCGTGAAGGTGGAAGTATCTGCACAAGGGGCTGCGACTTATACTCAGTTGAGCCACGAGAATGATGCCTATTTTGCCTCTGTCGGCGAAGTGCGTCAGGAGAAGGTTATGCTCAAGTGCGCCGACGGCAGTGAAATGTTGTGCTGGGTACTGTACCCCCCTCAGTTTGATTCCGACAAGATCTGGCCGGCAATCGAGATGTTCAACGGTGGCCCCCAGAGCACGCTCGATCAGGGTTGGAGCAGACGCTGGAACTTCGGTCTGATGGCCCGTCAGGGGTATGTGGTCATTCTTCCCAACAGACACGGATGCACCGGTCTGGGACAGGCCTGGAAGGAGCAGATCAGCGGAGACTATCAGGGACTCAATATGCAGGATTACCTCACTGCGGGCAGATGGATCAAGAGTCAGCCCTGGTGCGGCAAGCTTGCCGGAGTGGGCGCATCATACGGGGGATTCTCAGCATACAATCTTATGGGTATGCACGGTGACCTGTTCGACTGCTTTGTCTCCCACGCCGGGATATTCAGCGAGAAGATGCTATGGTACACCACCGAGGAGGCCTGGTTCGGCAACTGGGACAACGGCGGTCTTACCGAATACGCATACGAACCCGGCCAAATCGGACCCAAAGGTGACGGTATCACCTTCGGAGGAATGCAGCAGGCGGGCGCCCCGTATTCTTCTTCCACCAAAGCCAGGGAACACTATTCCAATGATCCCGAGGCTAAGATTCTTAACTGGCATACCCCTATTCTCTGCATACACGGGATGCTGGATTTCCGTATTCCCTATGAGCAGGGAATGGCCGCATTCAATGCCGCCCAGATGATGGGTGTACCTTCCAAACTCATTATCTTCCCTCAGGAGACCCATTGGGTCACGAAGCCTCAGGACTGCATTTTCTGGCAACGTGAATTCTTCGACTGGGTGGGCAGATGGACAAATAATACAGCAAAATGATGATAAAGAGATTCGCCTGTCTGACAGTTCTTGCAGCTTTGCTCGTATCCTGCACCGAAACTCCGGAAAAGATTGCGGACAGGGTGTTTGATTTGGCGTCCACCCAGTTCGTGATGCTGGACAGCGAACTCGGACCGGAGGAATGTCCACGTACTCTCGCGCAGGACGGCAGCCTTGTGAAAACTGATATCGGCTGGTGGTGCAGCGGTTTTTTCCCCGGATCACTCTGGCTGGTATATGAACATTCTGGTGACGAAAAGTACAGGACACTTGCCGACAATCATACCGCCAGACTCGAGGGACTGGCATTCCGTAAGACTGACCACGACATAGGTTTCCAGATCAACTGCAGCTATCTCAACGCTTTGCGCATCACGGGAGAGAACAAGTATATGACTATGCCGGAGCTGGGTGCCCGCAGGCTTTCTGACCGTTTCAATCCGAAAGTGGGAGCCATACGCAGTTGGGGAGATGACAGCGATTCCACTTTCAGGGTGATTGTAGACAATATGATGAATCTGGAACTGCTTCTGTCCGTGTCGGAGCTGGATTCATCTCCGATGATGATGGAGATAGCTCAGACTCACGCCCTCACCACGATGAAGAATCATTTTCGTCCGGACTATTCCTCCTACCATCTTGTGGAGTATGACACCCAAACCGGAAATGTCATTCGCAAGCGTACGGTACAGGGTTATTCCGATGAGTCGATGTGGGCCAGAGGAGAGGCCTGGGCTCTCTATGGCTATACTATGATGTACCGTAAGACTCTGGATTCGCGCTTCCTCACCCAGGCGGAAAACATAGCGCGTCTGGTTATGAATCGCCTTCCCGATGATGGAATACCATATTGGGATTTCGACGACCAGTCTGTTCCTGACACATACAGGGATGCCTCTGCTGCCGCGATAATGTCATCGGCCTTCATACAGTTGTATATGCTCACCGGAAACAGGTCCTATTACCGTACTGCGGACAGACAGATTCGTACTCTCGCTTCGGACGAGTATCTCAGCGCTCCGGGAGAGAACCACGGCTTCCTCCTCAAGCATTGCGTCGGGAATCTGCCCGGGAACTCCGAAGTTGACGTCCCCCTCACATACGCCGACTATTATTTCCTTGAGGCTTTGAGATTGTACTCGAAATAAGCAGAAACCCTTATGGGGGAGTTGTCAACAGGCATTCAGTTCCTTTCCGGAGTGGGTCCCAAGAGGGCTGCGCTTCTTCAGAAGGAACTTGGTCTGGAGACTTTGGGGCAGTTGATCAGGTTCTATCCATTCCGCTATGTTGACAGGAGCGGTATCCGCAGGATTGCGGAACTCAGCGCGGATTCGGCTACGGTGCAGATACGGGCTCGGGTGGTGTCCCGTACATTGGTTAGCGTGAAGCATCTGAGCGTCGTGGTCGAAGATGAGAGCGGGCGTTTGGAACTGGTGTTCTTCAAAGGAGTCAAATGGAACTACGACAGACTGGAACCGGGACGGGAATACATCATCTTCGGCAAACTGACCGACTACAACGGAAAGATGAATATGGTTCATCCCGAAATAGATGTGCCACAGGACGGGTCTATGGCCCAGCAGGTTCTGACGGGCGTTTATCCCAGTACGGAGAAGATCAGGAATTCCGGCATCACCGGCAAGGTGATGTGCAGGATGCAGTCTGCGGCACTGAGCCTATGTCTTCCTGAAATCGAAGAGACCCTGCCCGACTATGTGATAGGGGAGATGGGTCTTGTCAGCCTGCAGTATGCGCTGAAAAACATTCATTTCCCCAAGGACTCGTATGCGTTGCAGAAAGCTTCCCGCAGACTGAAGTTTGAAGAACTTCTGTTCCTTCAGCTCAGCCTCCTCAAACAGAAATACATAAGGAGCAGGGAAGAGTCCGGCATTGTTATGCCCAAGGTGGGACAGGCTTTCCATAACTGTTACAAGGCATTGCCATATTCTCTGACCGGAGCCCAGCAGAGGGTGATAAGAGAGATACGCTCGGATATGATGAGCGGTAAACAGATGAACCGTCTGCTTCAGGGTGACGTCGGGTCCGGCAAGACGATGGTGGCAGTTCTCAGTTGCCTTATCGCTGCGGGTAACGGTTACCAGAGCTGCATTATGGCTCCTACCGAAGTTCTTGCACGCCAGCATTATCAGAATATCTGCAAGTATCTGGAGCCTGTCGGTCTGCGCTGTGCTGTACTGACCGGAAGCAGCGGTGCCCGGGAGAGGAGAGAAATCGCGTCCGGACTCGAAGACGGTTCCATAGGTATCATTGTCGGCACTCACGCCCTTCTGGAGGAAAAGGTGAAGTTCCATTCGCTTGGACTCGCTGTGATAGACGAACAGCACCGCTTCGGCGTGGATCAGAGATCAAAACTCTGGCAGAAAGGTTCTTCCGGCCGTCCACCGCACGTACTTGTGATGACAGCCACACCTATTCCGCGTACTCTGGCGATGACATTGTACGGCGATTTGGACGTGTCGGTGATAGACGAGATGCCACCAGGCCGCAAACCTGTACAAACCCTGCTGACAGGCCAGAACAGGCGGAATTCAATGTATAAGTTCCTGAAAGCGGAAATCGCACGCGGGCGTCAGGTCTTTGTGGTGTATCCTATGATATTCGTCAACGACAAGTTGGACATCAGCAATGTGGAACAGGGCTATGAGGACATTATGAAGGCTTTCCCCCTGAACGAGGGATATAAGGTGGCCATAGTGCACGGGCAGCAGACCAATGAAGTCAAGAACTTCAATATGAAGGCTTTCGTCGAGGGACGTGCCCATATTCTTGTATCCACTACGGTGATAGAGGTTGGGGTGGACGTACCGAACGCATCCGTAATGGTGATAGAGTCGGCGCAGCGTTTCGGGCTGAGCCAGCTTCATCAGCTCAGAGGAAGGGTTGGACGTGGATCCGAGAAATCCTGGTGCATACTGGTGGCCGATTTCAAGACAGGAAAAGATGCGAGGGAGAGGTTGGAACTCCTGTGCCGCACTCAGAACGGCTTCGAGATAGCCGAGGAGGATATGAGGATGAGAGGTCCCGGGAATCTTGAGGGTACGCAGCAGAGCGGTCTTCCGGTGGAACTCAATATTGCATCCCTGGCCACTGACGGCCGCCTCTTGAACGAGGCCAGAGAATATGCCCGGAAGATTCTGGAAGCAGATCCCGGGCTCGAGACTCCGCAGAACGAAAGACTGGCGAGAGAACTCCGAAAAGAAGGATATGACATCAAAGACTACAGTAAAATCAGTTGATATGAAACAGTAAAATCATTTGATATGAAACCATTTGCAATTACAGTTCTGTTTGTCGCAACATTATTTGTGGCAGCCTGCACAGACTCTTCCGTGAAGGAGAGCGGAGAACTCGTGTGGCCCGAAATTACACAACAGACCAAGCCCTGGTCCAGATGGTGGTGGCCCGCCAGCGCAGTTCAGGAGTCCGATATTTCGGCCCGTCTTGACGATTATCAGGATGCCGGCCTGGGCGGTCTCGAAATCACTACGATTTACGGAGCCAGAGGGTGGGAGGACAAGTACCGTGAGTATCTCACTCCCGAATGGATGGATCTTTTCTCCTACACTCTGGATGAAGCACGCAAACGTGATATAGGCATTGACCTCGCCAATGCTTCCGGATGGCCTTTCGGCGGTCCCTGGGTCACACCCGATTACTCTTGCCGTTATCTCGCTCCCAAAGTATTCAGAGTCAAGGGTGGAGAGATACTTGACGAAAAGATTGAATATATCGAGAAGGCGATGGTCCGCAGTCTGGGACTCAAAACCACCGTCGACAAGATGGATTATCCGGTGGCAGCCAACGATAGCCTTCAGCAATATGCTTTCGAACAGGTGCGCTATCCTCTGTCTCTACCTCTGATTGCGGTCACGGCCAACAGTAATGACGGTCGTTTCATCGATCTTACCGACAAAGTGGACAAGGATGGAAAACTGTTCTGGACGGCTCCGGAAGGGGACTGGACTGTCTGCGCCCTGTTCCTCGGGTGGCACGGAAAGCAGGTTGAGAGGGCCGGCCCGGGCGGAGAAGGAGATGTGATTGATCACTTCAGCGGCAAGGCAATCAGACGGTACCTGGCAAAGTTCGACGAGGCATTCAAAGGGTATGATATCAGTTATCTGCGCTATTACTTCAACGATTCCTACGAGGTGGATGACGCTATGGGAAATTCCGACTGGACGGAGGATTTCTTCGATGAATTCAAGGCCCGCAGAGGCTACGATCTCAAGGAGCATATACCCCAGCTCCTCGGCTTCACGGACGACAAGGACAGCGAGAACCGCATAGTGTTCGACTACCGTACCACCATTGGAGAACTGCTGCTGGAAAAATACTCCACTCTCTGGCAGGTTTGGGCGGCCCGTCAGGGCAAGGGAATACGTAACCAGGCTCACGGTTCTCCCGCCAATATTCTCGATCTCTACGCCGTCAGCGATGTACCGGAGACCGAAGGCCGCAGCATTATCGGTATGAAGACAGCCTCCTCTGCTGCACACGTGACAGACAAGACTCTCACGTCATCGGAGTCCTGCACCTGGCTGAACGACCATTTCAAGTCCACTCTCGGAGACGTGAAGACATCCGTCGATACATACCTGCTTGCCGGAGTGAACCATATCTTCTATCACGGAACCTGTCTCTCTCCGGACGATGCTCCCTGGCCAGGCTGGCTTTTCTATGCAGCGGTGCATTTCCAGCCGACAAACAGTTTCTGGACAGATTTCGCTGCCTTCAACAAATATGTGGCCCGCTGTCAGTCTTTCCTGCAAGCAGGATTGCCTGACAACGATATGCTGCTCTTCTTCGACGCCACCGACCTGCTTTCAGAGAGGGGACGCGAACAGCTGTTGTATCATATGAGCCAGACCACGGCCGAACAGAGCGCAATAGGAAAATCGGCACGCGAACTTTACAATAGGGGCTATACCTGGGACTACGTCACAGACAAGATGCTTGCGGAGAACATTGCCGTGAAGAACGGCAAGTTTGTCACCCGGGCCGGAAGTCAGTACAAGACTCTGGTAATTCCGGAATGCACTCTGATGATTCCGGAAACATTCTCCAGAATCGTCGGCTTTGCAAAGAAGGGAGCCACAGTACTCGTCATCGGATCTCTCCCGGAGGACATTCCCGGATTCGGAAATCTGGAGGAGGAAAGAAAATCATTCGAGTCGCTCAAGTCCTCGCTCAAGTTTGAGCAGGCTGATAAGATGTCAATTGCCGCCTGCGGAAAGGGACGCATAATAGTGTCTTCTGACCTTGATGCGATGATTTCCGAAGCCGGAGTGAGCAGAGAAACCCTCTATGATCTTGGTCTTCAGTCGATAAGTCGTGTGAAGCCCGATGGAGGAAAGTACTACTTCATCAAAAATCCTCTTGCAAGTGCGGTTGAGGGATGGATTCCTCTTGATGTTGTGAGCGGTACTGTCGGTATTTACAATCCTATGACAGGAAAGAGCGGATATGCCAGAACACGCGCCGCGGAAGACGGGCGGAAGACTGAGGTATATCTGACTCTGATTCCCGACGAATCACTGATTCTGGAGACATTCTCCGGCATATATGAAGGTATCGGATACCATTTTTATGAGCCTGCTGGCGAAGCGGTGACGCTTCCCGGACCTTGGAAAGTGAGATTCACCAAGGGCGGTCCGGAACTTCCGGAGTCCCTTGTGATATCCGGCCCCGGATCCTGGACCGAATACGGCCAGAAGTATGAGATATTCTCCGGTTCTGCCGAGTATGTGACAGTGCTGGATTCCATCAGTGTCCCGGCAGTTGTATCTGCAGATGCCTCTCACGTTGATTCTGCCTTCCGGATTGATCTCGGAGATGTCCGTAACAGCGCAGCCGTATATGTGGATGACGTCTATGTGGGAACTGTGTTCAAGAAGCCTTATGCAGTAGTGGTGGATGCCGACAGACTCGTTCCCGGTTCCAAACTTAAGGTAGTGGTATCCAATTCGATGGAGAACAGGATAGCTTGGATGGACCGCAACGCTATGCCCTGGCGTATCTTCTACAATGCCAATATCGCGGCAAGGACATCCTTCAGCAGGGGATCCGACGGCTATTTCAGTGCCGAGTCCTGGTCTGTACAACCGTCCGGCCTGCTTGGTCCTGTCACCATCACTCCGGTGAAATGATTTCGCTGCCTGTCATTGAAACTATTTCGTGAGACTTGCGTTTCTCCTCAGGAATGATTAACTTTACACGATTTTTGCATCACGAAGTTTATATCCTAAAATAATACAAGAAATGTCACAGATCTGTTTGAAGAAGTACGGCATCAAGAACGTCAAGGAGGTTGTTTACAATCCCACCTACGAGGTGCTGTTCAATGAGGAAACCCGTCCCGAACTCGACGGTTACGAGAAAGCTCAGGAGACTGAGCTCGGTGCTCTCAATGTAATGACCGGCGTATACACCGGACGCTCTCCCAAAGACAAGTACATTGTGATGGACAAGAAGTCCAAGGATACCGTATGGTGGGACAGTGAGGACTACCACAACGATAACCATCCTATGTCCGAGAAGGTTTGGAAAGAAGTCAGGAATCTTGCCCTCACTCAGCTTTCAGACAAGGACAAGCTCTATGTTGTTGACGGTTTCTGCGGAACCAACGAGGACACCCGTATGAAGGTACGCTTCATTATGGAGGTTGCCTGGCAGGCTCATTTTGTCACCAATATGTTCATCCGCCCGAAGAATCAGGCCGAATTTGACCAGGATCCCGACTTCGTGGTTTACTGTGCATCCAAGGCCAAGGTGGCCAATTTCAAGGAACTCGGACTCCGTTCCGACACCTGCGTGGCATTCAACGTCAGCAGCAACGAGCAGGTTATCCTCAATACCTGGTACGGCGGTGAGATGAAGA